>JALELN010000071.1 GCA_022771765.1 Lachnospiraceae bacterium | reverse complement strand
ACTGTTCTCGTCGACTAATCCGGCTATGCGCTGCATTGCCAAATTATCATTACCATTACTCATTCTTTCTACCTCCGTATATATTTTAGTGCTTAAATTTTTAGAAAGCAAAAATTTCGCTATAGTAAGTATATAGGTTTTGTAATTCTTTTTCAATAGCAATTGTTAAAAATTTGGCAAATATTAATCAAAAAATCTTTTTAATAAAAAACGCATATAAAAAGCCATATTTTTTGTCTCCACTTCATTGCCGGCATAGATTCCGGCGCAGTATAACAGCTGCCGTGTACCATCAGCTTTTTCCAGATAATAACGCACCTCACCGCTCTTCTGCCCAAGTGTCACAGGGGCTTCCGGCTCAAAAGCCAAATGTTCCTCACAGCTGATACGCTCGTCTGATCGCAAGAGCAGACGAATCGGTTCATGATTTTCCTCATCCAGCCGCACAACCGGGAGCTCATACGGATCGCCGCTTGATGCTGCTCCGCCTGCGACCGCATACTCCCAGCTTCCAAGGGGCTGCGCATATGTCTGGTAATCATAGTTGTCAATTCCATAGGAAAACAACTTTTTACAATCCTTCCATTTATAGGTCTTGTTGTTCGGCCAGCCACACCCCAGTAGCGCCACTACAAAAGTGCGTCCGTCACGCCTTAGCGCTCCTACATAGCAATAACCTGCGTCAGCTGTAAAACCCGTCTTTCCGGACAGTGCTCCATCCATCATCTGCAAAAAAGCATTGTGATTTTGGCAGGAAAAGCTCCGTTTTCCCGACAGATCCTGAAAGGAATAGCTTTGTGTCCTGGTAATATCCAGAAATTTTTCTGATTTCGGTGAGCGCAGAATACAGTAGGACATGATTTTTGCCAGATCAACCGCGCTTGTGCCATGAAAATTTGTACCATCTGATTCGTCCAGCCCATTTGGTGTGATGAAATAGGTCTGTTCACAGCCCAGTTCCCCCGCTTTTTCGTTCATAAGCACCGCAAAATCTTCAACGCTGCCTCCCACATGCTCTGCGATTGCCACCGCAGAATCATTGTGAGATTCCAGCATCATCGAATAACACAGATCTTCCAGACGGTATTTCTCTCCGCTGTTCATATTCAGCTGTACATCCGGCTGCCTTGATGCACGCTCTGACACTACAACAGTCTCGTCAGGGTTTGCCCGCTCCAGTGTCAGAATCAGTGTCATAATTTTTGTTGTACTCGCATTAGCGCGATGTACATTTCCCTCTTTTTCAAACAATACCCGACAAGTGTCGGCATCCATCAGACACGCAGACAATGCATACAACTGCTCCGGCTCGCAAATTGCCTCCTCTGCGCCTGCCTGCACCACATCAGCAGACAGTATCATTTCAAAACACATGAAAAATACAACTATTTTTTTCCACAGCTTATGCATCACGAAACCTTTCGAAAGTCTTTGTATCATCCTATACAAAAACCTTTCATTTCATACAAATAATTCATTGTGTCAGGGCAAAAATGTGGTATACTTTCTTTAATAAATATTTCTGTGAGGTAAATACTATGAAATTACTTGAAGACAAAATTCGTGAAGACGGCGTTGCTGTCAATGAAAACATTTTAAAAGTCGACAGCTTTATCAACCATCAGGTAGATCCCGAGCTGATGATGAAACTTGGCAGAGAACTCGCCGCACATTTTCAGGATAAAGGTGTCACAAAGGTTGCCACAATCGAAAGTTCCGGCATTGCACCTGCACTCACCTGCGCCATGACACTCGGTGTACCGATGATCATCCTGAAGAAACAGCCCTCTAAAACACTTAACAGCGATCTCTATCAGACAATCGTCACATCATTTACAAAAGGCACCAGCTATGAACTCACACTCTCCAGCAAGTATATCACTGCCGATGACCACGTACTCATCGTTGATGATTTTCTTGCAAACGGTGAAGCAGCTACCGGCGCATTACGACTGATTCGTAAAGCGCATGCCACCATTGCCGGCATCGGAATTTTAATAGAGAAATCTTTCCAACCCGGTCGCGAAAAACTTGTCTCTCAGGGTATAGATGTGTATTCACTGGCACGGATCAAAAAGATGGACAAGGACTATATTGAATTTATTGAAGAATGATTACACTGTAATTGATAAAAATAAAAGAGATAGATTCTATGCGATTTTGCCCGTCCGAGCCTGACGAGGGGGAACGAGGTCTGGGATGACCTCGGATTTGACCCGACCGAAGCGGAGCGGAGAAGAAGGGCAATCGAGCAGAGAATCTATCTCTTTTTTTATATATTTTACTGTGGCATATAAATATAATTCACTCTCTGGACGCTGCTCACGTTCCCATACTCGTCCACCAATATAACTGACAATACATTATTCCCCTCCGGCATAGAAATACCACCATTATATTTTCTTGACGCAGTTGTCGGATTTGAACCATTCCATGTGTAATAGGCACTACAACCCTCCGGAACATTTACATAGATTGTCTGAGGTGTCGGATATTCGCCGCTGTGCGGTGTCACCTGCGGCATTCCGAGCTGATATTGCTTTTCAACAGTCAGTTCCCGTGAAACAATCTCGCTGTAATAGCCTTCTTCGTTACACGCTGCGGCGCGCACTGTATAGTTCCCGCTCTCAAGTCGAATTGGCGCATAATACAGTGTCCCATTTGTGACTGGGGAAGAACCGTCCATGGTATAATACACATTTAACCCGTCTGCAGCAGTGATTGTCAACTCATCTCCCGCATGCGCAGGCTCTGAAGACATCCCGATCACCGGTGATTCAACGAGATAATCCTCAAACAGAGCCGCAAGCTTACTGCCTGCACAGGCGTTATAAAACTCATACAGACCCTCAAAGTCATCTGCTTCCACATACACGCGAATCAATTGGCGGCATGCATACACATTTTCATCGTCTATCGTAAGAATATGCTGTAATGTCTCGATCTGCTTTTCCCGGTTCCCCTGTCTGCCATAAAGCCATGCCGCCCAGAATTGTCCGGACAACTCCTCCGGCTGTTCAGAAATTCCCAGATCCAAATATGTTTTTGCCATATCTTCATCCGACTCTGAAAGTGCCTGTATGAGCTGTGTGTAGTGCTCCTGTGGCACATCCGGCTGCATGCTGCGCAAATGAATTCTCACCAAAAAAGCACTCACAAGAAGTACAAAAAAACCGACAATTGCAATCAATATACTGATATAGAAATTCTTCTTCATCGGCACAGTGACCGTGTCTGCCATACTACGCTTCGACCTACTGCCCATCTCCTGATTCTGAATATCAAGGAAAAATTCTTCCTCCATCACGTTATAGGCAGATACAATCTGCACTTCTGCACCGCATTTTGAACAGTACAGATTGCCCGCTTTAATGTCCTCACCACATTTTGTACACTTCATGGTTTTCCTCTCGTCTATCTGGTCATAGCTTCCACACAGTTATTCATCAGCATCGCGATCGTCATTGGTCCGACACCTCCGGGGACCGGTGTAATTGCTCCGGCAATGGGCGCTACCTGTTCAAAATCCACATCACCACAAAGCTTGCCATTCTCCTGTCTGTGAATACCCACATCGATGACTGTTGCTCCCTCTTTCACATACTCTGCCGTGATCATCTTCGGTTTTCCAACCGCAACGATCAGGATATCAGCCTGCCTGCACATAGATTGCAAATCTGCTGTTCTGGAGTGGCAGATTGTCACAGTCGCATTTTCCTGGAGCATCAGAAGCGCCATCGGCTTTCCGACAATGTTGCTTCTTCCCACAACCACACAATGTTTTCCGGCAATCTCAATTCCTGAACGTTTCAAAAGCTGAATCACGCCGGCCGGTGTACAGGAAACGAAACCTGTCTGACCAACCACAAGCGCACCTACATTCTGCGTGTGGAATCCGTCCACATCCTTTTCTGGAGCAATCGTACGGATAATTTTATTCTCATCCATGTGTACCGGAACCGGAAGCTGACAGAGAATCCCGTTAATCTTCGGATCTTCATTCAGCGTTTCAATCAGTGTCAGCAGCTCATCCTCTGTTGTCTCCTCCGGAAGCTCATAACTCTCCGAACGAATACCGATATATTCACAAGCCCGCTTTTTATTGCGCACATAAACCGAAGATGCGGGATCATTGCCTACCTGGATCACTGCCAGTGCACCCTCTATGCCCTGTTCCTTCAGTTCCGCAACCTTTTCCTTCAATTCATCTTTGATCTCCTGTGAAATTTTCTTTCCGTCAATCAGTTGTGCCATCAGTTTATCCTCCACATTTTTTGATATTTTCCAATCCCGTTAAAAAGAGCCATCCTCCAGCAATGCGTCAAAAGTTTCCGGATTCATCAGAATCTGACGTGGCTTTGTTCCCTCTTCCGGTCCAACAACGCCGGCCTCCTCCAGCTGATCCATAATGCGCGCCGCGCGGTTAAAGCCGATCTTGAAGTAACGCTGCAGCATGCCGATCGAGGCCTTATCCTTATCCATCAGAAGCTTTGCGGCATCCACAAAATACGCATCCCTTCCATCCCCGTCTCCTCCGGCGCCAGATGTGCCTCCGGTACTCATACTGCCGGTATTCTCAGATATCTTACTCATTTTTTCTTCTATGCTATGATCGTAAGTCGCCAGTCCATAGTTTTCCTTGATAAACTCCACGACATCCGCCACCTCCTGATCGGAAACGAATGCGCCCTGTACACGCAACGGCTTATTCAGTCCCTGCGGATAGTAGAGACAGTCACCCTTTCCCAGCAGTTTTTCCGCACCGACCATATCAAGAATCGTGCGGGAGTCCACACCGGAAGTCACGGAAAACGCGATCCGGCTCGGCATATTTGCCTTGATCAGACCGGTGATGACGTTCACAGACGGTCGCTGTGTCGCAATGATTAAATGAATGCCGCAGGCGCGCGCCAGCTGTGCCAGCCGGCAGATCGCATCCTCCACATCACCCGGCGCCACCATCATCAGGTCTGCCAGCTCGTCCACAATAATGACTATCTGAGGCAGCTTTTTCGGCTTATCCGGATCATCAATATCCGCAATATTCTCTACCTTCGCGTTATAGCCCTTCAGATCCCTGACACCGTACGCCGCAAATTTCTGGTAGCGCTCCGTCATCTCTGCAACTGCCCAGTTCAACGCGCCTGCCGCCTTTTTGGGATCCGTCACGACCGGAATAAATAAATGCGGAATTCCATTATAAACAGATAATTCCACTACCTTCGGATCAATCAAAATCAGCTTGACATCCTCCGGATCTGCACGATACAAAAGCGACATGATAATCGTATTAATGCACACCGATTTACCGGAACCTGTCGCTCCCGCAATCAGTAGATGCGGCATTTTTGCGATATCTGCCATGATCACCTGTCCGCCAATATCACGTCCGGCGGCAAATGCAATATTTGAGGGATGCTGCTTAAATTCCTCTGATTCCACAAGATCCCTGAACATGACAGGAAGTGTCTCCTTATTCGGCACCTCTATGCCGATCGCCGCCTTTCCGGGAATCGGTGCTTCCATACGTATATCCGCCGCTGCCAGATTCAACTTGATATCATCGGTCAGATTAACAATCTTGCTGACCTTGACACCCATCTACGGCTGTATCTCATAGCGCGTAACAGTAGGCCCGCAACTCACATTTGATATCGTCACATTAACACCAAAATTTTTCAATGTCTGCTGCAGCTTTAATGCGGTCTGCTGCAAATGCTGCTTGCTGTCTCCCTGCAGGCGCGGATTACCTTTTTTCAGAAGATCCACCGGTGGAAATACATATGTACGTTTCACCTGTGCCTGCTGTTCGATCTCCTCCGCAATCGCATGTACCTCATCTTCCGCTTCCGCTGCATTCATCTTAGCATTTCGCAACGGCGTTGAAGATGATCCTGAAGAATTTGTCACTGATGTTTTATTTTGCTCTGCTTTTTGATCAACCGCCTGCTTCGGTTCATGTTCAGGCTGAGTTTCCGGTTCAGGCTCAAGTCGAACCTGATGCCTTACTGCCCGTTCAGGCTCACAGGGACTTTCGTGCTCAACTGGAATATCAGGCTCAACAGAAAAATCATGCGCAATCACCGGTTCAGATTTCAAAAACGGCTCTGGCGGTGGCAATACTTCGGGCAAAGATGAAACAATCTCCTCTGCTTCCGGCTCCACCTGCGCAAAAAGCTTCTGCAGCTCTGGCGAAAACACCGGAACCTCCTCTTTGTTTTCCTTCTCCGGCTCTGCCACCGGCTGAAGGCTCACCTGATGCTTGGCGGTTACTGCCGGCTCCACAGCATTTCCCCCGCCTAAAGTCTCAATGGAAGATGCGTCAACAGATACCTGTTTTTCCGGGAAACGCGCATAACTCTCCGGTGTAATCTCTGTCAGCGCGTCAGACCGTGTTCCGGCATCCTTTTCCGGAGTCAGCTTCGTATCGGCTGACACACCGGAAACTTTGTGCTCCATTCTGCGCAGTGCACGCTCCTCTCTGCGCTGCATCTGCATCTCATGCAGACGTTCATTACTCTCCTTCGCCGTCTCATAGACGCGCTGTCCACCTTTTTGTACATGTTTCCATGCGGATCGCTCTGTCACAACTACCATCGTGATAATCAGAACGATAAAATCTATAACATAGGCGCTGACTCTGCCAAAATTCGGACAGATCAGCCATGCAAACAGCCCGCCCAGAAATCCACCGCCATTGTGCTCACTCATGCCATGCAAATAAGAGTTAACCGGCGAATAATTTTCTGTCACACCAGACACAAGCTCCAGAAACAGACATAAAAAGCATACAAAAAGAATCGCAGCAATCACTTTGATCACCGCAACACGATTCTTCCCATTTGAAAGTACAAACACCGTTCCGACAAATAAGAGAATCGGGAAGATGTAAGCCAGCAGACCACACACACCAAACAGAAAGCTGCTCACAAGGCTGCCTACCTTTCCACCTATGCCAAAATTGCTGACGAACATAACGATTGATACTGCCAGCATCACCCACAGCACAACCTCCTGATAGACACTGTCATTCTCAGGCTGCTGTGTCTTTGCCCTTGTATTTTTTGCCGTGGCTTTTCCACTGCCCCGACCTGACTGCGTTTTTCTCTGATTTTTCCGATTTTTCTGGTTCTGACCGGACATTCCATTACTCCTTCACTACTACAGGCAAGCAAACGCTATGCCCGATAAAAATATACACCTACGGAAATCACGCCTACTAAAAAACAGTAGATCGCAAATCCGGTAAATTTTTTCTGACGCACAACGTAAAGCATCGCCTTGATACAAATATATCCTACAACTGCCGCCACCACCATACCGATCAGGTAATAGATGATTTCCGTGCTGGTAAATGACACGCTCGCAAAATCCGAAAGTTCAAACACGAGCGAACCAAGTACTGCCGGTATGGACATGATAAACGAATACTTTACCGCAAATTTACGGTTAAATCCGCTAAGTAAACATGCCGCGATCGTCGTTCCTGACCGCGACAAACCGGGCATCGTCGCGATACCCTGCGCGATACCGATGATAAACGCGTTGGAATAAGTCACCTGACGCGGCATCTTGTCACCACCCTTGCAGTGATCCGCCAGCAACAGCAGCATGCTTGTAAGAATCAGACAGATACCGGGAACGATCAGTATTTTAGATGCCATTTCTACCAGATTCGCATCCAGGACGCCAATCAATCCGGTAGGAATCGTGGAAACGATCACAAGCATCACAAACTTCCGGTAACCGTTACACACCACATGGTGATACCCGCCCTTTTTCTTATTGGCGGCATTTGAAAAGAAAATGCCGATATTTCTGCATACATCCGCAAGAATGGCAAAGCCTTCCCGAATCATCTTCCAGATATCTTTATAATAGACCGCAAAAATCGCGATCAGTGTGCCCAGATGAAGAATTACATCAAAGAGCAGTCCCACATCCTCTACATTGAAAAGAATCTTAAAAAGCGCCAGATGTCCCGAGCTGCTCACGGGCAGAAACTCTGTGACCCCCTGAATGATACCCATCAGAATCGCTTCTAATAATGACATTCCATGCCTCCTTTTTGATAGCTAACCATACATTTCTATATATTAGCATATTCAGGCATAAATGTCACCCAAAAAGTTATTTCTTACGATTCAGATCAATCAGCTCATGCAGTTTCTCCAGTGCCTGATGGATGCCTCCCACCTCATTGATCAACCCTTCTTCGACAGTCTGTGCCCCGACAAGCACCGTTCCGAGATCCTTGGTCAGCATGCCGGTATTTAACATCAGTTCCTCCAGACGTTTCTGTGTAATCCCGCAATGCGCAGACACAAATCCGGTGATCCGGTCCTGAATCTGTTGAAAATATTCATAGGTCTGCGGCGCGCCGATGGTCAGTCCGTTTAACCGCACCGGATGAATGACCATGGTTCCTGTCGGAACAATGTACGAATAGTCAGTCGATACTGCAAGAGGTACTCCGATTGAATGACTGCCGCCAAGCACCAGTGAAACACTGGGCTTTGACATGGAAGCCACCATCTCTGCGATGGCAAGTCCCGATTCCACATCCCCTCCCATTGTATTTAAAAGCAGGAGTAAACCGTCTACCTCCCGGTTTTCCTCCACCTCTGCCAGCTTCGGAAGTACATGCTCGTACTTGGTGGCTTTACTCGTATTTGGAAGCACATCATGTCCTTCAATCTCTCCGATGATCGTCATCAACTGAATCTGGTGCTCCCGCTCCGGGTCATCCAAATCCGTCATACCGTATTCCCGGATCTCATCTGTATCCTCTGTCTTTTCATCTCCAGTCTGATTAAACTCACGCATTGCGTCACCCTCCTTGTGCATATTCGCATTTTTTACCAGTATGCCCAATTTGCATGCATTCTATTACGGTCATAAAACCATATGTAAAAAGACCACCGGCCTCCAGGTCGATGGTCTTTGAACTCTCATCTTTATCCGATCAGATAATTATACAAGTTCTCATATTTATACTTTGACGCATTCCATGAGTAATCATTGGCCATGCCACGATCAATCATCTTATTCCAGTCTTTCTTAAAGTCAAAGTAAATATGTTTTGCATAGTTGATAATACCAAGCATCTCCTCACCATTATAATTCGTGAAAGAGAAACCGTCTCCGGTATGCTCATACTCATTATAAGGCTGTACCGTATCACGCAGACCGCCGGTGGCGCGGACAATCGGCACGGTTCCGTAGCGGAAGGAAATCAGCTGTGTCAGTCCGCAGGGCTCAAAGCGTGAGGGCATGAGGAACGCATCTGCCGCCGCATAGAGCTTATGGGCCAGATCATCACTGTAGCAGATATTTGCAGAAATACGATCTCCATATTTCCATGCATAATGGCGGAACATATTCTCATACTGCGGCTCACCGGTTCCGATCACAACAAGCTGTGTGTAATCATCCACGATCCGGTCAATCACATAATTGATCAAATCCAGCCCCTTCTGGTCCGTCAGTCTGGAAATCAGACCAATCATAAACTTCTTCTTATCGACAGCAAGACCAAGATCCTGCTGCAGCCGCTCCTTGTTCATTGCCTTCTTCTTACGGAAGGTTGACGCATCATAATTCACATAAATCTTCGGATCGGTTGCCGGGTTGTAAACACTGTAATCGATACCATTTACGATACCCTGCATATCAAAGTGACGCGCGCGCAACAAACCGTCCAGTCCCTCACCATAGTAAGGCGTCTGAATCTCTCCAGCATAGGTATCACTGACAGTCGTCACATAATCCGCGTATACAAGACCACCCTTTAACATATTCGCGTCTTTATTAAACTCCAGTTTATCCGGAGTAAACAACTCTGCGGGAAAACCGGTCAGACCCATCATCGTCTTTTTATCCCAGACACCCTGGAATTTCAGGTTATGAATCGTCATAATGGATTTCATGCCCCAATAGAACATATCTGCCTGAAACTCTGTTTTTAAGTACACCGGAATGAAACCGGTCTGCCAGTCATGGCAATGGATGATATTCGGCTGGAAATTAATCAGCTTGAGCATAGAAAGTACCGCTTTGTCAAAAAACACAAACTTCTCAATATCATAGCGGATATCACCGTAAGGAACGACACAGTTAAAGTATTCCTGATTATCAATAAAATAGTACTTGATACCGTCCAGTTCACACTGGAATACACCGACATATTTGCTCGGAATATAGGAACCCGTACCCATATAGAAATGTGTCACATACTCGCACCGGTTGCGCAGCTGCTCCGGAATACAACTGTAAAAGGGAAGTACCACACGGATATCCCAATACCGCTTATCGAACTCCTTAGGCAACGCTCCGCAGACATCCGCAAGACCTCCGGTTTTGATAAACGGTACACACTCTGATGCTGCAAATAATATCTTGTTCATATGCTTTCCCTCCGATTTTTGTTTTATTTTAATGAAAATATAAATCTCTCAGCTCATATACCATATGCTTGTACAAATCCACACATGCCTCCTTCTGATCCGACTCGATCAGCCGGATACACGGAGATATGTATTGCTGCCAGATTCCCTCATAAATCGCGCCGGCATCTTCACGCCGGTCGATATGCTTCACGATGGACGGCGCCACGTCATAATACTCGTGCACCATTTTTTCCCCTTCTGCACTCTGTAGCAGATAATCATCGCGAAATGAGCGAAGAAGCGATAATTCATAACAGTCATCCGGCTTGTGTCTGTTCATGCACACGGCTGTGGTAATATAACAGAACTTGTAACGGAAGCCATCGTTAATCTCCCTTGCAGTGGCGGCTTTTAAATCTGTCTTTGGAAAATGTTTTTTCCATCCAGACACAAGCGCATCAATCCACGCCTGACCGGAAACATCATCGGTCTCCAGAAGAGCAGGAAATACATAGACTACCATAGACAAATTGTAGTCCATCAGCACTCCCTCCCGCTTTCGTCCGGGACGACTATTCAGATCATTCTCCACATCGGCAGCAAAAGGTTCCGCAACCCGCTCCATCATGCACTCCGGCTCATCGGAAGCCAGATAAGCCTGCTCTAAAATCGCAAGATCCTTCGCGTGATCCGAGACATATTTTTGAAAAGAATCCATATATAAAGGCTTTTTAAAGTTCTGAATCGGATTCTCAATGTCATATAGCAGGCTGTGCAGTGCCTCAGACACCGTCTCATCTGCTACCTTCTCCGGTCTGTCCGGCTCTTCTTTCTGTGTCAGTGCATCCCTCACCGAAAACTCTTTTCCGCAGTACATACAAATAATCGTATCAAGATTCTCCGGAATCTGAAGCTCACCGTTACAATGAGGACACACACCTCTCAAAAATTTCATAATTCCTCCAGCTTGTAAGTATCAAACTACATGATTCTCTTACATTTATTTCTATTCTAACACATTCACACTGATTAGACAAACAAAAAAGGAACCAAAAAGGCTCCTTTTTTTCGTCTTTATTCATCCCAGTTGTGATAAACATCCTGCACATCGTCATCCTCATCCAAAAGGTCCAGAATACGCTGGATATTTTTCAAATCCGTCTCATCAGAAAGTGTGACATAAGTCTGCGGAAGCATGGTCACCTCCGCGCTTGCCATCTCGATATTCTCTGCCTCGATCGCGGCGCGGACCGCGTCAAAAGCATCCGGAGCCGTGAGGATCTCAAAGCTGTCCTCTTCCTCATTGAAATCATCGGCACCTGCATCTAAAGCCAGCATCATCAGATCGTCGGCATCCATCTCACATACCTCTTTCTCGATGATGATCTGACCACGCTCATCAAACATGTAAGACACGCATCCCTGTGTTCCAATACTTCCCTGTCCCTTTGTAAAAGCGTTTCTCACATTTGCAGCAGTACGGTTTTTATTGTCTGTCAGACACTTTACAATAATGGCAGTGCCCGCAGGACCATAGCCCTCATATGTAGCCACTACATAGTTTACATTATCCCCGTCTCCAGCAGCCTTCTTAATTCCACGGTCAATCGTATCATTGGGCATATTGTTTGCCTTTGCCTTTGCAATGACTGCAGCCAGCTTGCTGTTATTTGCAGGATCAGGGCCTCCCTCTTTGACTGCCACTGCGATCTCACGACCGATCATCGTAAAAATCTTGCCCTTTGCCGCATCATTTTTCTCCTTCTTATGTTTGATATTCGCGAACTTTGAATGTCCTGACATAACCTTTCCTCTTTTCGTTATAGTTTTTTATAGTTGAGAGCCGTCCACGGCTCCGGGTAACTTTTTCACCTCAACACGACGGATCATCTTATCCTTCACGGACAGCACACGGAATAAAAAACCGTTTGCCTCCACTTCGAAACGCTCCCCGTCGCCAGGTATTTTGTCGATCAACGAGATCAGATAACCATTTAACGTATCATTCTCATTCTCTGCCAGTTCCTCCAGACCAAGTGTCTGTGCCACTTCCTCCAGATCTGCCGAGCCGTCCATAAAATATGTACCGTCCGTGCGCGACACGATGTGGTGTTCTTCCTTGTCATGTTCGTCAAAAATATTGCCGACAATCTCCTCTAAAATATCCTCCAGAGCCACCAGACCCGCTGTCTGTCCATACTCATCAATAACGATGACCAGATGGTTTTTGGATGTCTGCATCCGCTGAAACAGCGCTGTAATTCCAATCGTCTCCGGCACAAAATCCACGGGTGTCATCAGACCCTTAATGTCTTGAATGGGTACATCCTGGCACCCGGTGTCCCGCGCATGAGCAAGTACTTCCTTGATATGAACCTGACCAACAATGTTATCCATATCTTCTATGTACACCGGAAATCTGGAAAACGGCTGTTCTAAGATCAGATCAAGCGTTTCCGAAAAAGTTTTCGTGCCATCCAGCGCACAAATCTGCTTTCGATGCGTCATAATATCTTTCGCATCCTTATCACTCAATTCGAAGATATTGTGTATCATCTCCGCTTCGCTCTCACGGATAAAGCCCTGTTCATGTCCCTCGTTGACAAGAGAAATGATCTCCTCCTCCGTGACATCGTCTGAATTCCTGTTAAAAAATTTTTTCATTTTGTCTAGAAAACCCCTATGTGGGTTACCGGCATCTTCCATATAATTCTCCTGTTTGTTTTTCCTCGTTAATCTTCATACTCTTGTAAAAACACTAGAAATATACCATTCTCTGCCTTTAAAGTCAAGTTGTAACTATCAGGAATAGGTAAAAGCTTATGTAGGAAGCTCCAGACTGATTTCCAGTGCCTTGTCTACTTTTGTCAGAATCTCCCCATCCAGATGACATACCCGCTCCTTCAGACGGCGCTTGTCAATGGTGCGAAGCTGCTCCAGCAGAATGACTGAATCTTTGACCATCTCATAGCGTCTGGATGAAAGCTCCACATGCGTAGGAAGCTTCGATTTATTAATCTGCGATGTGATTGCCGCTACAATCACCGTAGGGCTGTGTCGGTTCCCTATATCATTCTGTACAATCAATACCGGACGAATACCGCCCTGTTCTGAGCCGACCACCGGTCTTAAATCTGCGTAGTAAACATCTCCTCGTCGAATTGTCATTGTCTTCACTCCAGAAAAAATATTGTAGTACCTTGTACCTTTGATATTCTGAAGTATTTCCATGCGACATGCGTTTTATTCAACGAGACCGTCATATTGTGTCCAGCTTGCAATTCTCCTGCCACCCTTATAGAACACACGCGGAATTCGTTTCCCAAGATCACAGGCGAACTCGTAGTTAAAACGTCCTGACTTTTCTCCTAATTCCTCCAACGTAATCTGTTCATTGCCATCGGTTCCGATCAATGTAACCGGATCTCCCACACACACACCCGGAATATCGGTCACATCCACCATAAACTGGTCCATGCACACACGTCCGCAGATCGGTGCCCGCCTGCCCCGGATCAGAACATCCCCCTTGTTGGAAAGACTTCTCGCATAGCCATCACCATATCCCACGGGAATCGTAGCGATAACGCGCTCATCCTTAGTCACATAGGTCGCGCCATAGCTGATCCCATAGCCGGCAGGCAGTGTTTTCACATGCACAACCCTGCTTTTTAAGGACATAACAGGTTTCATAGCCATCCGCTCCAGATGCACCTCCTCCGAGGGATGCAGCCCATAGAGCGTGATTCCGGCCCGGGCGATGTCCAGATTTGCCTGCGGCAGATCCAAAATACCAGCGCTGTTGGAGCAGTGTCGAAGCGGAATGTGCACACCACGCTTCTCCAGCATGTCAGCCATTCTCAGAAATTCAGTCAGCTGCCGGTTTGCGGAAGTCTTGTCTGTCTCATCCGCCTGCGCAAAATGCGTGAACATTCCTTCTATCATGATATGCGGCAGTTTCGCAATCTGTGCAATCACATCAGCACTCTCTTCAGACACGAGAAACCCGACACGCCCCATTCCTGTGTCCAGCTTAATATGAATATGCGCGGTCACATCCATGCGTTTTGCTGCCTCGGACAGCAGCTTTGCCGCCTCCATCGTGAAGATTGCCGGAGTGATCTGTGCCTGTAACAGCGCCTCATACTGTTCCGGAAATGTGTATCCAAGAATCAGGATCGGCTTTTTGATCCCATCTGCCCGCAGAGCCAGTGCTTCCTCCTCCGTGGCCACCGCATAGCCATATACATATTCAATAGGTTCAAGTTCTCTCGCGATCGGGATCGCACCATGTCCGTAACCATCCGTCTTTATAACTGCCATCAACTTTGTATGGGGATCCGTCAGTCTGTGCATCTCATCCATATTGTGCCGGATTGCATCCAGATCAATATCTGCATGCACCCTTGGGTAAACTATCATGATTCCATTCCTTCTTTCCTTAAAAATATCTTAGGCAGCGCATCCAGAAGAGTCTGTGCCATCAGGCTGTAACGCCCATGGATTTCCGCTGCCTCATCTCCTGCCAGACCATGCACATAGACACCCAGCGGTGCCGCCAGCTCCGGCTTTGCTCCCTGCGCGATCAACCCCGCGATCACTCCGGTCAGAACATCCCCGCTTCCTCCGGTCGCCATACCGTTATTTCCGGACAGATTAACATAAGTATGTTCATAGGGAATTGCCGTGATCGTTCTGGCATCCTTTAATACACAGATCAGATTATAGGTACGCGCAAATTCCTCAGCAGTCTCCATCAGATGATCCTGTATATAGGAGACTGTCACTCCCTGCAGGCGCGCCATCTCTCCCAGATGCGGGGTCACGATCAGATCCGTATGGGGTTTGCGCAGCACGTCAGTCTCATCCGCTATGATATTGAGCGCATCCGCGTCCATGATCACGGGAACCGCCGCATTTTTCAGGACCGACTGCACAAGCCGGTGTGCCACGTCCCCGGTGCCAAGACCAGGGCCGCAGACGATCACATCTGCCCACTGCAAAGCGCTGACTACAGTCTCCATCTCGGGTTTTTTACTGTGATACGTCGTGAGCACTGCCTCCGGAAGCGCGCTCTGAATGATCGTACGGTTTTCCTCCGGTGTTAGGATACGCACCAGTCCGCAGCCGGATAAATATGCAGCCCGGGCACTGAAAATCGCCGCCCCCGCCATATTCACACTGCCGGCGACCACAAGCACCTTTCCATAGGAGCCCTTATTTGTGTGTGGCTTTCGTGTTGGAATCAGTGCCACATCCTCCGGTGTAAAAGCCGCCGTACACGGCTCCCGCCCGCGTTCCGTGCCCAGCAGAAAGCTATAATTGTCAATACCTACACTGCGGCAGACAATTCGCCCACAAAAATCCTGCCCCGGAAACAGACGCATACCGACCTTTTCATAAGAAAATGTCACTGTCAGATCTGCGCGAAATGCCACGCCCAGCACGGAACCGTCATCCGCGTCAATTCCGCTTGGAATATCGACTGCAAGCTTTTTGCCGGGCAGGACATTCAGACATTGGATCAGCTGTCCGTATACGCCCTCGATCCTGCGGGAGAGTCCGACACCGAAGATCGCATCCACCAGTACATCATATCTGTCACAGCCGGATACCTGTTTACTGCCGTTTCCACCACCGTCTTCCAGACAGACCTTTTTCAGGAAATCCTCTGCCGAAAAGACCGGAATGCCGTAATTGTTTACGATCTCCAGCTCTTTTTTATTTTCCGGCGTCGCCTTTGTCCGATTGCCGATCACAAGGATCTGAACCTGATGCCCCTTTAAATACAACAGTCTCGCCATGACCAGTCCGTCCGCGCCGTTATTTCCCGTGCCACAGGCAACCAGAATGCGGCTGCCCGCCTGCAGTCCATCGCGCTCCAGCTCCTCCACGGCAGCCAGCGCCGCCCGCTCGATAAGTACCACGGATGGAATGCCAAACACATCCATGGTGTTCCTATCATACTGTTTCATTTCGCCTTTTCGTACCAGATATTTCAAGAACATTCACCTCTTTTTATATTAGATAGATTCCCAGAGGGAACAATAACCGAAGCACCTTTAACGCCGGGAGATATCCCGACAAATCCACAAAGACAGGACAGACAAGAAGCTGAACCGCCAGAAACAGCACCAATTCCACATGGTAGCCTTCGACCTCTCTCCGGCGGATCAAAAGACAACTCCAAAGCTGCGTCCAGATAATCAGTAAAAACATAGCGAGCAGTTCCGCTGCAATCCCTCTTGACCGGCCTGTGATACCAATCAGCATAAGCGAGGCCAATGCCGGAAGCAGTCCTGCGGCCAGGCTGTACAGCATACACACCGCCCTGCGCCGGGATAGCGAAAGCGCTTTCAATAATCCCCGGCTTTTCGGATCAAAGATGATTCCGTCCGCCAGCAGCATGATCATCATCACAAACATTCCCGCTATTCCCTGCACCGGAAGCTGTTCCGGAATCTCTGACTGAACTTTCGTTTCAACCGGCACTTCTATCATCTGAATATCAAATACCCGGTCACTAGCTATGATTTCTCTGTTCTTTTGTAACAGCAGTTCCTCCCGCTCCTGACCGGCCTCTCCATACAACTTCTGATCTGCTGCCAACAGAATGTCCTCACTGAGTATCCGGTAGCAGACTTCAAAGACAGTCAGCTTTGCAAGCGCATTTTTTGTAGAGATGGGAGATACCACACTCTCGATCGATGCCCCTTCTCCCATTCTTGCCGGCAGCACAAATCCGCAGTCCATGTAACCCGATCTGACAGCTGCATACAATTGTTCCTCTTCCTCATAAAAACAGAAGCGAAGCGTATCATCCTGCACACTTTGATCTCTTAACAGCCAGTCATCCACGCTCTTTTGATCGAAACAATAGCCGATCTTACAATTATCCGCACCCGGAAACCGGATGGAAACCATGCAGCAGACACCCGCAATCAGTAATAATATCTGAAACCAGTATAGAGGCTTTTTCAGTTGTTGTTTAAAAAAAATCTGTAACCAGACAACGTATGTTTCCACAAGCCCAACACTCCCAAACCAAACATTCCTACTGCATACAAACCAATGACACATGCAGATCTTCCGTCAAAGCCCTGATAAATCAATGCTAGCACAAAACTGCTCCAGGCATCCAGATGCGTCATGCGGCAGAGCTTCTGCATCAGTTCCGGCAGAAAATCCACCGGCAGGAGCATTCCCGATCCGATCAGCATCCACAGTTCCACCAGTAAAAGCACAATCGTTCCTGTACGTACCTCCCCACTGCATGCATAGATCCCATGAAAGACACAGGCCAGTGCCACGCACAAAAACAGCGCGCCCGGCAGAACCTCTGCGTCCCAAAATACAATGGTATATCCGCTAAAGGCAGAAAACATACAGCCAGCCGCATATACACCCAGGAACAGAAACCATAATAATTGTCCCATTACCACGACCCGCACCAGAGAGATCTTCCATGCATCGATGCCAAGAATCAGAAGCTTTTGTTCCAACGGACGCTGTTCGGCTCTGTAAAAAGCGCCCAGACACAGTCCCGGCAGAAAAACTGCCAGCAGCAGAAGTCCCCCGAACAGATATTGCGGCAGCCGGTAGGAATCAAAGGGTGAGGCAATGATCTGCTCAAACAGCCTGCCTCCATTAAAGAGCTGTCTGACATACATATCCAGCAGCAGGTCGCCGATTTCTTCCCGGTCAAGCCCGGCAGGATACTGTTCCGACAAATCTAATACCGCATACACGCCGGATTCAGCTGTCTGCAGGAGTCCCACTCCGTTTCGGATCATACCACGAAACAGACGCTGCGATAGATCCGGGCTGTCCGACACATATACCGTAGCGGGTGTATTGACTCCCTGATCCGCGTCCTCATAAAAATGATCCGGAAAGACAATACCCGCCTGTATATCTCCATCCCGCAGATCCTGCATCAAGAGTTCTTCCTCATCATAATATACAATCTCGCAAATACTTTGCACACTATCCAGCGTAGAAGCAAACTGCACGACTATCCGTGTCTGAATTTCACTCTCCGGAACAAGAATCCCGACCGGGACTTTTGTCATCACATTCGCCTTGGTCATTGCAAATGTGGTGGCGGCCACCCCCACTGTTAAAATTACCAGCAGAAGGGACACTGCCACCACCATTTTTTTTACAAGACGCAGGCTCTTCTTCCATTCCAGATAAAGATATATGAGCATGCTATTCATATTCGTCTACTCTACAATGCCTCGTCTGCCGGCCAGTCTGCCTCGTCTTCTTCATCCGGAACTGCCTCTTCTGCGGCTTCATCCGAATCAAAGATGTCTGAAAAGAGCTTCATCCAGTCCTTCTCTCTCATTTCCATAATATCAATCTCTCTGTCAGGCAGTTCCTCCAATGCAGCGTCCTTTGTCAATACCAGATCCATCTCCAGGTCGTTATCTGTTTCAACAGAAATGCCCGTCTGACCGCGCTCCTTAAGGATATCGCCTTCGATCAAATCTCTATCCTCTCCCAGCTCAAGTTCATAGTGACCGGATTTTGTGTCATATTCCAGCCGGATCATCGTATCTCCGTCCACAGACAGCTCATAGTTTTCTTTGGAATCCTTCGTTCTGCCGGCCAGTTCCAAAGACACGGAATCATCTCCGTCATCAAGATTCAATTCCATATTCTGCATCCGGAAATCTCCACCCTTAAAGAACAGTTCGCACTCGATTTTTCCCTGTTCCATACAGACAGCTGCCAGTCGGTTCCGATAAATATAAAATGTCAGGTCCACATCTGACATATCCCTGATCTCATCGTCTATTTCATCAAATGCATCTTTATACAGATCCGACTGCATCTCATAATTTTCATCAATAAAGGCTTCTATCAAATCCAGAAAATCTTTCGCATCGTCCTCTGTAAAAGTCACTGCATAGCCTTTTGCCTTTCGCGATTTTCCGTTGATTTCAAATTCCCGGCTGTCTGCTTTCTCCCAGTCCATAGACTTGACCTGTTTGATCAGATCATTTGAAATCGTCTTTACATTTTTTTCCTGCTTATCCTGTTCGTAAAGTGCACAGAGCGCATCCGAGATCTCCTCGTAATCAAGATCCGCAGCATCAAAAACGTCTTCCACATAACCGTCGCAGTCCTCTTTATAATTCCAGACATATACATCATTTGACCACTCCGGAACATAGAGCTTCAACTGTGTCTCGCTCAGCGACGCACTGACCTCTATGGACGGACTGCCATCCGGACTGACATTCATATGCAGCTGCTTTTCGTTTTCTGTGCTGGCATATGCGCCCTCTATACTGTCACCATCCACATCCATATTCACCGACAGCTTATACTTTCCTGATTGCAGTACAGATGATGCCTGTTCCAGATCAAGATCCTTCATAAACTTAGGCTGATCAGAAAAGGTCCGTTTTGTTGCCAGCAGCACTTTCATGGGTTTACTTAAAAATGTGCCGTTCACAAAACAGCCGACCAGTACAGCTGCCACAACTACCACTCCACCAATAACCGCGCCGACCACCGGCAATTTTTTTGATTGTGCCTTTGAACGGATTGGCTCTCCTGTCATCGGATCAAAACCGTCATTTCTGATCGGTTCTCCCGTCATCGGGTCGAAGCGCATCTCCGGCTCAGTCTTCTCTTGTTCGCTCTGAAGCGGCTTTCCCGTCATCGGATCAAACCGCGGTGTTTCCTCTTGTATCAATTCCCCTGTCATCGGGTCAAAACGCGGTTTCTCCTCCTGTAACAGTTCCCCTGTCATCGGGTCATACCTGTGTTCCATCATCTAACTCCTCTCTTGTCATCTCTAAAATATGTCTCATATTCCGGTCCGCATCCGCTACCTCATACAATCTGCCGGCATTCATCACCAGACAATGCTGTGCATCCATGATCTCCGACTCCTCATGGGTTGTCATTACAATAATTCCGCCGCGTTTCTGATAGAGGTTCATCCATTGCCGGATTTCTTCTCTGTAACAGATATCAAGTGCGGTCGTTGGCTCATCCAAAAGCATCACCGGAGGATGGGCGATCGCGGCACAGGCGATACTTACTCTTCGCTTCATACCGCCCGAAAGCAGCTCCACATTTCGGTTTAACAATTCCTCCAGACCAAACTGCTGCAGGATCACCGGATCCGGACGCGATTTGCGAAAGCCCCACAATCTGAGATTGTCCAGCACGCTCAGATCCTCCATCAGGGGATTTTCCTGCGGAACATACCCGCAACAGGTCTGAAATAGTTTTCTCTTTTTTAACGGTTCCTCATGAAAATACCGGATTTCTCCTGCATCCGGGCGGATTGCTCCTGCCAGTATCTGCAACAGCGTAGACTTTCCGCACCCGTTTTTTCCTACGATCACAACACGTTCACCTGTCGCTGCCTGAAAACAGATATCCTCCAAAACCGTTCTCTTTCCATAGCTTTTCTTTATATGACGTATTTCTATCATCTTGTTCTACACATGTATCATTACATGCTTAAGGGTGCTCCGCACTTACAGCAGAACTTATAATTCATCTCATTCGGAGCACCGCACTGGCTGCAGAACTTTTTATTTCCTGCAGGAGCTGCATTCTGTGATCCGAGAATCTGCTTTTCCTCCATTTGAAGCTGCTCGATTTTTTGTTTCTGACGATCGATTTCAGAATATTTTTCTTTGATCTGGGCCAGAATCGGCTCCACCCCTTCTGTGTAAGAGGCACCGGAAGCCCATTTCTGATATGCAACGTTTCCGATTTCCGTCTTCAGATCACGAATCTCATTTTCCAGCGTCGTAATATAAGTCTTACACTTATTTTCCTCCATAAAATTGTTTGTCTTGACATTTAATGCCGTAATTCCCTTCGAAAATGAATCTTTTAAATTAGCCATTTTCAATTTCCTCCCTTGTTTATTTGATGAACTGTCTACTCCTCCTCAAGAATTGACAGCTTGATCCGTAAAATCCTCCGCACAGACTCGTCAATCCGCTCCTCACTGATCGTACCGTCTGCCACTGCCTGTAAAATACCATCATAGGCCGCCTGAAAGTTTTCCGGCTCTAATAAGATATCCCCACCTGCCTGAACAAACTTTACCGCCATCTGTGCGGATGTATAATGATCTGTGATCGCCTTCATTTTCAATCCGTCTGTCAGGACGATGCCGTCATACCCCATCGTGTCACGGAGTTTTTCCTGTATGATCGTTTCTGAACAGGATGCCGGCTCATCCGATCCGGTCACCGCCGGCAGCGAGATATGTCCCACCATGAGAAAGGATACTCCCTGACCGATTGCATCGGCAAATGGTATCAGTTCACTCTCCCGCAGCTGCTCCCAGGTCTTATCCGTATAGGCATAGCCGGCATGCGTATCCGCGGTCGTTGCGCCATGTCCCGGAAAATGCTTGACACATCCATAAACGCCCTGATCCTGCAGACCCCGAAGCTGTGCCCGCACCATTTTGGAAACGAGTTTTGGGTCAGTGCCAAAAGACCGGTTTTTGACGACGGTATTCTGATCATTGGTCAATACATCTGCCACCGGGGCAAAATCGAGATTAAATCCCAGCTCATCCAGATACGCACCGATCGTACTCCCGACTTCATATGCTCTGTCCGGATCTTTGGAAGCACCGATTTGCGGCATAGGCTCAAAGGATGGTACATCAAACAAGCCGGATGACGCGATGCGCGTAATCGCTCCACCTTCCTCGTCAATCGCCAGAAAAAGCGGTAATCCGATCCGTTTCATTGCATATTGCTGCTGTCCGGCAGTCATTTTTTTTACCTGCTCCGCCGATTCTAAATTGGCGGAAAAATAGACAAGACCTCCCACCGGATACTGCTCCAGCGCCTGCTCCGTGGAAGGGCCGGCCTGTGTCACCTGTGAATACCCGGTCAGGGATTCCGGTGTGAGAATGAACATCTGTGCCACCTTTTCTGCCAGTGTCATCTCCGCCAGCTTTTGCTCCACGCGCTGTGACAAATCCGCATGCTCTCCCTTTTCCGCTGCATCCGCAATTTGGGAATGCTCCACGATTTGCTCCTGATCTTCATCCGATTCTGTTTTGCTGTGATCCGATATTTCTTCCCGATCTGATACTTCTTCCTGATCCGGTTCTTTCTCCTGCTGATCGTCTGTTTCCATATTTACCGGTGGAATCACAACCGTTTCAACAGGATCTGCCTGCGTTTCTCTTCCGCAACCGCCCAGCGCGAATATTACCGCTGCCAGCAACACCCCCAACATTTTTTTCATGTCAATCTTTCCTCATCGCTATGATCAATTATTCGTTTTCTTCGGTTGTTTACCCGGAGCGCTTTCACGTCGTCTCAAAATTCTCTTTTCCGGGCTTTTCCTCCGGCTCACCGCCACCCTTTGCCTTGACACTACCATCCGGCGCGGCAGGGCTCTGCGTGCTTTGCTTACCGTTCTCACTACCGGACTGCCCATTCGCCTCCTCCGGCTTTTTCTTCGGCGGTTCCAGAATCCGCAGATCAATATCATCGTGATCCAGATCAAAGACATCCATCATCTCCGCACCAAACAGATCATGCATATACGCATAGATCTGGCGTGAATTGATCTCACGGTTCTGCTTTTTAATAATATTTTTCTTTAGATCAATGCGCACCTGTGTGATCCAGTCCGTGATTTCCCTGATCTCCTTTACATTGCATCTGAGATTTCCATAGCAGTATTCCACAGTCAACAGCATCAGCTCCTTGTTGACGCGGTCAATCTCCCGGGGCAGCTCCAGCATTTCATCCTCATGCGCCTCCAGCTTTGCGTTGATATCATCGATCAGGCGCTTATCCTCATCCAGCTTTTTGGAACTGATGCGGCCGGCATTCTCCGCATGTGTACCCTCCATGTTTTCAACGATATTACCCATCAGCTTGCTCTTCAGCTTTTTCAGTTCCCGAATCTCATTGTTCAGTTGCCCCTGTTTTTTCAGCAGTTCGTTCAGTTCCTGCTCGCAGGCGGCCACATTTTCCGGCTTCCCTTTGAGGGCAAACAGCCGATGCCACTTCTGATCCAGTATACAGACCGGAATCTTTTTATTTTGCAAAAACACACGAAAATCTTTGTCTTCAGCCATAGATCCTCCCCGCCTTTCTTAGACTGTCAGTGTCCTGAACCGTTCCCTTTTTCTTTCGTATGTTTCACGGTATTATATGACAGCTGCATCAAACTGTCAGACAGATGCACATTCTCTATGATCACATCCTTGTCAAACAACTCCAGATCTACATGGGCAAAATTCCAGATCGCATGCACCCCAAGACTTACCAGCTCATTGGCAATCTGTGCAGCCTTTGATTTGGGCATTGTCAGTGTCGCGATGTCTACCGTGTGATTTTTCACATAATCTGGCAACTCATCAATCGATAAAACCGGTATGCCACGGACATTCGTCCCGATCAGCTTCTGATCCACATCAAATAACGCAGTGATCACAAAACCAAGCTTTTCAAATTTCACATAATTTGCCAGTGCCTGACCAAGATGTCCGGCACCGATAATGATAACATAGTGCGTCGTATTCAGTCCAAGAATCTTTCCGATCTCCTCGTAGAGATACTTCACATTATAGCCATAGCCCTGCTGTCCAAAACCGCCAAAATTGTTCAGGTCCTGACGAATCTGGGATGCCGTCACATTCATTCGACTACTCAGATCATTCGACGAGATGCGCTCCACACCCGCATCCAGAAGTTCACCCAGATATCTGTAATAGCGCGGCATACGCCGAATGACCGCCTGTGAGATTTCCTTTTCTTCCATATCCAGAATCCCCTTAACCTTCCCGTTAAATTTCCTAACTTTCAGTATAGCTATTCGTTAAGAAAATGTCAATGTCAGGACAGATCCTCATCGCTCGCCAGCTCCTCCCATGTCTGATAGAGCCCCTCCAGCGTTTCTTCAATCTCTGTTATCTGTGTGTGCAGTTCAAAGAGGCGCGCAGAGTTCGTTGCAACCGCCGGATCGGATGCCTCCGTTTCCAGAAGTTCCTTCTCTTCCTCCAGACGAGCGATCTCCTCTTCCGTCTTTTTCAGCTCATTTTGCTTTTTGCGAAGCGCCGCCTGCTGCTTTTTCTGCTCCTGCCAGTCCGTTTTCCC
>JALELN010000053.1 GCA_022771765.1 Lachnospiraceae bacterium | reverse complement strand
AGAAGCTGTGGATGGTGCAGATGTGATCCTTGCAAAGGGCCAGGGAAATTACGAGTCACTCTGCAAACAAGGCATGCACATTTTCTACTCCTTTTTATGCAAATGCGAGTTGTTTACGAACAGATTTGGTGTACCGAAGTTCACAGGAATTATTGTAGAAGAACGGGAGTAAAAGGGCATGGAAGAAGTGAGTTCTGGAGGCAAATATGACGATCGAAAAAGTAACGATAGATGACGCAGAAGAATTGCTGGCAATCTATGCACCGTATGTGAGAGATACTGCCGTCTCATTTGAGTATGTCGTTCCTTCTGTGGAAGATTTTGCAGACAGGATATTGCAGATTTCTGCGAAATATCCCTACATAAAGGCGGTAGAAGACGGAAAAATCATTGGCTATGCATATGCAAATACATTTAAAGGCAGAAAAGCCTATGACTGGTCTGTGGAGACAACCGTATACGTCAGAAAAGATGCAAAAAGAAACGGCACTGGAAGACGGCTGTACGAATGCTTGGAGCAATCATTAATGAAAATGGGCGTATTGAACATGAACGCCTGTATTGCGAGCGCAAAGGTGGAGGATGAATTTCTTACAAATGACAGTATGTATTTTCATAGCAGGATGGGTTTTACGGAAGTTGGACGTTTCCATAACAGCGGATATAAATTTGGCAGATGGTATGATATGATCTGGATGGAGAAACTGATCGGATCTCATGACGCACATCCAGGTGAAGTACGCTTTGGCGAGTGGGACATTAGCGGGGAATGGATTGAGAAAATAATATCTTATGCCTGAAAAATTGACACATTTAGATGAAGAACATGCCTATACACAGTAAAAATACCATTGTAAAATAAGGATATGTAAAAGATCTGATAAATTGGAGGATGAAAAAATGTATGAGTATAAGGTGGAAATTTACCCGGTAAAGAATGCTGAGATGGAGATGAACAAAATGGCAAAGGAAGGGTGGCGAGTGGTTGCGGTAACACCCAATGTTGCCGTGGGACATGGAATCGTGGTGACATTTGAACGAAGTATCTCAGGCAGAGCCTGATTCCGGAGAGATAATAGAATGGAATATGTAGATTATGGCATAGAACAAGAAAATATCATTATTTTTTTGCATGGCGGAGGATTAGCTCCGTGGAACTTCCGTGAAGAAGCCAATCGACTAAAGGATGACTATCATGTGATCATTCCGGTGATTGACGGGCACAGTGGAAGTGACAGGGATTTTACGACGATTGGGAGCAATGCAGATGAGGTGATCAACTTCATAGACGAAAAATGTTCAGGGAGCGTCTTTATGATTTGTGGTCTCTCTCTGGGAGGACAGATCCTTGTAGATATATTATCAAAGAGGAAGGCAATATGTAGATTTGCAATCATTGAAAGCGCACTTGTTTTACCGATGCGAACAACCCATGCACTGATAAAACCGACGATTTCATTGTGCTATCCACTTGTAAAAAAACGTTGGTTTGCAAAACTGCAATTCCAATCTTTGCATGTCAGGAAAGAATATTTTGATGATTATTATCGGGATAGCGCCGCGATCACAAAGGAAAATATGATCTCATTTCTGAGAGGAAACTCTGATTATCAATTAAAGGATGGTATCGAAGAGTGTCAGGCAAAAACGTTGATCCTGATCGGAAGCAGGGAATCAAACATCATGAAAAAATCTGCAGAAATACTTTACGAAAAGATTCCAGACGCTTCACTGGAAATCCTGTCGGATTATTATCATGGAGATTTGAGTATGAATCATGCTGAGTTATACATTGGTAAAATATTTTCGTTGATAGCACTTTAAGGAGGTCTAACGTTTGATGAATGGAAAACTTACCATTCGGCCGGAAGAGCATAAAGATTATAAGAGTATCGTTTCGCTGATTTTGCGCTCGTTTCAAGAGGGAACAGACTATTCGGATGGAACCGATATTATAGCATTGGTAGAAGAGATCAGAGATTCGAAATACTATATACCGGAATTGTCTTTTGTTGCGGAATTAAATGATACGATTGTCGGACACTTTTTGTTTTCGCATTTTCCGTTATCACCTACAAGAGAAGGAGGCCATGATGATAATCCGACCTCTGAAATTGTTATGTTGGCACCGGTATCAGTTCATGCAGATTATTTTCGTCAGGGAATCGGAGCTGCGATGCTTCAGATGGGTATTGAGAAAGTAAAGGAATTCGGATATAAGGGCATAACCGTCGAGGGGAATTATAACTTTTATAATCGTGTTGGATTTCGGACATCATCAGAATATAACATTTTTCCGACAAGTGGATGGCCAATGGAAGATCCAAGATGTATGATGTGTCAGGAAACTTATAAGGGATCGTTGGATGGCATCCACGGTTATATCGTATATGATATGTATTTCAATGCATAGAAAAGAGGTAACATGAAACATTATAAATTTATCAGTATCGCCCTTGTCCTTTGCATTTTTGTGCTCCTTGTCGGGTGCGCATCTGCGTCTGGCTTTGACGGCAGCAGTGTAAAGAATGAGGATTCTTATCAGTTGGATATTAAAACCATGAACGGCACAGACACCCACACGCTGGAGTTGAAGCAGGGTGACATGCTCAAAATTCAATTTGAAACGGTGAAGGGGAAGCTCAACTTGAAGATTACGTCGCCGGACGGAACCGCGCTCTATCAGGGAGACGGAACCGTGAAGGAATTTACTGTGGAGGCTCCTATGGACGGTGCCTATCCCATCGTTGTTGTTGGTCAGAAGGCAAAGGGCAGCATTCACATTGATGTGGAGAGAGTCTCCGAAGCTGTGGAGCCGGAGGAAACACAGAATCCGGAACCAGAGGAAACAAAGGATCCGAAGCCGGAGGAAACAAAGGCTCCGGAGCTGGAAGAAACACAGACTCCGGAGTCAGAAGGAACACCGAATGCGGAGCCGGCGGCTGTGAATTTGACTGTGGATGATCTGGTGGGCCCATGGCATTTGGCAGAAGATGAAAAAGACAATGCTACGGCGATTGAGGGGTTTCCCAGTGCTATGGAGTTCGGCAGTAGCATGGAGATCACAAGCGACGGCCATATCTCATGGTATATCGGAGCAGACGGCGGAAGCGGCACCTATTTGCTGAGTGGAGATATTCTCTCGGCCGATATGACTAACGATTTTGACAATAGTCCCATGAAAATGGAGTTTACGGCTGAGAAAACGGAAGAAGGGACTTTCTTGTACACAGAATATAAGGGACTCTTGCTGTGCTGGTCGCATGGCGCGGGCGAAACAGGAAAGGGAGGAAACGATGAGAACGATCAGGTTCAGGTGACTGATCCGGGAGCGGATGTGGTGGAACTTGTGAATCTCCGTGGCGATACGACAACGGTATATAAATTAGCGGATGGAACTTATATGGATCGGATTGAACGCCGTTTTACCTATAACGGTACAGATACCTAGACTGATGAGGACGGGGTGGAGTGGAATGTGGCTGCAAAATGACGGGAGTCTCAATCTTCAATGTATGAGATAGAATAGACCTTCTGTATATGTATTGAAAAAATGTTTCCGTTGATAACTTTGGCACAAATGGGGGAATTTTGTGATGAAAAAGAGAGCAAAAATAGCGCTAGCAGGTGTTGCGGCGGGCGCGTTGGCAGTTACCGTAATGCTTCTTAACAAACATCTGGAAATTCAAAGAGAGAATGATACGGATACGATCATTCGTGAGTCTGATGATCCGACCTCCGGTTCTCTCGAAGGAAAATTACCGAAAAAAGAGACACAAATGCCTGCGGAAGAAACGCTGACAGAGGTAACACCTGACACAGAAGAGAAGTTGACCGAAATGTCTCCGGAGCCGGAGATAAAAACGGAAGAGTGTGAGCCGGATGCATTTTATATATCTCATATTCCGGATGATATTTTTGCGAAGATGCAGGGCAGATCCTATAAAGCAGATTGCACGATAGACAGGGAGGAACTTCGGTATGTTCATATTTTGCATACGGGGTTTGA
>JALELN010000050.1 GCA_022771765.1 Lachnospiraceae bacterium | reverse complement strand
TGGTGAAAACGGACATGGCTCTGCCCCGCCATGGGAATTGATATGAAAGAAGCCTCTGCCAGCTGCAATGCAGCCTCCGGATGCTTTTTCATCCCCCGGAAAAGACAAAAAGATCATATCCTGATATTTATTTCTGATTTCTGCAAGACGCTGATTCATATACGCTCGTTCCGGTTCTTCCGGTGCCAGATCCTTCATTTCCGGGGACATCGGCACAAATTCCACAAAGAACAGTGCCTTACAGTCCCGTTCGTCCAGTTTTTTTATAAATGCGTCAGACATGACCTCCTCCAAATTTTCTCTTGTGACCGTTACCGAAGAACCAAACAGCAGTTTTTCTTTCTGCATTTTTCCCATCGCAGAGAGCACCTTTTCATACACACCTTCACCCCTTCTGACATCTGTGTGTTTTTCTTTTCCTTCCATGCTGAATATCGGAAGCAGATTCCTGTATTTCTTCAGCATTTTGATATATGTATCATCAATCAATGTTCCGTTTGTAAAAATCGGAAACAGGATATTCTGTCTGTTTCCTGCCTTTTCTAATCATTTTTACGGTAAATCCTATAAAATTCTTCTACCTGTCTGTCAAGTATTTCAAATGCTTCTTCCATATGTTCCGGCTGATTACTGTACATAGATAAAAGCAGATAGATGGGCGAATAAAAACTGATGGCCGTTGCTCTTGCATCGCCGGGGTAAAACACTTCTTGTTCCATCATCTCCTGAAACAGCTGCTCCTGATAGGAAATCGCATCTTCCATGAATATCTTTCGGAACATGGTATAGATCTGCGGATTTGTATATTGTTCCATGTGAGCAACCCGCCAAAATCGTGAAATATACGGATCCGTGAGATAGAATACAAAGGACTCCCTCGTGATCTTTTTCAGTCCATCCAGATCCAGATTTATAAAAAATCCGGTAGCCGGTGTGTCCGTTTTCTCATTCTGAGGTACTCCCAACGTCTGGGAAAGATCGGAAATATGTTTCGAGATCAATTCCACAATGGATTCAAAAATCTCCTGCTTACTCTTGAAATGATTATATAATGAAGCATCTTTGATTCCAACCGCATCTGCAATGTTCTTTACACTTGTACCTTTATAGCCCTTTTCTGCAAAAAGAGTCAGCGCTTCTTCTGTGATTCTTTCCTTTGTTGTCATAGTATTCCTCCTGTCATAGATTCCAATAAAAAACTAGTAACCACTAGCTTTTGTTTATTATATGCTAGTGATCACTAGTTGTCAAGAATTTTTCATTTTTAATAGTTTCATGACTCTGGGGCGATTGTAACGTTGAATGATCACAAATTGCAGATCGATCAAAGCGGCAACTATAGAGGTCACAACAAAAACCATTGGAACCCCATATGGGATGATCAGCAGGAGCGGAACAAACGACAAGACCATAATGATCCGATGAACCAGCTCTGCCTGCGCCATATTGTGAAGAAGATCATCCATGCTGTTTTCGCGAAGATCGAACTGCTCCGGTTTTGCTGTAATCATATGCAGCTTCCATTTCTTCACGTTCAGTCTCCGATAGAGGTCCTTTTCAAAACCATATATGCGGAAGCCTACAGAATCCAGATTGAATTCACGTTTGCGATATATGACCGTAACCACTTCTCCCACGATCAGCCTCATGGAAAAATGATAGGATATCGTTAGAAAGGTTACGTACGCGGACAGCATCCATCCCTCATCATACATATTATGCAATACTGCAAAAACGACAGTAAACGTTATAAAAACAATATTCACCCAAATCAATATCACGATATTTTTTGCAGTCTTTCTGTTCACCGCTCGTTTCATTCTGTCCCCCACTCGTCCTATTCCGAAAGCTTTGTTCGCAGCCATTGATCTAAGAAACTCATCTGTTCATCGGTATGAAACCAGTGTTCTCCACCTTCCATGATCGTTAGATTCGCAGATTCTTTCATGACAAATTCCTGTATCGTATCCATTGACTGCATATGATCAGCGCTTCCATACAAAATTTCTGTCGAAACATTCCAGCCGATGTTATGCTTCCTAACATACTGCAAATAATCCCATGACAGATCGTCACCAAAATCAACCGGTATGATCTTCCTCTTTTCCAGCTCACTTTCACTCGTCCCGGCCCAGTTGATCATGTCCATGATCAGCTTCTCCATATCAACGATCGGAGAAATAAAATATGCTTGATCTATGAACTTACCAATACCCGCATTCATCGAAAAATATGCACCGATGCTTCCGGCTATCAGAATGATTCTATCATACTTTTCAGATAATTCAGTGACCTTATCCGTAAATTCTTTCTTCGCGTCCCAAGGATTTTCTGCCTTGTAATCAAATCCATATACATCCACTCCCGGAAAGAACGGTCTGTAATGCTCTGCTTCATCTGCACTGCCGCCTTTGCCGTGAATGTATAAGACTACCTCATTTGTCTTTCGTCCGGCCAGCCACTGCTCCTTCGTGATCCTTGTAAAATGCTCCGTCCGGATATCTCCCATTAATACGCAAGGCTTCTGTTCTTCCGTATGATGATAGGTAAATCCACATTTTTCACTGTGCCGGTGGAATGAGTCCGACACTTCCGATGGCGCGATCATCTTCTTTCAGGCACACCGCATAGGTCTCATCTGCTGATAATACTCCCCGTATGATCTCTCTGCTGTTATCTACACTTGTATGTACCGGCCAGCCTGCGATC
>JALELN010000048.1 GCA_022771765.1 Lachnospiraceae bacterium | reverse complement strand
AAAATGGAAGAGGCGATGCGCTGTAATAAGGAGGAATGTGATTTCTTCCGTAAGTTTTTGTAAGAGCAGGAAGTAGAAATGAAATGGCGACGAGCAAAGAATACATCCGTTTTATTTTGGATCAGCTATCCGGGCTGGAGGAGATCACCAGCCGTTCCATGATGGGAGAATATATCATCTATTACAGAGGAAAAATTGCGGCGTATGTGTGTGATGACCGCCTGCTGGTCAAGCCTGTGGAGGCGGCAAAACAATATATTCCGGACGGAAGTTATGAACCGCCCTATGAGGGGGCAAAGGACATGCTTCTGGTAGAAAATGTGGACAGCGCGGAATATCTGACCGGGCTGTTTGAAGCAATCTATGAGGAGCTGCCGGACCCAAAGAAAAGAAAACAATAGATCGTTATTGACAACTAGTCATGGCAGCGTTATTCTGACTATATCTTTAATTTTAGTCAAAAAGGAAGCGAGCGATTTGCCAAAGAGTTATTCGGATCAGGAACGGGAATACATTAAGCGGCGGTTGAAGGAAGAAGCCGCTGCATGTATGGCGCAGTACGGGATTCGGCGTACCACCGTAGATGAACTTGTAAAGCGTGTGAACATTCCGAAAGGAACGTTTTACCTTTTTTATAAGTCCAAGGAATTGCTTTTGTTTGATGTGATTTTGGAGCAACATGAGCTGGTGGATCAAAAGCTGTATCAGGCTGTCTGCGAGATTGCAGGGTCGGAGTTTTCTGCTGAAAAGCTGACCGATGTGATTTTCAAGTTTTTCAAAATGGCGGAGGAAATGCCGGTTTTGAAGCTTCTGAATTCCGATGAAGTGGAGCTGTTGGCGCGGAAACTTCCGCCGGAGGTCGTGGCAGAGCATTTCGGGAATGATACGGATATGATAGAAAAGGTATTTGCCCTGCTCCCTGTGAAAGAGGGAATCGACGCAAATGCTTTCAGCGCCGCGTTTCACGCGATCTATTTTGCGACATTGCACAAGGCGGAGATTGGCGAAGAGCAGTATGATCAGGCATTGCGGATGCTCATATATGGAGTGGTTTCGCAGCTAGTCTGAGCAATTTGTAAATGGAATATGTGAAGCCCGGGAAATGCAGCAGTCTTGCATGTGAGAAAGGTCCGGTTGGTTGAACCAGCCGGACTATAAACAGAATTTATTTTGACTAAATATTAAAAAATAGTCAAATAGTAAGGAGGAAACCTATGATACAGGTCAGCAATCTGTCATTCAGCTACACAAAAAAGCCTTTTATTCAGGACGTGAGTTTTTCTGTTTCGGAGGGGGAAATCTTCGGATTTTTAGGACCGTCCGGTGCGGGGAAAAGTACCCTGCAAAAGATTTTGCTGGGCATGCTGCCGGGATATGAGGGCTCTGTCGTTGTAAACGGTACACAGTGCAAAAAGTGCGGCTCAGATTTTTATGAAAATATCGGTGTGGATTTTGAGTATTCCACGATGTACGAGAAATTGTCCGCGAGAGAAAATCTGTTGTTCTTTTCTTCGCTCTATCGGAGTAAGGCAGGTCACGAGCGCCAGCTTCGCTCTATTGATGAACTGCTTTGCATGGTAGGACTGGAAAACAACGCAGACAAGCGGGTATCGGACTATTCCAAAGGAATGAAAAGTCGTCTGAATTTCATCAAGGCACTGGCACACGATCCGAAGCTGCTTTTTCTTGACGAGCCTACCAGCGGGCTTGATCCGACAAACAGCCGTCTGATGAAGGATATGATCCTGGAGGAGAAGCGCAGAGGAAAAACCATTCTTTTGACCACCCACAATATGCAGGACGCGACCGAGCTTTGTGACCGGGTGGCGTTTATCGTCGGGGGACAGATTTATGCGCTTGACAGCCCGCATAACCTGATCATGTCAAAGGGAGCAGCGAAAGTTACCTATACATGGATGGATCACGGCGAACAATCGAAAAGCTGTCTGCTCAGTCAATTGTCGGAGGATCAGATGCTGCGCGACCTGATCGCGGAAAACAAACTGCAATCCATTCACAGCAGTGAGCCTGATTTGAACGACATTTTCATGGAGATCACCGGGAGGACGCTGGTATGAGATTAAAGAAGCTTTTCTTTTGGGATGTGAGATTTCAGGGGCGTTATGGATTTTATTTTTTGTATGGCTTTTTGACTGTGCTCTATATGATCCTGCTGCTTTCTTTGCCCGTAACATGGAAAACGACAGCTGCTTCTATTCTCATTTTTTCTGATCCGGCAGCGATGGGATTGTTCTTTATGGGAGCGATCGTTCTTCTGGAGAAGAGTCAGAGGGTGACATCTTATTTCGCTATCTCTCCGCTCCGGGCGTTTGAATATGTACTGTCAAAAGTGCTTTCCCTGAGTCTGATCGGGGTGATTGTAGCGGCTGTGCTGGCGGTGACGACGGGTTGTGCTGCGTTCTTTCAGGTACTGACCGGAACTTTTTTATCCAGCGTTATGTTTACGCTGCTGGGGATGATCATTGCGACAAAGATCCGTAGTTTAAATCAGTTTCTGATCGCAACGGTGCCAATTGAATTGATTACGTTTGTTCCCGCGATCCTGCATCTGGCAGGGATCACGCCTGCTATTTTCGGAATCTATCCGGCGAATGTATGTATGGATCTGGTGGCAGGAAGGGTGTTTTCCTGGATCGGACTGATCCTGACCGTTGCTGTAATCGTATTGCTGTTTTGGGCGGCAGATCGGTGTGTATGGAAGATGTGGCAGGAGCAGGGAGGTGTGAAGCTATGAGAGCGGTCAAATTAAGTTTTTTACATATGCTGAAGTTGATACGGCATGACATGATGCTGTTTGCGGCGGGACTGGCACCGCTTCTGGCTGGTATTGCAATTAAATTTGGCGTGCCCTTTATGGAAAAAATGCTGGTTTCTTATACAGGGGCGGAGGCGGTTCTGACCCCGTATTACGGCTTGTTCGACATCTTTTTTGCGTCCATCGCCCCGGCAATGTTTGGTTTCATTGCCGCGATGGTCATGCTGGAGGAACGTGATGATCATATTGACCGTTACCTGTTCATTACGGGCTTGGGGCGAAAGGGATATCTGGTGTCGCGGGTCGTGATCCCGGCGCTTGGTGCCTTTGTGATCACAGCAGCTTTACTGCCGTTGTTTCGGCTTTCCGCGCTGTCTGCCGCAGGGATCGTCTTGCTGGCTCTGACGGGAACCCTGCAGGGGATCATCATTGCGCTGTTGATCGTAGCCTTGTCTTCCAATAAGCTGGAAGGAATGGCGATCACGAAGCTGTCTGCGTTGATGATCCTGGGGGCTGTCGTACCTTATTTTGTTCCGAAACCTATCTGTTATTGCCTGTCCATTTTACCGTCTTTCTGGATCGGGAAGGCAGTGTCGGAAAACGTGCTGATGTGCATGATGATGGCTGTTTTCGTTGCGGGTATTTGGATTTGGGTGTTACTTTATTTGATGGATTCTACCAGATGACGCATTTCTTCCCGGGATGAGGCATTGCGTGCCTGACCGATGATCTCCTGCTGCTCATCTTTGGTCATACCGGAAAACCGGATCAGGGCATCGGAGTGTTTGGCGAGCTCCATAGTGAATCCGATCGGAAGTTCTTCATTGTTGATCATAGTGTGTCTCCTTGCGTGTGTTTTTCATAGTATTTGTACGAAGTCTGAAATATATTCAAGAGTGGAATAATGGCTGTAAAGTTGCATTTTACTTGCAAACGAAATCGTTTTTCATTACACTTGTTTTAGAAAAAGAAAGTATAAAAGGTGGCGACAAAATGGCAAAAAAGAAAGAGGAAATCACAATCCGTTCCAGCGCAGCAGAATATCTGACCTATGTTGCCACTGTGGGTGATCAGCAGGACAGCATAGAGATGCGCTACGAGGATGAAAACATATGGTTGACACAAAAAATGATGGCGGCGCTTTATGATGTGAGTGTTGCGGCAATTAATCAGCATATTAAAAAAGTTTATGATGATTCAGAATTGGAGCCGGAGGAATCTATTAAGAAATACTTAATAGTTCAAAACGAAGGTTCCCGTCAGGTCAGCCGGGAGACAAATCACTATAATCTTCAGATGATCATCGCTGTTGGTTTTAAAGTTAATAATGATCGTGCAATACAGTTTCGCAAATGGGTAAATCATATTGTAAAGGACTATACCATCAAAGGTTGGGTGATGATATCCTTTGCTGCAAAAACAGCATTTAGAACTTTGGGAAACCCTGTATATGGGATGCATTGCAGGAATACTTCTATGATTTTTTCGGAGGAGATTCCTACATTTAGGGCTCCTCTGATATGTACTTCCAACTGTGGTTCACATCCTCCGGCGGTGAGAAGGCTGGCTAAAGTAATCATTTCCCGTTCCTGAAGAGACAGACCGCCTCGGTCATAAATATCCCCAAATGCAAATTCCACGATGTATTTCCCAAGATCCGGAGAGATGTTTTCAAGTGATCGAATGACTGCTTCTCCTCCTTCACCGTCAATCTTCTTTAAATTTTCCATGCCTGTTTCAAATCTGGTTTTTTCCATTTTATTTTTCCTCCATGTTTGATAAAATATATTGAATGATTAACATTTAGTTAATAGCTACGACAAATAGGATAATTCTTAGAGTATAGTCGAAGTCAAGAGATGATTTTGAAAAAGAGGTAAGTTATGACCATAGGAGAGTTTTCCGCTATAACGGGTATCAGTGCATATACATTGCGCTATTATGAAAAGAAAGGTCTACTGCATGTAGAAAGGGATTGCGGTGGCAGACGGGATTACAGTGCAGATGACATAGAATGGGTGAAATTTATACAACGTTTAAAAAATACAGGAATGCTTTTGCGGGATATGAAGCATTATTCCGATCTAAGATATCAGGGTGACGAGACGATGGAGGAACGTATGGAACTGCTGATTCATCATCGGAAATCTGTAGTAGAAGAACGGAAAAAATGGGATGAGTACTTGTGTAATCTGGATGAAAAAATAGGTATTTATCAGAAAAGGATCGCTGAAAAACAGGACTATGAGCAGTAAATTGATCAAACAACACGACCTGACAACAGGTGACATTACAAAAGGGATCTGGTCATTTGCAGTGCCGCTGATGCTCGGAAATGTGATGCAGCAGCTGTATAATCTGGTGGATACGTGGGTCGTAGGAACGTATCTGGGAAATGGTGCGCTGGCTGCGGTGGGTTCCTCCTATACACTGATGACATTTCTGACATCCGTGATCATCGGGCTGTGTCTCGGAAACAGTACCTTTGTATCCATGTCTTTCGGAAGCAGAAAAGAGAAAGATATTAGAAATGGAATATTTATGTCTTCGATGTTCATAGGTGCATTGACAGTATTGATGATCGTGATTTTTTACAGCTCACTGCAGGGGATCATTTCGTTGCTACAGGTGCCGGGGGAGATCGTGGGAGACATGTACACGTACCTTTTCTGGGTATTTTTCGGTTTCTTCGGAACGTTTATTTACAATTATGTTTCCAACGTGCTGCGGGGAATCGGAAATTCGGTGGCACCGCTCATCTTTCTGGGGGTGTCGGTGGTATTGAATATTGTTCTTGACCTCTTGTTTGTGGCTGTACTCGGGAGCGGGATCAAGGGAGCTGCCATTGCCACCGCAATCGCCCAGACGATATCAGGAATGGGCGTACTGATCTATTTCTGGAGCTGCTACGGCGCGTATCGACCGAAAAAGGAAGACTTCCACTGGGATGTGGTGAACTTAAAAAAGATACTGTCGCTGTCGGGTTTTACCTGTCTGCAGCAGTCGGTGATGAATTTTGGCATCCTGATGGTGCAGGGAATCGTCAACAGCTTTGGAGCGGTCATTATGGCTGCGTTTGCGGTGGCGGTCAAAATTGATACGATCGCTTACATGCCGGTACAGGATTTCGGAAATGCCTTTTCCGTTTTTGTGGCGCAAAACTATGGGGCAGGGGATAAAGAACGGATCCGCATCGGTATCAGGAAGGCGTTTCTGAATGTGATTGTTTTCTGTGTGGTGATCAGTGCTGTTGTCTTTGCTCTGGCAGAGCCGTTTATGAAAATTTTTGTGTCGGTTAAGGATGGTCAGGATGTGATAGCTGCCGGTGTACAGTATCTTCGGATCGAGGGAGCGTTTTACATCGGGATCGGAATCCTGTTTTTGCTTTACGGATATTTCCGTGCAGTGGACAAGCCGATGATGTCGGTAGTTTTGACGGTGATCTCTCTTGGAACGCGGGTGTTGCTGGCTTATACGTTATCTTCGGTAGAATCGATCGGTGTGATCGGGATCTGGGTGGCAATACCGATCGGATGGTTTCTGGCAGATGCGGTTGGATTGATGAACTTACATCTTACTCCTGCATATCATAATAGGGAAAAAATGCAGGAGCGATACGATGAATTGGAACCATGATTCTGATGAG
>JALELN010000022.1 GCA_022771765.1 Lachnospiraceae bacterium | reverse complement strand
CCGGAATGACGGGTTCATGCGCTGCGGGAAACTTGACCGGCTTCCCCTTCGAACCATCCGCCTCCACCAGCACAACATCCGCGCACTGCGCCGCGCGTGCCAGTACATCCGGTGAGAGGGCACAGATCTTTGCCTCCTCTGTGCGCTGTCCCGCCATGCAATAACCCTTTGTCTGTAAGCATGCGCAGATTTCTTCTGCGTCATTCGTAAATAACGTGCCTGCTTCTGCATACATATGCGTCGTCGTGGTAACTAATACCCTTTTGCCCTGTGCTATATATTTTTTTGCCTGCTCTCTGATATAGGTAGTCTTGCCCCCGCTTCCCACCACCGCGATCATCATGGCAACACTCCCGCCCGCAACAGCGCTTCCAGCACACCCCCGGCAATACAGCGCGCTTTATCAGAGATTTTAAAGCAATTGTCATACTCTTCTGACCGCGGATCAATATCTGCAATCTTCATCCCCTTCGTCACCGGATAACCGTCACGAATCAGACCGCGCAAAAGTCCCGTGAGACTCGCCCGAACAGGCACTGCCCCAAGGGTCTGCAAATCACATGCACAGCCACCCGCACTGCAGATCCCCGCCCGGCGTTCCGGCTCGATCACTGCAATCACCGCGTCCTTCTCTATCGTGTCCGCAATCTGCACACGCGCCCTTAAAATACCTGCCGTCGGCGCATGAACAACACGTTCGGCGCCATAGCCTGCGATCATTCCCGGAACACCTGTATTTACAGCGGCCGCTCCCTCATAGATCAGCCTTCCAAGATCATGCCCGCGCTTCGTCTCAATGACCACATTCACATCCTTTCCCGCTGTAAATCCGGGACCGAGAGCGACCGTAAAGGGTGCCATCCCACGGTTTGTCCCCAGATTTCGCTTAGCGAGAATCGCATCAACAACCGCAGCAGGATGCAGCTGCCGGATACTCTCCCCTTCCGGGTCAACAAGAATGGCCGGTATTCCCTCCATGGCAAGGGCATACGCTTCCTGAGGTGTCCGGACCCGCACTCCGAGCACATCCTCCACCTGTTGTTTTCCGGTATACACCGCCTCCGAAAAGGCAACCGTGCGGCGAATCGCCGTCGGTGCTTCCGTCTCCAGCGAAATGACGGCGTAGCCGCTTTTTACCAGTTTTGCGATGGTTCCGGTCGCAAGATCACCCGCACCCCGCACGATCACCAATGTCCGATCATCCATGCGTCAGACCTCCTCCGCAACCAGATTTCGAAGCCACACACCTTTCTTTACAAGCCCATAGCCGATGATGGCTTTGATCAACTCTGTACCCTGAACCAGCATGTACATCGGCACAACCTCTATGTCCGTAAAACGCGACAGCACAAATGCCATAGGAACAACCAGACACCACATGTAAACACTGTCAAACAGGAATGTAATACCTGTGCATCCGCCGGAGCGTAGCGTAAAATAGGATGCATTTGTAAAGGAACAGAACGGCATCATAAATGCCATCACCCACAAGAAATTCGTCGCAAGCTGCTGTACAGCCGGTGTCGTGTTATAAGTGAGAGGGAAGAACGGAGCTGCCAGCGCCATCAATGCACCGATCCCGACACACATCACCGTAGAGAAAAAGATCAGCTTTGTGTCCGTATCCTTTGCTTCCTCCATTTTCCCGGCGCCCAGCAGCTGCCCAATAATGATCGCCACCGCATTTCCCATCGCCAGAAATGCAATATTAAATACATTGTTTAACGTATTGCAGATATTCAATCCCGCAACGACCTCCAGACCACGGGTGGAATAACACTGCGCCTGCATCGTGACACCAAAGGACCACAAAAACTCATTGACAAGCAGCGGCATTCCCTTGAAAATGCATTGCTTCCAGAGCCCCCTCGCAATCGGTGTTCGCTCCCAAAAACCGCAGATAAAACGGTACTGCTCCCTGTGCTTCCACGTCCAGACAAGCAAAAATGCGCACTCCACAAAACGGGACATCACAGTCGCGATCGCCGCTCCCTTCACGCCGAGGGCAGGTGCCCCGAATTTTCCGAAAATCAGGATGTAATTAAATACAAGATCCACCATGACTGCTGCCACACTCGCGATCATCGGTGAGACTGTCTGCGAACACTCGCGTAATGTACTCGCCACACACTGTGAAACAGCAAAGGGCACAAGTCCGATGAGCATGATGCCAAGATAATCCTTTGCATACAGCAACGTCGCATCCACAGAAAGTGACGCATCCCCCTCATGCAAAAACATGCCAATCAGAGGTTCCCGCCAACACCACAGCACCAATATACCAACCGCAGCCAGCACCATGCCGATGATAAATTTGATGCGAAAAATATCCTGCACACCCTTTTCATCTTTTTTTCCAAAATACTGGGCCGTAAAAATACCTGCACCCGCCATACCTCCAAATAAGCTTAGATACACGATAAAAAACAGCTGATTTACAATAGACACGCCGGACATCTGATCCGTTCCGACACGTCCAACCATCAGATTGTCCAAAAGACTCACCACATTTGTCAGCCCGTTTTGCAGCATGATCGGCACTGCCACCGCCAGTACCATCCCATAAAATTTCCTGTCTCCAATAAATTTCCCTTTTAATCGTTCCATAATCCCCTCCAGAGTATTTTTCATACGTGAAAAAAAGAACCCCACTTCACCACGAGATTCTTTTTTCTTATCTGTTCAGTACCTTCACAGATACGATGCAAAAATGTATGAATTTATCTATACATATACAGCCTGCCAAACAGGCCTTCAAAAGCAAATGTTTCCTTAGTTTCTACGCAGCGTGCGCATGGAATTCAAAATCGCAAGCACCGATACGCCCACATCAGCAAACACCGCAGCCCACATATTGGCATACCCTGTAGCACCCAGAATAAGCACTAAAAACTTCACTGCCAGCGCAAAAACAATATTCTGCCGCACGATCCTAAGTGTTTTTCGTGAAATGCCAACAACCCTTGCAATCTTTCGCACATCGTCATCCATGAGCACGACATCCGCTGCCTCTATGGCAGCATCGCTGCCCATGCTGCCCATCGCAATGCCTACATCTGCCCGAGTAAGCACCGGCGCGTCATTGATACCATCACCAACAAATGCCAGCTTTGCCTTCGGTGACTGTGCGACTAACAGTTGTTCCACCTTCGTCACCTTGTCGGCCGGGAGCAACTCGTAGTGCACTTCATCAATCCCAAGCTCTTTCGCCACAGCCTCCGCCGCTTCCCGGCGGTCTCCGGTGAGCATAACCGTCTTTTTCACACCCACATGCTTCATGGCAGCCAGCGCTTCCTTTGCGCCCTCCTTGACGGTATCCGCAATCACGATTGTTCCCGCGAATTCGCGCTCCAGCGCTATATACACTACTGTACCCGCACAGTCTGATTTTGTAAAGGGGATTTGCAAAGATTCCATCAATTTTGCATTTCCGAGGTGTACTTCTTTTCCGTCAATCCATGTATGGATTCCGTGTCCGGAAATTTCCTCCGTATCTGTCACGCGCTCCAGCGCCAGCGGTTTTCCGTAAGCTTCCCGGATGGATGTCGCGATCGGATGGTTTGAATAGCCCTCTCCCAATGCCGCCAGCTCCAGAAGCTCCTCCTGTGTACACGCTGTCGGAAGCACCTCAGTCACCTTAAACTCACCTTTTGTGAGCGTTCCGGTCTTGTCAAAAACGATGGTGTCCATCTCAGCGACTGCCTCAAGATAATTGCTACCCTTTACCAGCACGCCTATTCTGGAGGCTGCGCCAATACCACCGAAAAATCCAAGGGGAACAGAAATCACTAACGCACATGGGCAGGAAATGACAAGAAACGTACATGCCCGGTAGAGCCACGTACCGAGCAATGCACCAAAGCTGCCTGCTCCCATAAGTGTCAGCGCAATCGGCGGTACAAACGCCAGAATCACTGCGCCGATCGTGACAAAGGGGGTGTAGTATTTTGCAAATCTTGTAATAAAATTTTCCACATGGGCCTTTTTCGAAGAAGCGTTTTCCACCAATTCCAATATGCGCGCAACCGTGGAATCGTCAAATTCTTTTGTCGTGCGCACTTTTAGCGTACCGCTGCCATTGACGCATCCGCTGATGATGTCATCTCCCACAGCTGCCCTGCGGGGGACAGATTCTCCGGTCAGTGCCGCCGTGTCGATCATGGATTCACCCTCCACCACAACTCCGTCCAACGGCACTCGCTCACCCGGCTTAATGACAATAATCGTACCAACCTCCACGTCATCGGGATCCACCTGTGTGAGCGCACCATTTTCCTCAATATTTGCATATTCCGGGCAGATGTCCATCATATCCGAAATCGACTGGCGGGATTTTCCGACCGCATAGCCCTGAAACAGCTCTCCCACCTGATAAAAGAGCATCACCGCTACCGCCTCGGAATACTCACCAACACCAAAAGCTCCAAATGTAGCGATCATCATCAAAAAGTTCTCATCAAATACCTGTCCGTTACGGATATTGCGGGCTGCCTTATATAAAATATCGTATCCGATAATCAAATAGGGAATCAGACAGATGAAAGCCAGCAATATATGCGGTTGTATACGCTCTGATAAACCGGTGTGCTCTCCCACCATGATCGCTGCCAGCATCACAAACACGACCATAATACGCACAACCATCTGTTTTTGTTTTTTAGTCATCATACTCCTCCTTGCCGGGTAAAAAAGCAGCCCTCCGGCTGCTTTTACGTTACCGCAGTATCTTCATATCCGGCTCTACCTTTGCACAAACTCTTACCACCTCGTCCATAATGGCATCAAAACGTTCATCTGCCGCATCGATCGTCAACTTCTGTGTCATAAAACTCATACTCGCGTCATTCACACCTTCAATCTTTTTGATGGCTTCCTCCATTTTTGCCGCGCAGTTTGCGCAGTCCAGATCCTGTAATTTGAATTTTTTCTTCATAATAAATATCCTCCCTTTTTTGTTTTACTCCTCGTAACTGCTCAGTTCCTTCACAGTTCCGATGCGAAAATCCATGAAAATCGTCTTCGACGATGGGATTTCCGCACTCCTGCATCATATTCTCACGATCTACGCGGTTCCGCTCCGATCTGTTCTGATCAAATACTACTCCTCTATATGTTCCCTGCCCTGATCCATGATGGAGCGCACGTGGTCATCCGCCAGCGCGTAAAACACGGACTTACCCTCACGTCTGCCGGTCACGAGCTTTGCCTGCTTTAAGATCTTTAACTGGTGTGAAATCGCCGACTGCGTCATATGCAGCGCCTCTGCCAGATCGCAGACGCACAGCTCGGACTGAAACAGTACATATAAGATGCGGATGCGTGTGGAATCGCCAAACACCTTGAACAGTTCCGCCAGATCATAAAGTTCATCCTCGTCCGGCAATCCTGTCCGCACTTTTTCCAGAAGGTCTGTATGAATACAGTTGTCCTCACATATCTCTACATCATTCATTGCCATCGCTTGTACGCTCCTTTCCGGTTCCTGCTGACACATCACCATTGATTCCGTCAACATAAATCCTGATCATTTTATCGCCTTTATGCATGAGTATTTGTTCATATGATCATAATATCATCAGTAATGTGAGCTGTCAACATCTATTTTTTACAATACATAAATCTCATATTCTTTAAGATTTTATTTACCTTAAGAGAAAAACATGATAGAATAGGCAACGATAGTGTTTTTAAAGATTAACACTGTACTACATTAACGTATTCCAAGAGGAGGTTAGAAACATGAACACGACAAATTTTCTGATCATCACAGCGATTGTCATTTATCTGCTCATGATGCTCGCAGTCGGTTTCCGTTTCAGCAAACGCACCAGCAATTCCGAGGACTTTTATCTGGGCGGGCGAAAAATGGGACCTTTAGTGACTGCAATGAGTGCAGAAGCAAGTGACATGAGCAGCTGGCTTTTAATGGGACTGCCCGGCGTTGCTTATCTGTCCGGTGTCGCTGATGCCGCGTGGACAGCGATTGGTCTCGGTATCGGTACCTGGCTCAACTGGTATTTTGTCTCCAGAAGACTGCGCCGCTACTCCCAGAACATCGGTGCGATTACCGTTCCCGATTTCTTCTCCAAGCGCTATCACGACAAGCGCAATGTATTAAATGCCCTTGCTGCGATTGTGATCATCATCTTTTTTATCCCCTATACCGCATCCGGATTTGCTGCCTGCGGCAAGCTGTTTAACAGTCTGTTCGGTGTGAATTACACGGTTGCGATGATTGTTGCTGCACTTGTCATCGTCGGCTACACGATCATGGGCGGATTTGGCGCTGTATCCACCACCGACCTGATCCAGAGCATCGTTATGACGATTGCACTCGTCACGGTACTCACATACGGCATCAGCAGCGCCGGTGGCTGGAGTGCTGTCATTGACAATGCACAGTCGCTGTCCGGCTATCTCTCACTGACAGCATCGCATGACCCCACAACCGGAAATGCTCTTCCCTACGGCGCATTATCTGTTGCATCCTGCCTAGCCTGGGGCTTCGGGTACTTCGGTATGCCTCACATCCTGCTTCGCTTCATGGCGATTGAGGACGAGAAAAAGCTCGTATTATCCCGCCGGATCGCAACTGTCTGGGTATTTATCGCCATGACAGTAGCTATTATCATCGGAATCGTCGGTCTTGGTATGACTAACGCCGGTGCATTGGGATTTCTGGAAGGCAGCTCCAGTGAGACAATCATCGTAAAGATCGCAGGACTGATCAGCCAGCACGGAGTACTGGCCGCTCTGATTGCCGGAGTCATTCTTGCCGGTATTCTGGCCGCAACCATGTCTACGGCAGACAGTCAGATGCTCGCTGCCGCATCCAGCGTTTCCCAGAATGTCGTACAGGATTTCTTCCATGTAAATCTGACAGAAAAGCAAAGCCTTTTTATCGCGCGTATCACGATTGCCGTGATCGCGATCCTCGGCGTATTCCTTGCGAGAGACCCGAATTCTTCTGTATTCGGAATCGTCTCCTTCGCATGGGCCGGCTTCGGCGGAGCCTTTGGCGCAGTCATGCTGTGCTCCCTGTTCTGGAAACGTTCCAACAAATGGGGCGCTCTGGCAGGTATGCTCTCCGGCGGCGCTACCGTCTTTATATGGAAATACCTTGTACGCCCGCTGGGAGGTGCATGGAATATCTATGAATTGTTGCCTGCATTCTTTGTATCTCTGCTGTTCATCATCGCGGTCAGCCTTTTAACAGCGGCTCCGGATGAAGCTCAGCTGAAAGAATTTGAAGCCGCAAAATAAAATAAGGTATGTCTGACACACCGTCAGACATACCTCTTTTTTTACCCAAATTTATGTACTGCTTAAGCTTGAAACCGCTTTGCCTCGTCCTGCAGGCTTCCGGCAATCTCTTGATTTTCACTCATCTTCGTATTGATGACAGAGATCTCAGATACCAGTGTCTGAATGCTGTCAGCAACACTGCTTACGCCGTTTGCCCCCTCATCCACAGCTTCTGTAATGCCGTTGATCGAATCCACCATCTGAGAAACCATAGAAAGAATTGTATTGGAACGCTCCGCATAATCAATCATCTGTCCGTTAATATGGGCGGCATCATCACTGTAATGCTTTCCACTGGCAACAAAATTATCGTAATCCGGCAGGATCGTGCCCTCCATATAACGAATGATCTCATTGGAATTGTCAATGAGCTCGCGAACCAGATCAATGACCATGCTGTTGATTCCCTGAATGTTGCTTGCCGTCTCCTTGCTGGAATCCGCCAGCTGGCGAATCTCATCCGCAACAACTGCAAAACCCTTTCCTGCCTCTCCTGCTCTGGCAGCCTCGATGGAAGCATTCAAAGATAACAGATTCGTCTGACTGGAAATGGACAAAATCTCATCCGTCAGTTCATTAACCTTCTCTACATTCTTGCTGTTTTCCACGGCACGCTTAATTTTTTCGATAATCGGCGCGATCATCTTTCTGGTCTCATCCTTATTTTTCTGTGCGGATACCTCTAATTCATCTGCCCGTGACTTCATCGCATCGGAATAAGCCAGAATCTCTTCCGTTGTTTTCTGAAGCTGATCCAGTTCCTCCATAACTCTGTTCGCGTTCTCATCCACATTGGTAACGGTGCTTGCCACTTCCTCCATGGTCGCTGAAAGCTGTTCTGCCACTGCTGACACATCGCAGGCGCTGCTGTTTGAATTATCCGCCTTTTCTGTCACATCCTGCACAATAGAAGCAAGTGATCCGGAATCCAGATTGATCTTCTTCATAATCTGGTCCAGAATATCAATAAAACGGTTGACATCTGCCGCCAGCCGCCCCATCTCGTCCTGATTCAATACCATGAGACGCTTGGACAGATCACCGTGTCCCTCCTCGATGGATTCTATAATCTCATCCAATTTCTCGATGTGCTTACGCAGACGCCATGTCACCTTCTTGTCCAGATTGCGTACGGTAAACAGAAAGATCAAAAGGAAAACGACTGCACATATGATTGCGCAGATCATCATTGCCCGGTATGTTGCCTGCTGCTGCGCGACGATCTCCGCAACTGCCGCCACACTCGCCTCGTCAGTAATACCTGCATGCTCCATCAAAGTCGTGTTCTCTTCCGCCAGTGTCACGACATCTTTATGCATCTGTCCGAATCCAAACACACTGCCTGCCAGATAAATGATCATCATCACCAGCATCAGCACGATCGGAATCAATACTTTAATGCGGATACTCACATCTTTCCATTTCTTCATAGTAATACATGCCTCCTCTTTTTCAGACAACAGCTCCCTGCCGTGCCCAGTAGTTGATCTATTATACCACATTTTTTAAATTTGTGGGAGATTTTCGAGGCATATTTTGTAAATATTTACTAAGTTTCCCTAAATATGACACAATTCATCTCATCTTCACCACATTCTGAACATCCGTCTGTCCTCCGGATGTTTGCTGACGGCGGATCATTCGCATACAGGACGGGCAATAACTGCCAAAATCCAGCGGATCCCCACATCGTGCGCAATGTCCCTTGATTCTCTTTGTGGGATCACTTCCGCTGAACTGGATCAACCCTTCATTGATCCACTTCTGAATCTTTCGCTGTGTAAGGCCAAATTTCTCTGCAAGTTTAAATTCTGTCACTTCATTTGTCCGGATATAATCCCGTACTTCTTCAAACAGTCTTTCCTCTTCACATACCGCACAGACATCACCCTTAAAGCTTAAGGGCAGTCGCCTGCCACACCTCGGACATGTCCTTCCTCCAAACATCTCGTTGTCTTCCATGACCATCATCCTCCGTACATACAACAAATATAAAATATTGTAACATCTTTATCGCAATAAAGCAATAAAGTCACAGCAATACATAATAATCTTAAACTTTATTCCCCGTTTTTCGACACACGAGGATAGAGATTCAACAGAATCGCGAATATGATTCCGATCAGCACCAGTGCAAATTCATTTAATATAAATACCAGTGAAAAATTCTGACTGACAAGAAAATGCGTTCCGATCACCGCATTGAGCGAGACCGTCGTGTCCCATTTTAAGAGCTGGCAGATGATTGCCATGACAAAGATATAGATTCCGTAGTCGATCCACGCCCACGGAACCACCTGAAAAATCACACAGGCAAGCACGACAGACAGAAAAAAAGTCATCACCCGCCGATACGACAGCTGAACCGTCTCGTGACGGGTCGTTACAATCGTGATCAGCGTGATGATGCCTGCTGCAGTTGCGTTTTGCAGTTCCAGCAGCTGCGCGACAAAAATCGCCAGACTGCTGCCGACTGCTATTTTTAAAGATCTCGATAAAATTTTCCGGTAACGGTTCTCTGGCATCAGGATCTCCTGCCGGTGCCGATATATTTCTTAATAGATTCCAGCACCATCTCCCTTGAGTATACCCGTTTTTCCTTTTCTTTATCAGAGCTGCGGAAGCCCTGCACACGTTTTAACGCCAGACGGTGCGTCTTTTCCATGTTCTGGATGGAGCGCTCCAGATTCTCCCGTGAAAAGCGGGCGCGCTCCTCCGCGAAATTGGCACTTGCCTCCTGTGTTTTTTCCTGAATGGAATTCACAAACTGATCCATATGCTGGTTTAATGTGGATTCCAGCGAGATCACATTCTGCTCAAAGTGGGTCAGTACGGATACAGTCAATGTCGTATCCGCGGCTACCACAGCCATCATGAGCAGTGACAAAAACTCCATCCAGGAGGGCGGAATCCATCCGACCATCTGCTTTGTCAGCGGTGCAATGCCGTACACCACGATCAGACCCGCGATGCCAAAACCGATGGAGGCCGGCAGACACACGCGTCCATTGATATTAAGCGGCACGTCACTGTAATCCCACCAATAAGCGTGAAACAGTTTTTCCAGCACATAAGAGGTCACGTATTCCAATACAATACTTCCAAAAAACGCGATCAGAAATATCTTCCACCATTCCGGATCTGACAACCCATGGGCCTCTGCCTCATCCACAATAAATGTGATCGACGCGGCTCCAACACCGTAAATCGGACAGAGCGGTCCGTACAAAAAGCCACGGTTCTGCCACTTTCCGGTCTTGATCGTACAGAACGCCGATTCATAGACCCACCCCATCACACTAAAAATCACGAAATATACAAAATACTTACTGATCCACATAAAATTTATCCTCGTTTCCTCATTGCAAACGTCTCTTCTGTTGAAATATATTTATCTACCAGACACAGAATCCATGCCTCTCTGCTGCGCGGCAGCTTTGTAATCGTTAGCGGCCACATATGTGTCCTTATCATCTGCTGGATATGCTCGCCAATGTGAAAATAGTTGACTGCATTCGCGCAGGAGATATCCGCATGATGATAACCGTGCAGCCGGTGTGAACGATCGTTTTCATGCCAGTCATACAGATAAAAATCATGCATGAATGCCCCGATCACCAGCGCCCGCTCGTCCGCGCCCAGATGCCACCGGCGATTCACAAGAAAACACATCTTTGTCACGCGCTCCACATGTTCATACGTGGTGATCGCCCCATGCTGGATATAGCGCTTCATCTCCTGTATCTTCGCGTGCTGCCGGTAACGCTGCAGCAACGCATCCAATTGTGACTGTTCTTCGTCGGTCAGCTCCATCATCATTCTCACTTTCTGGTATTATTGATTATTCAACCAGCCCACATAATCAAAATCATCATAGTATTTCCGGTAAGAAAACAGATTTCGGTAATACATGCAAAAACCGACGCATGCCTCGTTTTCAAATCCTGAAATATACACTGCTGATTTGATATTTTCATGAGGTCTGTTCACAAATACCGCCTTGTGCTCATAGGGAAGCCGGTCAAACGCTGTCAAGTCTTCTTCCGTACAGCCATCTCTGTCCGTGAACAAAAAGTACAGATGATCGTAATCAATCCGTTTGACCCGTTCCTGCCATTTTTCGCCTGCTTCTTCCTCTGTCTGATAGTGTTGGAAATAAATATGGATATCGTCCAGCAATGCCACCGGATAATCGTATTCATCCTGCTCAATGAACACCAATTCAGACTCCATGTAATGTTTTAAGGATCTGCACATTTTCACATAATCATGCGGTTTGATCCACAGATTTACAAACGGACTGTTAAACGGTAGCTTCAGATCGTGTAAGATCATTGCACCATTACAATTACTGGCAATGACACTGATATTTTTATTCTTCAATTTTTCTCTCTGCGTCTTTAAAAACTGCTCTCTTCGACACGCCCGAATCATCTGTAAGGGCTTTGTCAGCACATTGATAATACCCATTTTCATTCTCCTTTGCGTGTCATTGTACCATAGGAGCCACAAAAACTCAATAACACACGCCTTCTATGAGCGCTGTGCCAATGTCAGCAATGCGTCCTGCAATATTTTTGAGAAGTTCAGATGATGCATCTCTCCATAAGTGTTCAGCCACGCAGGAATAGTAATATTCTTTCTAACAGATTTACTTCCGTATCGCTCAGAATACGCATCCATATCCAGCGACAACAAACTGACAAAGCTGCCCTCCGGCGCTACCGTCTGGTCATAAGATGTCGGCACAGGAATATCTTTTCCATCTTCCAATTCGCCAAGAATCCATCCACATGCAGCGTCTGTTCCCATCTCAATCGCATTTGCCAAAGAGTCTCCCTCCGTCACGCAGCCCGGAAGATCCGGTACGACAACTGTGTAACCCTCTTTTTCTTCACAGGGTGTAAAAACTGCCGGATATATAATTTTCATGCTATCTCCCTTCGTCACACTATATTTTCTGTTTGATACTCGCTTGCGCCAGTATCGATTTTGCAGTTCCTTTATCTACATCTCCACGATGTACAGGAATTGTCACCTTACCCGCTTTTAATGGATGCTTGTATTGTCTGTGAGAACCCACCTGCTTCACCACGTACCATCCATCCGCAAATAATATTTTTTCTATTTCACGTACCCGCAGATCAGATACTCCTCTCATTTATTATACGCATTATGCGCACAAAAATCAATTTATTTTTATTGGATTAAAATGGGATTTTTAAAGATTTTAAGAATACTATAATTAGGTTTATAACACAGTATATATGATTATTTTTGACATTACAAATTAATTTTTTATAAATTTTTTAATAATAGAAAGCTATGCCCGGACATTTCATTCAGACATAGCTTTTTTCTCTTTCATATATTTACAGCGCCTTTTTATACAGCATCTCGATATCACTCTGTCTTGATGCCCGGGGGTTCACCGCGATATTTCCGCTCTTCATGGCATCCGCTGCCATGGCAGGGATCTTTGCCTCGATCTCTTCTTTAGAGATCGCACCGCTTCTGCCGGCATGATTCACCGCCTCGGTTAAGCTTTTTGGGATACCGATGTCTCTGTTCAGGGAACGGATCGCCTCCACCAGCATCATCGGCTCGAATTCACCCTCATAAGCCGGAATTTTGCTGATATAGTTGTAGATCTTTAAATATCTGCCGTGATCGGCCAGCGCATTGTACTCCGCAATAACCGGAAGGAGTACCGCATTTGCCACGCCGTGGGGCACATTGAAACAGGCGCTGACAGGGTGACTCATGGCGTGTACATTGCCCAGTCTCGCAAAGGAAAATGCCAGTCCCGCAAACAGCGAACCGGTCATCATCGCCTCTGCCGCCTCCGCGTCCATACGGTTAGCGACAAACCGGCGGATATTGCCTCCGATCAGCTCCATGGCTTTCTCTGCCATCGCATCGGAGAAAGGTGACGCTGCGGTAGAGATGTAAGCCTCCTCCGCGTGAATAAAGGCATCGATCCCGCATGCAGCCGCTACGGACGCAGGTGCTGTCATGATCAGCTCCGCGTCTAAGATCGCGTATGCCGGGAACAGCTCATAGCTGAATACTGTCAGCTTGTAATCCCTGCTGTGGTCAGTGATCACGGAAAATGCGGTCACTTCCGAACCGGTTCCCGCTGTGGTAGGCAGCGCGATGAGCGGAACGATCTTTCCCGGCACCTTATGCGCGCCCTCATACTCCGTGATGCTGCCGCCGTATTTTGCCAGCACGCCCACTGCCTTTGACACATCCATCGGCGATCCGCCTCCCAGCGCCACAATAAAATCTGCGCCGGATGACTGATATTTTGCCGTTGCCTTATCCACAGTCTCCACAGAAGGATTTGACTCCGTCTCCGTGAAGCTGTCCACGGCGATTCCTGCCTCTTCCAGATAATCCGCGGTCTTTTTTACCAGTCCTAGCCGTTCCAGATTCGGACCCGAGATAATGAGCGCATGACTGCCACCCAGTTTTTTTGCGATTTCGGGCAATTTTGCCATTGTACCGCTTCCCACAATAATATTCTGCGGTACAGAAAATGTAAATTCGTTCATAACGATTCTCCTTTTGCCCTATGCTAGCGCCTCGATCGATTCTTTTATAATCTCTACCGCCTTATCGCAATCCTCTTCAGTCAGAATGAGCGGCGGAACCATACGGATAATATGCGCGCCGATCGCAGTAATGAGTAAATGTCTGTGCAGGCACTCATGCTTTACATCCACACCGTTTATCGTATCGTCAAACTCTACACCAACTAAGAGCCCCTGATGTCTGACTTCCTTCACATGTGGCAGAGTCTCCAGTTTTGCAGAGAAGTAATCACCCATCTTCTTTGCGTTTCCTGCCAGATCACGGTCGAGAAGCTCATTGACCTCAGCCAGCGCTGCCGCGCAGCATACCGGATGTCCGCCGAAGGTTGTTCCATGACTGCCTGCGGAAAATGCCTTTGCGACCTCCTCGGTTGCGCAGATGGCACCGATGGGCATTCCACCGCCGAGAGCCTTTGCCATAGATACGATATCAGGCTTAATACCATAGTTCATGTAGCTCATCACTGCTCCGGTTCTGCACCAGCCGGTCTGTACCTCATCGATCAGAAGCAGCATACCCTTCTCGTCACAGAACTCCCGCAGTCCCTTCATGAACTCCATCGTTGCAGGATGTACACCACCTTCGCCCTGTACCGGCTCTACCATGATCGCAATCGTATTCTCGGTACATGCGTTCTTGAATGCCTCCAGATCATTATAGGGCGCATAGGAGAAACCGTAGGTCATCGGACCAAAACCTACCTGGCAGCCGTTTCCGGGCTGACCGGTTGCTGACATTGCTCCGAAGGTTCTTCCATGGAAGCCCATCTTTGCAGTTACAATATGATACTTATTCGGGCCGTATTTCTCAATACCATACTTACGGGCCATCTTGATCATTGCCTCGTTCGCCTCTGTACCGGAATTCTGGAAAAAGATCTTATCCATACCAATCGTGGTGCAGACCTTCTCTGCTAAAAGTGCCTGAGGAATCGTATAAGGATAGTTGAAGGTGTGCATAATGTCATCCACCTGATCCTTGACTGCCGCAACGACCTTTTCATTACAGCTTCCGGCGCTGTTTACGGCAATACCTGCATAGAAATCCAGATAACCCTCACCATTCTCGTCGTAGAGATACATATCTTTTGCAGTCTCTGCAAGAAAATCGAAACGCTCATAGGTCTCGATCATATATTTGTTTACCTTGTCCTTGATGTCCTGTACGGTTAACCCTGTGTCCTTTAACTTCATTTTCAAATCCTCCTGTAGATATATATCAGGCATGCTTTCTAAACAAAAAAAGCGCTTATTCCCCTTGGAATAAGCGCCTTTGCTCATGTCATGCTTGTGATGTTTTAACCACATATTACATTAGCACGCGGCATTTCATTTGTCTACTTTATTTTATTAGGTATTCCTCCGCAGCCATCATAAGACAGCCTACGTTTTTTCATGTATTCATAACAATCCGTTATGCATTATTCTTCATGTAAAATCAGCTTGAACACTGCCGTCTGGCTATAGGTAAGAGGTTCGCCGTGCATAAAGAATACGATTCCATCTATCGGAGAACGCAGTTCCTCAATGACCTCTCCCTCGTAGCAGTCAATGATCCGGGCCAGCAGCTGTCCCCGCTCGACCTCCTCCCCGACAGTCACCAGTGTCTCAAAGATGCCTGAGCACTCCGTCTGAACCGAAACCAGATCCGTGTCCTCGACGACCCGTGAGATGTAGCCGTCATGTCCGCGATACTCCACAATGCCCTGACGCTTTAAAAAGTTCAGAATACAGCCGACAGATTCTTTGGCACTCTTTTTATCGATATTTGTCGTTGTCGTCGTATACATACTGAACGCATGTGTCTCCCACAACTGCCAGTTATAGTTTAACGTTGTCGTATCAAAGGGTCGTACTGCCCGGCGCACCACATAAGGCATACCGAACTGTCTTGCGAGATCCAGATCCTCAAACCCGGTCGCCATCAGACGCACATGCGGCAGAAATTCTCCCGGCATATAAAAGGACGTATACTGAATGCCATATTTGTATTCCGCAATCACCCGGAACACGCCATCTGCAATTCGCTGTGTCGTCTCGCCCAGATCATAACCCGGAAACATGCGGTTAATATCGGTATTGTCTACCGACCAGAAACGTTTTTTTGTATTCATGGAATAGGGATTGACACAGGGAATAATCAGCACGCTGTGTCCCGGCAACAGCTTTCCATCATCCTCCAGTTGCTTAAAACGTCTGACAAGCATGGAACAGCAGTAAAGCTGCTGGATCTCATTCCCGCGCATGCTTCCGACAATGCAGACAGATTTTTCTCCGGAACCGAACTCATATCCCGTCACGCGGAAATCATCGCGATATAGTCCCTTGATCTCATATATGACTCTCTTTTTCATGACTGATACGCCTCCTCTCGAAGCAGGCGTCCCACCAGAGAGCCCTCATCCACCACCGGATATTCACGAATTGTAAACAGGATGCCGTCCATCGGCGCCGTGATTGTCTCTAAAATCTCTCCGTGAAGCGGATCAATGATGCGTCCGACTTCATCACTCTGTTTCAGCTTTTCCCAGTGCTTCACGCTCGGCACAAAAATCCCGCCTGTTCCGGCATTAAAATAATACACATCATCCGGATCACGGGAAACAATCGGCTTACGTACAGAAGGGTTTTCACCCGCCCACATGCCAAGCTCGCTCATCAGGTGTAAAATTCCATCCACCATCTGATTGCAATAATCCAGCGTGATACGCATGCCCACTCCCATCTCCACAACCAGTGTCGGCGTTCCCGTACTGTTTAAGCTGTAGGCAAACGTGGATTCCAGCACGGTGCTTGCCCCGTGCACCCAGATAAAATCCACGTTCGATTCCTCTGCCAGCGGCACCAACTCCTTCTCGTGCAGCTCATTGATCCGGATCTGCGGAATTTCCGTAAGAAAGATATTGCTGGCATGAATGTCAAAAACCACATCACTGCCCGACACATCCCTGATGATCTCCGATGCCAGATACTCGGTCATATTTCCCTCGGAATCTCCCGGAAACAGCCGGTTCATATCCAGATCAAACGCTGGAATACCACGTGTAATAGAGTCAATACCAAGCGGATTCATTGCCGGGTAGATATCTACAATGCCCTTTAGGGCAGACTCATTTTCCCTGATACGACGAATCAGTTCAAAGCAGACATACTGTCCCTCCAGCTCATCTCCGTGTATTCCGGTGACAACACTGATTCGCTTGCACTTGCCATCTTCCGTTTTCGGCTCAATTCGCATTTTTTTGATCGTAAGCGCCTCATCCACCGGAAGCGCAATCGATGCAACTGTTTGTTCCATAAGTCTTTATCCCCTTTCAATATGGGACGTTCCGTCCCATCGTTCTTTCCGACCTGCCACCACCCGACACCGGATCGAACACAAGAGGATTACTCCTAAGACATCTCGGTAACAGTCACCCGCACCTCCTGCGTCTGATCGCCGCCTCCGTGCATAATGCCCCGGTTAATCAAGCAGTCACCCGCATGTCTTCCGGTTCCAATCCGGATATGTGAATCTGTCACAATACAGTCATTTGTGGGATCCATGGGATACCAGCGGTCCCCCGCCAGGATCTCCACCCAGGCATGGCTCGCGCCCTCACCGATCAGCATTCCCGTGACATATCGTGCCGGAATACCTGCCATCTGACAGAGCGCAATCAAAATGTGCGCATAATCCTGACAGACACCGGCACCGATCTGCCACGCCTGCTCCGCTGTCGTAGACATGGTCGTTTTATTTTTTTCATAATGAAAGTCCTGATACAGCCGATGCATCAAGGCTGTACTCTTCTGCAAATCCTCCTGACCATCCGTGATCACCTGTGCGCGCACCAGTTCTTCAAAATAGCTGCGAAGACCTGTCCCCGGCATATTACAGCCATGTGCATGCCGGAACATACCGATACGATCCTCTGCTGCCACCTCCTCGTAATCACTCAGACCACTCTCTACTTCACCCGCAGTGTGAAAGACAAAGATGTCATGTTCGCTTTCCACCCCTCCATATATCTGGCGGTTTCCAAAGCCGTCCCTGCCCTCACTGTAGCCCTGCGCACTGATATCAATCTTTTGCGTCAGCACCCGCTGCCTGTCTGTGCTCTGCGGAAAACACTTGATCGTAAAATGGCAGTTTTCCACCGGAATTGAGTAACTGATCCTCATATAATAGTCATAGGCTAATTTTTTCATCTAAAACACCCTTTATAAAATACTTTATAAAATAGATTCTACTTCCGCTACTATCTTATAATAATCTAATTCGGGTGCATTCACAAGTACATTTAACGTAATTAATTTCTGGGGATCATATTCCATTCCACTGCGCTCCACGCGCGGAATCATACGTGACACCTCGCGGATCAGCCGCTCCCGCGACGCACCAAGACGCGCGTACAGATCCACGCGCTCGATCCGTTTTCCGGTCTTTAGAATATTTCTGATCTGCTCACTATCGATCTGGTCGTCCGCAATTCCCCAGAATGCCATGAGATTGTCGGTCACCTTCTGCAGCTCGATGAGCGGAGACCGACTATCTTTCGCCCGGTTCATCTCATAGATCGCCAGCTGAATGTAGGCGAGCGTCTCCGATCCGATGCTCTCACGAAGCACAATCGCATTGTCATAGGCACGCTCCAGATTGCTGATGATGGAATCCGGATTTTCCCTGTCAAACGGATATTTTTCCTTAAATGCATCCTTTGATCCATATATATCCGGGATATCTATTTTTTTGCAAAATTCCTGATAACTGTCGGTGATCTCATCGATCATTACATCAAAGCTCTGCGAATACATCCGCAGTGTCGTGTATACACGTTCTGTATATCTGCCCAGCCAGAAGAGCCGGTCAGCCTGTTCTACTGAGATAATACCCATGTGTCTTTAAATCCTCCTCCCTGTGATGAATTCACAATAAACGAATCCGGATTGCGCGAGAAGCGGGTCAGTCCGCTCTTCCATACCATCGGCTCGTCCGCCATGAGCACGAATGCCCGCAGATCCGCTTTTCTCGGCACTGCCACTTCTCCCTCCAGAATCTCCAAATCCTGAAAATCAATGACCTCCTGCGCGATAAAACGACGCGGCTCTTTCTTCAATAATGCGATGAAATCCTCCTTCTGTCTTGTACTCATGGAGTTTCCAAATACCACGCCATAGCCGCCGGCCTCTGCCACATCCTTGAGCACCAGATCATCGAAATGTTCCAGAACATATGCCATATCCTCCTCATAGAACGGAAGATAGGTAGGCGCATTGGAAAGAATCGGCTCCTCGTCCAGATAATAACGGATCATTTTCGGAACAAAATAGTAAATACCCTTATCGTCTGCCACACCGTTTCCGGGCGCGTTAAGCAGCGCCACGTTGCCTTTTCGGAATACATCATAAATGTGTGGAATTCCGATTAAAGACTCCGGATTGAAATTCATCGGATCCAGATACTCATCGGAAATACGACGATAAACCGCGCCAACCCGTTCCAGCTTGCCATCCATCGCCCGGTAGTAGAGCTTGTCATCCTCCACCACAAGCTCCGAACCATTTGCCAGATGCGCGCCCGTCTTCTCTGCCAGATAAGAATGTTCAAAGTAAGCCGCATTATAACGCCCCGGGGTGAGAATCACTGTATGACCGCCCGCATTGACATAATCCATAGTCTTGCGGAGCAGCTTCGCATAATTGCGGTTATCCTCCAGACGATTATCATGAAACGTATCCGGTGAGCTTCTCCGGCACAACTCTCTTGCAATCATCGGATAAGAAGCTCCGGAGGGGACACGCAGGTTATCCTCGAGAATATACCATGTACCGTCCTTTCCCTTCACCAGATCAATACCTGAAATATGGGAATAAATACCCTTCGGCGGCATTGCACCCTCGCACTCAGCCATGTAGCCGCTGGAAGCGAAAATAAAATCCTCCGGCACCACGCCATCCTTCACGATCTGCTTTTTACTGTAAATATCCTTCAGGAATAAATTCAACGCCATGACACGCTGCTTTAAGCCCCGTTCCAGATAGTCAAACTCATCATGCCCGATGATACGCGGAATCGCGTCAAAGGGAAACAACTGCTCCTTGAACGTATTGTTCTTGTAAATACCGAATTTGACACCGTAGCGCGCCAACAGCTCATTGACGGTATCCGTGTGCTGCAACAATTCTAATGTGCTCATACGATCACCCCCTTCTTAAACGAAAAAAAGGTGCTCTGCCATTCGCAGAACACCTTCGTTCGTAAATAAATATAGGATATGGTACACCTATATAAAAACAGATGTCAAGAAATTCTAATGATAGCTAATAATATTAAATTTTCGACACCATGCACCTAACTATATAAGCGTTCTGTCTTCCCTTCTGAGATTCTTAGTGTCTTAGTGCTCATACCAGCCGATCACGCCCGGAGTAAGGTTAATGTTGATCTGCTTGATCTCCTGATACTCCTCCAGACCGTGAACGCCGAGTTCTCTGCCGATACCACTCATCTTGTAGCCGCCCCAGGGTGCCTCATTAAAGGTGGGATTATAGCAGTTGATCCATGTGATGCCCGCACGGATCTCCTTGATCACGCGAAGTGCTCTGGTGCCGTCCGCGGTAAACACCGCTCCTGCCAGTCCGTAAGGGGTATCGTTTGCGATTGCGATTGCCTCTTCCTCGGTCTTGAACGTCTGCACTGTGACCACCGGTCCGAAGATCTCTTCCTTTACGATCGTCATGTCCGGAGTACAGTTGTCAAAAATCGTCGGCCGGATAAAGCATCCCTTTGCGCACTCACCCTCAGTATAACGCTCACCGCCGCATACCAGAGTTGCGCCCTCCGCCTTACCTTTTTCGATATATGCCAATACCTTGTTCATATGACTCTCGGAAACCATGGCACCCATATCCGGGTTATCTAACGGATTGCCGATCGTCATCGCATTCGCCTTCGCTGCCAGACGTTTTACAAACTCATCATGGATACTCTCCTCCACAATAATACGGCTGCCTGCGGAGCAGACCTCACCCTGATTAAAGAAGATACCGACCATTGCCCACTCGACAGCTCCATCCAGATCCGCATCCGCAAAAATGACGTTGGGTGACTTTCCGCCCAGCTCCAGACCGACCTTCTTCACATTGTTGGCCGCCTGACGCATGATGGACTGCCCGACTTCCGTGCTTCCGGTAAAAGTCACCATGTCCACATCTTTATTGCCTGCCAGCTCATCTCCGATGGTTCCGCCGGGACCCATCACGAGATTTACCACGCCCTTCGGCATGCCGCAGGCCTCAAAGATCTCAAACATTTTGATACAGGATAATACGCAGACCGTCGCAGGCTTAAATACCACGCTGTTTCCTGCTGCCAGTGACGGAGCCAGCTTCCACGCGCCCATCAAAAACGGATAGTTCCACGGTGTGATCTCCGCGCACACACCGACCGGCTCATGCACGGTATAGCTGTGCATCTGTCCAAACCCGGAATTCACATCATAACAGCCGCCGTAAGGCGCTTTGATCAGACTCGCGTAATAGCGATAGCAGTGCACTGCATCATCCACATCACACTCTGCCTCACGTAACGGTTTTCCCATATCGATCGCGTCCAGTCTTGCTAATTCATCTTTATTTGCTTCAATGGCATCTGCAATCTTTAAAAGCATATCTCCGCGCGCCTGTGAATCCATATCGCGCCACTCTCTTGTCTCATAAAAGGATTTCTTCGCAGCCGCGATTGCTCTGCGCGCATCCTCAATCGATGCTTCCGCAATCTCCGCGATCACTTCTCCGGTTGCGGGATTGATGGATTTGAATGTTTTTCCCTCACTGCCGTCTACCCAAGCGCCGTCGATAAATAATTTTTTTGTAATCATATCTTCCCCTCCTGATCTCTATTTTGTAAGTATTTTCTCATACATTTCCGGTCTGCGGTCGCGGAACACACCCCATTGTCTGCGCTTAATGTCAATGGCATCCAGATCAAAGGTATGCACCAGAACTGTCTCGGATTCCCGGTCGGCCTCCTCCACGATCTCTCCGGTCTCATCAGCAATAAAGGAAGATCCGTAGAAAGTCATTTCGGAATCGCTCTGCTTCTCATATCCCACGCGGTTAGATGCCAGAAGCGGCATGATATTTGCTGCCGCATGACCTTGCATTGCATGCTGCCAGTGCGGCTTGGAATCAATGTCCAGTGTCGGCTCAGAGCCAATCGCTGTCGGATACATTAAAATCTCAGCTCCCATAAGTGCCATACACCGTGCGGTCTCTGGGAACCACTGATCCCAACAGATACCGACACCGATGGTTCCGTATTTTGTTTTCCACACTTTAAATCCGGTGTCTCCGGGTGAAAAATAAAATTTTTCCGCATAGGGCGCTCCATCCGGGATGTGGGTCTTGCGATACACGCCCAACACTGTGCCGTCTGCATCAATGATCGCGATACTGTTGTACATCACATTTCCCGCACGCTCAAAGAAACTGATGGGAAGCACCACATCCAGTTCCTTTGCCACTTCCTTAAAATGAGCAACTGCCGGATTTTTCTCCAGTGGCATAGACAACTCCATATGCTCAAACTCATGCTTCTGGCAGAAATAAGGTGTCTCAAATAACTCCTGCAGCAAAATAATATTGGCTCCCTTTTCCGCTGCCTCGCGCACCAACCTGTCTGCCTTCTGCAAGGTTGCCTCTCTGTCCCAGCTGCATGCCATCTGCGTTGCAGCCACGGTTACGTTTCTCATCACTTCATTCCTCCATTATTACGGCATTGCCCTCTTTCCGGTCATATGCTCAATTTTCAATTCATATACATGCAAGCGATTCCATGCTCCGTCAATCTCTGCATCAATACCGCTTTCATATTCACTGCAAAACTTTTTCGTAAAAGAATATATCATCCTGCGCTTTTTTTCGTCATCCGTAATCAGTGTTATATTCCCAAAGACAATGACACTGCAATAATCTGTAGTGTATTTTTCCGGCATCAGGACATCTTTTGTGATCACACTCATAGAAGCTTTTGACTCTCTGGCAATCGCATCCACTTTATGTCCGTCCTTTGCACTGTGAAAATAGATGCATCCATCCTCATACATATAATTTACTGGAACGGAATACGGATAACCCTCATCACCCAAAAGTGCCAGAGTCCCGGTTCCACCCTTTTCCAATATAGCCAGTGCCTCTTCATCGGGCAACTGCTGTTTTGTTAATCGCATCTCTCGAAACATACATTATTCTCCAAACTTCCGTTTAATCAGATCCACCAGATACTCTGCCGTTCCATCTACACCTAACACACTGCTATCAATGAGAATATCCTTGTGCAGCTTGTCATCCGGATAATAACCTGCATAATGCATGTGGTAAGAATCACGCGCCTCGTCCACGTCGACGATCATCTTGCGCGCCTCCTTCACATCCATTTTCAGGTCATTCACACAGTTCTCCACGCGCTTTTCATAGGGCGCATAAATGTAAATGTGGATCGCATTCTCCATCTCTGACAAGATAAAATCTGAGCAACGGCCGACGATGATACAAGTCTCCTCCTCTGCCAGAAACTTAATGATATTCTGCTGTGCCTCAAAGATCTCATCCTGGCGGCTGTTTGTATTCTTTCCCAACGGAAACTGCATCCTGCGGAGGTAAAAAGGTGTACTGACTGCAGCACTCTCCTCCTCCTCATCCACAACAGACCGGGGCAGCTTTAATTTCTCCGCTGCCTGATCCACCAAATCCCTGTCATAAAACTCAATACCCAGTAATTCACTCATTTTTTTTGCAATCGGACGCCCCAGACTGCCAAACTGTCGCGTAATTGTGATCACATATTTGCTTTTACTCATGGTATACCTCTCTTCCTTCAAAATAGTTGACTGAGACTCTCGTATCGCGGATCTGCTCTACCGGAATCTCAAACAGATTTTTCGTAAGTACCAGTATATTTGCCATTTTTCCCGGTTCCAGCGTTCCCATACGATCAGAAGCATGGTAAACCTGTGCCGCTCCTGCGGTATAGGCCTTCAGGACCTGTGCAAGAGGCAGCTTCTCCGTAGCGGAATTGCACCCGGTGGGCTTTCCCTCATCATCACAACGTGTCACTGCTGCATAGATCGTGTAAAACGGATTGATCGTCACTACCGGATAATCCGTGCCGATCGCAATCTTTCCGCCGCGATCAGAGATCGTCCGAATGGGAAATTCCAGCTTGCACCGCTCCTCGCCAAGTCTCCATACTTTTCCGCCGTTTGAAAGGGTCACATGATAAGGCTGCATGGAAGGAATCACATCCAGCTCTGCAAACCGGTCGATATCGTCCGGGTGAATATTTTCGATATGCTCGATCGTATTGCACAGATCCTTCACGCCGGTCTGTTTTTCCGCTTCCTCATACATATCCAGCGCCATCCGCACAGCGCCATCACCAATGCAGTGAAGCCGCACCTGAATGCCTGCCTTATTTGCAGCAATAATCTCCTGCTGCATCAGTTCCTTCGGATGCAACGGAAGCCCCTCTCCACAAGTCTCCGGCTTATCTGTATAAGGCTCCAAAAGAAGCCCCGTGTAAGTCTCTGTCACACCGTCGATAAATCCTTTCACTCCGGCAATATGGACATGCTCAGATCTTACCTCATCCCTCATCTTAAAAAAAGGTGTGAAGTCCGTATAATCAAACAGTTTTGTATAAATAAAGGTCTGCGCACACAGCCCCTCTTCCTCATCGAGCCTCACAAGCTGTTCATAGCGCCGCTTTGTATCTTCTGTATAGTCATCCGCAAACATTTCACTGACAGCCGACACTCCGTAAGAAGCCAGTTTTTTCTGGAAGCCTCTGTGAATATCGAGCATCTCAGTCGCAGAAAACTCCATATATTTTTCCATCGCCGGTGCATACGCTGCCGGTTCGATAAAAAGACCGGTCAGAGAACCATCTGCAAAACGGCACACCTCTCCGTTTTCCACATCGAAATCAGATGAAAATCCAACCTCCTCCATGGCCTTTGTATTCAGCCACATACTATGCGAATCCGCACACAGCAGATAGACCGGGCGATCCGGGATTGCTGCATCAAGACTGCGCTTGTCGGGAAGAGGCGCATCATTCCACGCCCCTACAAACCATCCCACACCCCTGATACGGCGCTGATTCGGATGCTCTTTTGCGTATGCTTTTATGCGTTCCACGCACTCCTCCTGAGACTTGCATTCTCCCAGTGTATCACACACATAATCGCTGGCATCAATCGCACCGGAAAACATATGTGTATGTGCATCCAGAAACGACGGGATAATCAGACTGTCACCATAATCTTTCACAGGAATGTTCCCATACCGGTCAAGGTCTGCTTCTTCGGGCAACACCGCTTCAATTTCCGATCCATTGACAAGGATCATCGCCGGCTGCGGCTTATCCATCAAACCTGTAAATACCTGTTGGCTTTTTATTATGTATCGTTCCATAGTTACCGCTCCTTCACCTGATCTATATTCTTATAAAGCACACAAATCTGTTTTTCTGACATTTCCGGTGTCACATAACAAATCCGCAGATCAGATAGCCGACAATCGTGATTGCACTTGCAATCAAAACATAGGGCAGCTGTGATACCGTATGCTCCATATTATCAATACATGCACCGGTTGAAGCAAGTACGGTTGCGTCTCCATAAAAGCAGGCATGACTTCCGAACGCACCACCAGATACAATTGCGCCCATAACGAGCACCGGATTTGCGCCAAGTGCGGAAGCTAACGGGAATACAATTGGAGTGACAACTGCGCACATACCCCAAAAAGAACCGGTCGTAAATCCAAGTGCTGCTACCAAAATAAAAGTAAGCACCGGGAAAGTAGCTGCCGAAAGCAACGGTGTCATATTTTCAATAATAAAATCTGCCAGCCCCATCTCCTGTGTGATCGCCTGAACGGCAAACGCGACAACAAGCAAGATCAATACAGGGATCATATCTGCAAAGCCCTTTGCCACCGTATTAAAAAATTCGTCAAACTTAATAACCTTGCGCGGCACATAGATAATAAAGCAGGTGATGATTGCCAGCACAACTGCAACAAGCACATCACTTGTGGCAACACAGACACCGACAAGTACACCCATTGGAATCAGGAAATCCCAGATATTTCCATCTTCCTCATATCCCTTGTATTCTTCGTGGTTGTATTTCCTGCTGGCATCAGAATAGACCTTTCCGGTCTGTGCTACACGATCATAGGCTTTCTTCATGCCACCAATCTTCGGCATAATGCCAAGAGCAAACAGCAATACGATGACGAGTGTAACAATCGGATAGAAGCAAAATGGAATAGCACTCATATAGGCATTCATTCCGGAAGTGAATCCTGCGCTTTTGATACAGTCCTGTTCAAAGAACAGGCTGGCATAGAATGCTGCCCAGGTCGAAAACGGAAGCAATACACACACCGGAGCCGCTGTGGAATCCAGCATGTAGGCCAGCGTTTCACGAGGAATTTTTTTCTTATCAAACACGCCCTTCATGCAGACACCGATAGACAATACATTCAGATAATCATCAACGAAAATCAAAATGCCAAGAATAAAAGTCGTGAGCAAAGTTTTCTTTTCGGTATTGCAAAGTTTATCTACCAGCTTTGAAAATCCGAGACTTCCCTTTGCTGCCTGAAGCAAAGCAATCAAGCTTCCGAACAGACCACACACAACAATGATCCATACGTTGTCAGACAACGCAGTCTGGATGAGCGTACACCACTGCGTGATAAAGCTGCCCTTATACATAACTAATGCTGCAAGTAACGACCCTGCAATCAAAAACTCTACACACTTTTTTGTTGAAATTGCTCCAACAATAATAAACAGAATAATAAAAATTGCAATTAAACCAGTATTCATGTCTATTTCTCCTCTCGTCATTCGGCAATTGCCGCTTTCTGGTTCTTATCCGTCTCCCCTTGTTTCTGCCGCTACTATGCATAAAATTTGCGTTTCACGGCCTCAGCAAGAAACTCTGCTGTTCCCTCCACACCGAACAGACTGCTGTCGATCAGAATATCCTTGTGCCGTTTATCATCCGGCAGATATCCTGCATACTGCATATGATAGGAATCACGCGCCTCATCCACGCTCTTCATCATATGTCTTGCCTCTGTCTCGTCCATATTCAGATCTTCGATGCAATGCTTTAAGCGAGCCTCAAAAGAAGCATAAATGTAAATATGCATACTGCGCTCCACCTCACTCAGAATAAAATCCGAGCAGCGCCCTACGATGATGCAGTTGTCCTTTTCTGCCAAAAATTTAATAATATTCTCCTGCGCCTCAAAAATCTTATCCTGCATCGCGTTCGTACCTTTACCAAGCGGGAACTGCATCCGCGAAAAAGGATTCACCGACTGTTTTGCCGCTTTCTCCTCCTCCTGATGAACGACTGACACCGGAAGCTTCAGCTTTTCTGCCGCCTGGTCCACGATATCTCTGTCATAATACTCAATTCCTAAAATCTCACTCATCCGCTTTGCAATCGGACGACCGAGACTGCCAAACTGACGGGTAATCGTTACTACATATTTATCCATTTTCTCATCCTCCTTTTTCAAAAAATAAAGCCTGCCACTACAAAGCATACCACCGAGATCACACTGGCGATAAT
>JALELN010000012.1 GCA_022771765.1 Lachnospiraceae bacterium | reverse complement strand
GTGCGTATCTACACCGGAAAATCCATTTTAAATTATGATATGACGAAGAATCGGATGACGGTAAAATGGCAGATCAGGGACACCACGCCGCCGGTTATCAGTGGATGGATCGGGAAGAACGGCTATAATTCCAAGGATGTTTATATGGTTGCCTATTCTGACCGGAAATACGATTTTAAGAAATATGTCCATGCCAGTGACGATATGGGCGGAAAAGTGGCATTGAGCGTGGATACGAGCAAAATCAACTGGAAAAAGAGCGGTGTTTACAACATTACCTATACAGCGAAGGATCTGGCGGGAAATGTGACGAAGAAAACTGCTAAGGTGCAGGTGAGAGCTGTCAATGACCTGGACCGGATGGCAGATTCCATCTTGAAAGGGATTGTGAAGGATTCCTGGTCAGATCAGAAAAAAGCCGAAGCGATATACCGTTATATGCGAAAAAACTATATTTATGTAGACAGTAATGATCATGAGAGCTGGGAGAAATCTGCATTGTATGGTCTGCGTTACCAGAGCGGTAATTGTTTTGTGTTCTATTCTGTTTCCAGATTGCTGTTGACGCGGTGCGGGATTCCGAATATCGAGGTAAAGCGGTCAGCAGGAAGTACACACGGGCACTGGTGGAACTATGTCTATATTGACGGAGGCTGGTATCATTTTGATACAACACCGCGACGCCGCAGAGCGACCTTCTGTCTGGTGACGGATGATCAGCTTTCAGCCTACTCGAGAGCGGCAGGCAACAGCCATATCTGGGACAAAACACTGATCCCCAAGGGCGCGAAAAAGAAGATCAGCAAAGTCGTGTGGGGAAAACAGTATTAGAGCGTGAGGGAGATACAAACAGGGTACAAATGTGTAAAACGATCATAGACTATCTGGAACTGGAAAAAATGACCGGCGCGGAGGGCAATCAGCTATTTTTAAAGGATGAGAACGGCTGGCTTACACGAGAAGAATTTTTGGAAAAGGTCATGCAGACGGCCGGCTGGCTGTACAATGAGGGCTGCTTCAATGAACCGGTGGGCGTGGCTGCGGCTCACACAGCTGAGACATTGTGGCTGTATCTGGGTGTACTGGTAAGCGGAAACTATTATATTCCGCTCCAACCGGACATGAAGCAGGAGCGGTTTGAAAAAATCAGAGCAAAGACGGGCATGCGTGTCCTTCTGACCGGAGCGGAATCAGTGCCGCAGGAGTGGGAGACGGGAGCGGACATCTGCTTTGTGACCTGGGAAAAAATCGCGGAGATAGAGACAGATTCTGCGATGGAAAAAGAATTCGCCGACTGTCGGAAAAAGCTGCCGGAGCATGCGCCGATGTATGTGATTTTTACTTCGGGATCCACCGGAGAGCCAAAGGGCATTGTAAAGACTCATCGCTCGATGATTTCTTTTTTGGAAGCCTACATACGGGAATTCGACTTTGCGGAGAGTGACCGCCTGGCGAGCCAGACACCGTTTTATTTTGATGCTTCCGCGAAAGATATTTATCTTGCGTTAAAATTAAAATGTCAGCTGCATATCTTGGATGAGCGGATGTTTGTGGCACCGCTTCGGCTGGCGCAATATCTGAAGGAGGAACAGATCACGGCCATCCAGTGGGTGCCGTCGGCACTCTGTATGCTGTCACGCTTTCGCGTGTTCGATCAGGTATCCCTCACCCAACTGAGAAAGGTTCTGTTTGTGGGAGAAGTGATGCCGGTCAATCAGCTGAAGATCTGGATGGAGGCACTGCCGGACACAGAGTTTGTCAATTTATACGGGGCATCGGAGCTGGCAGGCATATGCATGAGTTATCCTGTGCGGTCCCTTCCTGAAACAGAGGAGTGTCTGCCGATCGGATATCCGCTGCCCGGATGCGAGGTGTTTCTGGTCAGGGATGGACGTGTGGTAAAGGATCCCGGAGAGATCGGAGAGATATATGTGCGAAGTGATACGATTGCCTCCGGTTATCTGGATGATCCAGAGCGCAGTGCTGAGGTTTTCGTGGAACAGCCGTGCGCGGAATTACCGAGGGCGTTTTATTACAGGAGCGGTGATCTGGCGAGGTATGATGAACAGGGCGCGCTTGTTTTTGTATCTCGTGGTGATTATCAGATCAAGCATATGGGGCATCGGATCGAGCTGGGAGAGATTGAGAGTGTGCTCATGAAGATGCCACAGATCGGGAGCTGTTGCTGTCTGTATGAGAAACAGAAGATTATTCTGTTCTATGAGGGAACGCCGGAGCGCAAAGAGGTCAGCCGGTATTTGAAGGACAGTCTGGCGTCCTACATGCTGCCCAACAAGATTTTACAGATTGAGCAGATGCCGCGCAATGCCAATGGTAAGGCAGACCGCAGCGCATTAAAAGAATTGCTGAAATAAAGGTTGAGGAGAGATACATACAATGGAAAGACTGTTAGACATCTTAAATGAATTACATGATGATATTGATTATGAAACAGAGACAAAGCTGGTGGATGATAAACTGTTCAATTCCTTTGACTTGATCACACTTGTGGCAGAGCTTAGCGATGAGTTTGATATCGAGATCACAGCGAAGGAATTTATACCGGAAAATTTTAATTCCGCGCAGGCACTGTGGCGGATGATTCAGGAATTGTCGGGA
>JALELN010000222.1 GCA_022771765.1 Lachnospiraceae bacterium | reverse complement strand
ACGCGAGTTTTATGACCGGGTCAGACAGTTTCAGCAGAAGCAGGAGCCGACGACACATAGAAACCGCTCGATTGTAAAGGGAGAACTGTTTTTTATCGGCGTGCAGAGTGAGATTGCGTTAAAAAAGCGTTATAAGGATCTTGTCAGAATCTATCACCCGGACAATGTGTGTGGGGACACGGAGACGCTTCAGGAGATCAATCGTGAGTATGACAGGCTTCGCACAATGTTTGCCGCCTGCTAACAGAGTGCAAAAATCCCATTGCCGTAGGCAATTATAGATGGATTTTTGCAAACCATGAGTTGTTCGCAACTCATGGTTGACAAATTTCATAGTGTATTTGGTGGTTGCCAATCATCCTTTTGGGTTATAAAATAAATAATAATCAAGAAAGGTGGTTGGCAATTATGAGTTTATCAGAAAAAATCATGGATTTGAGAAAAAAATCCGGCTGGTCGCAAGAGGAACTGGCAGAACGCCTTGGAATTTCCAGACAGTCGGTGTCCAAATGGGAGACAGGGGAGAGTATACCTGATATCGACAAGATCATTCGCATGAGCGAGCTGTGGAATGTGAGTACGGATTATCTTCTGAAGGAGGATGCCTTTGTGCAGGAGGAGACGCCTGCGCAGGAAACTGCGGGAGACCAAAGCGGGGATGTGGATACATACCGGGAGTTTTCCGGAAGCTCTGATCAGAATGCTGAACAGGATCAGAAGACATGGCAGCGCAGACGTCAGGTATCACGTGAAGAGGTGGCTGATTTTCTTGCTTTGAGCAGAGAGTCGGCTCCGCGTATCGCGACAGGCGTGCTTCTTTGTATTTTGAGCCCTGTCTGCCTGCTGCTGATGGGCGTTTTGTCGGAGAAGAGCGCCGTTTTCGGAAATGCAGCACTTTTGCCGGAAAATGTTGCCGGCGGAATTGGCCTTACGGTACTTCTTGCGCTGATAGCAATCGCAGTCGCTGTTTTCATTACAACAGGCATGCGGTTGTCGCAGTATGAGTATATGGAAAAAGAATTGCTGGATATACCGGAGGATGTCGCTTGCACTGTCGCGGAAGAAAAAGAGAATTTTGCAGTGACATTTCGCTATAGTATCACGATTGGAGTCGTATTGTGTATTGTCGGCGTGATTCCGCTGGTGGCACTTTCCATTTTTACACAGGAAGATCTCTTTATGGTTATCGGCGTATGCATTCTGCTCGTGTTTGTGGCAGTTGGTGTGTTTTTCATCGTGCATGCCGGTATGATTCAGGGCTCTTATGACAAGCTGCTGCAGACCGGCGATTATACGCCGGGCAAGAAAAAGGCGGAGAAGCTTTCCGGCGCTTATTGGAGTATCGTTGTCGCAATCTATCTGGGCTACAGTTTTCTCACCGGGAATTGGGGATTTTCATGGGTGATCTTTCCGGTGGCAGGCGTGTTGTTCGGAGCGATCAGCGCGGTTCTGGGCGCAATCTTTCACTGATTAACGGTTGACAAACAGACCGGTTTGGCGGATAGTGTAAAGGGAACGTCAAAGGAGGTCGGAACATGAGTGAAAAAATAACAAAAAAGATTGGTTTTATCGGCTGCGGCAATATGGGCAGCGCGATTTTAAAAGGGATCGTGGAGAGCGGTTCCGTGGAAAAAGAGCAGATTTATGTGTATGATGTGAGTGCTGCAGCGCAGGAGGCCATGCGTGATTTTGGCGTGCGCGTGATGGTAAATAATGAGGAAGTATGCAAGGCGGCTGATATCGTATTTTTGGCCGTGAAGCCGCAATATATGCAGGATACGCTTGCCTCTACGAAAAAGGCACTGGATGACAAATGTGTGATTTCGATCGCGGCGGGACTTTCCAGCAAACGTATCCGCGAGATGATTGACGCAAAGCCAAGAGTGCTTCGCACGATGCCGAATACTCCGGCAATGGTACTTTCCGGAGCATTTGCGCTCTGCAGTGACTGTGACCTGACGGATGAGGAGAAGGAAACTGCCCAGACGCTGCTTGCGCCGCTGGGTGTGGTCGAGTGGGTGCCGGAGCATCTGATCGATTCGGTCTGCGGCGTGAGCGGAAGCGGACCGGCGTATGTGGCAATGTTTATCGAGGCGATGGCAGACGGCGGTGTCAGAGAGGGACTGCCCAGAGCGACCGCTTACAAGCTGGCTGCTCAGACAGTCATGGGAACCGCAAAGATGTATCTGGAGAGTGGGATGCATCCCGGAGCAATGAAAGATATGGTGACATCCCCCGCGGGCACGACGATCGAGGGCTGTTATGCATTGGAAAAGGGAGGTATGCGCGCGGCGGTGATGGATGCCGTTCACGTGGGAGCGGAGAAATCCCGCGAGCTCGGAAGGCACTGACCGGTTACCGGGCAGATGTGCTTCTGCCAGAAAATGATGGAATAGCTGTTTGTATTGTGAACCCCGGCTTGTAAAAATCCGGGGTTTTTGGTATGATAAAGATAAGTATTGCTTTACATGGGGAGATGGAAGTAGGGATGAAGTTTCATCATAAAAAAACAAGCAGAAGATTGGCATTTCTGACACTTTTTATTATGCTTATTTTGGGGATGGCGACACCATCAAACGCAGCGGAGGTCAACAACAGAAGGGTGCTGTTTCTCAGCTCCTATTCCTATGCGTGGGATACCGTACAACTCCAGATTGAGGGCATCAAGGAAGGAATTGACAGCGACATAGAACTCGATTACGAGTTTATGGATACGAAACGTGTGGATGATGATGAGAGCCGCAGATTGTTTGCGGAGGGTCTTGCGTACCGTTTGTCTAGGGTGGAACCCTATGATGTGTTGATCACCGGTGATGATGCGGCGCTTCGTTTTGCGATGGAGCATGAGGAGGATCTGTTTAGCGGTATTCCGGTGATCTTTGAGGGTATCAATGACGAGGATCTTGCGAAAGAGGCGGCCGGTGATCCGATGATCACGGGTGTGGCAGAGCGAATTTCCTTTGGAAAAAATATTGATCTCGCCCGCATTTTTTATCCGGATGCCACAAAGGTGGTTCTCGTTCTGGATGATACGATCACGGGACAGGCTCTGCGCAAATCCTTTTATGGGGTGGCGGCACAGTATCCGCGGCTAAAGTTTTCCGATATCAATGCCTCGAGACTGACCACGGAGGAATTAAAGCAGGCGATTGCGTCTGTTGATACGGATACGATTTTGCTCTATGTTATGATGACTGAGGATGCGAGCGGCGTTCACTATACAAATCCACAGGCGGAAATGATGCTCACGCAGATGGCACAGGTGCCGGTGTTCCGTATCGTGGATGGCAGCTTCGGAAGCGGTGTGCTGGGCGGAAACGTCGTGTCGATGGAGATGTCCGGTAAGCTGGCGGCCCAGATGGCGTCAGAGATTGTCAATGGAAAGGATCCTGCGGAATTTGATGTCATTGAGGACAGTCCGAATATTTCTGTGATTAATGAGGAGACCATGTACACATTCGGACTGGATCTGTCCCTGATTCCGGAGGACGTGCAGATTATAAATCATACCCCGTCCTTTGCGGAGCGTTATCGGGAGCAGATTGTTCCGGGACTGCTGGCAGTGTGCGTGATGCTGTTGATTATCCTGTTGTTTGGAATGGATAGTCTGCGGAAAAACAAGCTTGCCAAACAGCTGGAGATCGAGCAGATTAATCTGATACAGGAAAACAGTCATGACAGTCTGACCGGTATCCGAAACCGGGGGAAACTCATGGAGGATATTGAACACTATGCGGAAAAAGGAATTCTGCGGGCGGCCTTTATGCTTGATATTGATAATTTTAAAAGTATTAATGATAATTACGGGCACCGGGCAGGAGACGACGCGCTGCGGCAGATTTCGGTGCGGCTGCATGCGCTCAACAAAAATGAGATGATTGCATACCGTTATGCGGGTGATGAGTTTGTCATACTTCTTCGCTCGTGGAATACGGATGAAATCGATGTGTGTGCGCAAAAATGTCTGGAGATTTTTACGGAGCCCTTTGATCTTGGAAATGTCCGGCTGCAGATCAGTGGAAGTCTTGGAGTTGCTTTTTATGAGAGAGGGATGGATGAAAAGACGCTGGTTGGTCATGCGGATGAGGCAATGTACCGGGCAAAAAAGAACGGAAAGAACGGTTACAGAATTTATGACGCGGCTGTTTTCCCTTCCGGGGAGCAGGCAGATGGAGTAATGTTTCCTGTAGGG
>JALELN010000211.1 GCA_022771765.1 Lachnospiraceae bacterium | reverse complement strand
GATCCCGATATCCTCTGCCATCTGGTCGATCTCGGACAGCAGATGGCTGGAGACGATGACGGTCATGCCGTACTGTGAGGGCAGGGATTTGATCAGCTCACGCATCTCCTGAATACCGGCGGGATCCAGACCGTTTGTCGGTTCGTCGAGAATGAGCAGCTTCGGGACTGAGAGCAGCGCGGATGCGAGTCCCAGTCGTTGTTTCATTCCGAGGGAAAATTTGGACACGGCTTTTTTCTGATGTTTGTCAAGGCGGACGATCTGTAATACCTTTTCGATATTGCTGTCGGGAACCTGTAAGAGCGTGGCAAAGATTTTTAAGTTTTCCTTTGCGCTCAGATGTCCGTAGTAGGACGGTGACTCGATCAAGGAGCCGATCTGCTTTAAAAGCCCCATTCTGTTTTTGGAAGTGCTCCGCTCAGAAAACAGGTCGATCGTCCCTTCTGTCGGTGTCACAAGTCCTAAGAGCATTTTCAGTGTGGTGGATTTTCCTGCACCGTTTGGACCTAAAAACCCGTAGATCCGGTTCGCTCGGATGTGCAGATCCAAATGGTCTACGCAGGTCTGACCTCCATATGTTTTGGTGAGACTGGTAGTCGTTACAATTTCATTCATAAAAAACTTCCTTTCATTTTAGATTAGCACCGGCAGGCATCTGGCGATCCGCTTTCATGCGATGCTGGTGATAGGATAACAGGGCGGACTGTCAGAAAACTTAACACAACCTTTCATAAACCTTAAATTTTGGCAGATACAATCAGAGTGTCTTTCGTAGAGACTACTGATATGATATAGTGAGTGCAAGCGAGTCAACATGCTTGCATGATTGAGGAGCGACGAACGCTGATTGTGACCGATTTTGTCACAATATAGTGAGTGCAAGCGAGGTATTTTAAGAATGGATGAATTGAAGAATAAGAAAATATTGCTTGTGGATGATGAAAAAGAATTGTTAAAAACGACAGAGGAAGTGTTGCGAAGCGAAGGTTTTTTCAATATCTATACGGCAGCAAGCTGTGAGGTCGCATTGCAAATTGTCAAAACGCAGCCGATTGCGCTGTTGCTTCTCGATGTGATGCTGCCTGACGGGGATGGATTTTCACTGTTTGAAAAGCTGCGGCAGATCACGCAGGCTCCGGTTATTTTCCTGACGGCAAAAGGTGAGGCAGAGGACCGGATTCATGGTCTGGGACTCGGCGCAGACGATTATATCGTAAAGCCGTTTTTGATGAAGGAATTATCATTGCGCATATTGGCGGTTCTGCGCAGAACCTATCAGAAGGGGCATCAGGAAGCGTCGTTTGATCTCGGTGCACGCCATATTGATCTGGCGACTGCCACAGTGAGAGCAGAGGGAAAGGAGCAGGTATTTACGGCAAAAGAATATATGCTATTAAAAAAGCTGTATGAGAACAAAAACCGTATTGTGACGAATGACGCATTGTGCATGGCAGCTTGGGGAGATGCTTACTATGGCTATGAAAATACGCTGATGGTGCACATCCGAAGGCTTCGTGAAAAAATTGAAGCCAATCCGTCATCACCGAAGTATCTGATTACTGTGAAAGGGCTTGGTTACAAGCTGGTGACAGATGATGAATAAAACTGCTTTTAAGATTTTTGTGTGTTTTACCTTTTTGTCTGCGTTCATCGCCACGATTCTTTTGGCAATTAACTTTCTGGGATTTGCATTTATCGGGAGCGACACGACTACACAGATCCATGATCAGTCTCCTGAGGGAATGTTGGAACAGATCAGCGACGCACTTGAGAAGGAAGAAGATGGCTTTGCGCTTTCTGAGGAGTCGCTGCTTGCCGAAGATTGCTTTTGCATTCTGGTCGGTGAGAATGGAAATGTCCTCTGGTCGCAGAATATGCCAAGTGATATTCCAATGCATTATTCCATCAATGATGTCGCAAGGATGACACGTTGGTTTTTAAATGATTATCCGGTGTATGTCCGTACCAGAGACGATGGGCTTCTGGTCCTTGGTCTGCCGAAAAATGCAGTTGGCAAGTATGATATGGTGTACTCAATGGAATGGTTTGACAGTCTGCCCAGGCGATTGATCAGCATTCTGGTTTTGAATCTTCTGCTGGCAGCTGTGCTCGCGTTTTTGATCGGATCTTTTTTCTACCGGCGGATTGTCATTTTGACAAACGGCATTAGTGAGCTGCGGCAGGAAAAACATGTATTACTAAAGGAAAAGGGTATTTTTAAAGAGCTGGCGAGAAATGTTAATGATACATCGTCAGCAATCGTCAGAAAAAACGCCGCACTTTCCGTTCGAGATCGTGCGCGGGTAAACTGGATCAGCGGGATTTCGCATGATGTGCGTACGCCGCTTACAATTATTATGGGGAATTCACAGATACTTGAAAACAGCAGGGAACTGTCGGAAGAGAATCGAAAACATGCCGCTGCCATTACCGGACAGGCAGTGAAGATCAAAAAGCTGGTCGAGGATCTGAACCTGATCTCCTCATTGGAATACGACATGCAGCCCGCAAATTGGAAACCGGTGTACTTATCCCCGCTCATCCGGGAGATCGTAGCGGATATTCTAAACAGCGGCCTGTCTGATGCGCATGAGATCGAATTCGATGTAAAAGACGAGAAGATGACTGTTATGGCAGATGAGGCACTGTTACAACGGGCAATCTTTAATCTGATCAACAATAGTATCACACATAATCCGGACGGTTGTCGCATTCAGATTCGGGTATATGCAGACGGAAAAGAGGTGCACATCCGGATTTCGGACAACGGCATCGGAATGCCGGAGGATGTCATGGAACGTCTGGCGGATAGAACCGCTGATATGCCGCGAACAGTGCATGGCAGAGGTTTGTTTATGGCAAACCGGATCATCACGGTTCACGGTGGAAATATGCATGTGCATAATGAAAACGGATGTGTGGTGGAGATTTTATTGCCGGTTGCGTAACATTTGATATTGGAAATAAAGCTTTTATTTTACCCGATTGAATCAAACATGATTAAAGTAAAAGCCGTCGCTGACAGCGGCGGCTTTGTTGCGCTTAGACCGGATTCACATGCACCATGATGTGTTTGACCTTCGGAAAATTTTTCTCGATGGAGTC
>JALELN010000137.1 GCA_022771765.1 Lachnospiraceae bacterium | reverse complement strand
AAAACTTAATATCGCGGGGTGGAGCAGTCTGGAAGCTCGTCGGGCTCATAACCCGAAGGTCACAGGTTCAAATCCTGTCCCCGCAACTCAATGCCCAGTTAGCTCAGTTGGTAGAGCAAAGGACTGAAAATCCTTGTGTCTTTGGTTCGATTCCGAAACTGGGCATTTGTAATGAAGAAAGGAAACATTCTACAGTGATGTTTCCTTTTTTCGTATAGGATCATATGTATTTGTCGGGTAGTCTCTATATTCCTCCTACAGAGCGATAGGTAGTAGTAATTGCAGGCAGACTATGGTACAATAAGTGCAAACTACATACAATGTAAAAAATATAAGGAATAAAAATAGAAAAAATGATTTTGTATGACAGAAGGAGGTAATGACGATGGAATTATTTATGCAATATGGAATGGCAGCTGTGTGGATGGCACTTGTGATTATATTTTTAGTTGTAGAGCTCATTACGGTTGGATTGACAACCATCTGGCTGGCGGGAGGTGCTCTGGTTGCATTTATCTTAGCGGCAGTCGGCGCAGGCTTTTGGTTACAGCTGGTTGCGTTTTTTGTGGTATCTTTTGTACTCATCTATTTTACGCGCCCGTTTGCCATGAAGTATCTGAATCCCCGCAGAACGAGAACGAACAGCGAGGAACTGATCGGAACGGTTGTGAAGGTAACCGAACGTATTGACAATCGCGCAGCCAAGGGAACCGCACTGGTGAAGGGACTGGAATGGAGTGCGCGCGCGGTTTCGGATGATATGATTATTGAAAAGGACACGTTGGTGAAGGTTTTACGGATCGAGGGTGTGAAACTGATTGTGGAGCCTGTGGATCATGAATAGGAATAGAAATGGGAATAGGAAATGGCATATCTTTATTTGATTCGTCACGGGAAAACAAAGGGAAATTTAGAAAAACGATATGTCGGCAGGACGGATGAGCCGTTGTGCAAGGCCGGTATCAGAGAGATGAACGAGCGCAGGAGTATTCTTCTGCGCTCGTTTTCGGAGGAAGGAGCAGTGATATGTCTTCCGGGAAAAATCTATGTAAGTCCGATGCTTCGCTGCAGGCAGACGGCGAAATTGTTATTTCCGGATGCAAAGCAAGAAGTTGTTGCAGATTTTTGTGAGATGGATTTTGGAGCATTTGAATATAAAAATTATGAGGAATTATCCGGGGATCCGCGCTATCAGGCGTTTATTGACAGCGGTGGCGCGATTGATTTTCCGGATGCGGAGCCGCAGCAACAGTTTCGCCAGCGTGTGCGGACAGCGTTTGAACAGTGTCTGAAGGCAAATGAGAATTTCTTGGCGAATCAGACATCGGACCAGTCAGAGGAACCCCTTATCTTTGTGGTTCATGGAGGCACAATGATGGCGATCATGGAGGCGTATGCAAGGCCGCACAGGGACTATTTTGACTGGCAGACAGAAGCCGCCCGTGGTTATCGTTGTAGGATTTTGCGTGGAGAACAGGGTTTTTATCTCGATCATGTGACAAAAATATGATCATATCGTATGTTGAATTCGCACCGATAGCCACTAGCCGGATACCGGATAGACAAGGATAGACAAAATACGCCTATTGTATAGTTGATTTGTACAACGTTTCTGCATTGAATATTTCATAAAATCGGATCGTTTTGTATACTTTTATCATGATAACAGAAATAAACAATGGTAATTGTTCAGAGAAGCTTGTAAAGATGGTGGTCGGGGATAACTGAACAGTTCGGAAGGCTGGAGGATCATGATGAGTAATTTTACACAATCCGTAGAACGAAAAGCATTTAGCGTAGCAATTGATGGAACATTAAAACATATCAATAAAGACCGGGAGAAGGGTCTGTTGCAAATTCTGGATCTGACGCAGAAGTTTATGGGGGATAATTTCAGTCAGGCTGCGTATGAGGGAACAAAAAAGCTGATCACAGACCCGGATAGTAAGTGGATGCATTATGTCAACCGCTTGCTGGATGAGACCGATCCTCATGTTGCAAAGATGACGGCATTAAATCTTGGCTATCAGGCTGCATTTCAGGGGACGAAGACGATTCGCCGGATGCGCGAGGAGCACAAGTGCAATATTCCGTGGCTGATTCTGATGGATCCGACCAGTGCATGTAATCTGCACTGTACCGGCTGCTGGGCAGCGGAATACGGCAATAAACTGAATCTGACCTTTGAGGAAATGGATCGTATTGTCACTGAAGGAAAAGAGCTGGGTATCTATTTTTACATGATGACCGGCGGCGAACCGCTGGTGCGCAAAGCAGATGTGATCAGGCTGTGTGAAAAGCATAACGAGTGCGCATTTCACTGTTATACGAATGGAACACTGGTGGATCAGAAGCTGTGTGATGACATGAAGCGGGTTGGCAATCTGTCATTGTCTATCAGTTTGGAGGGATTTGAGGACGCAAATGATTTCCGGCGTGGTGAAGGTGTGTACAAGAAGGTTATCGATGCCATGGATTTGTTGCATAAAAACGGGCTGATTTTTGGTAATTCCGTTTGTTATACGTCGAAAAATATGATGTCTGTTACAAGTGATGAGTTTTTTGATCTGCTGATCGAGCATGGAAGTCGTTTTGCATGGTACTTCCATCTGATGCCGGTAGGAATGAATGCATCACCGGAGCTGATGCCCACAAAGGAGCAGCGCGAATATATTTATCATCGAATCCGCGAGGTACGTGGAATGACCGGAGGAAAGGAAATCTTTGTTATGGACTTCCAGAATGATGGAGAGTATGTGGGTGGCTGTATTGCGGGAGGACGCAACTATTGTCACATTAATCCGAATGGTGATGTAGAGCCTTGTGTATTCATTCATTATTCAGGCGCAAATATCCGTGAGAAATCGTTGCTGGAGTGTTTAAAACAGCCGTTGTTCATGGAATATCGAAAGGGGCAGCCGTTTAATGAAAATATGTTGCGTCCCTGCCCGATGTTGGAAAATCCTGAGCTGCTTGTGGAGATGGTTCATCGTTCCGGGGCACACTCTACCGATGTGGAGCAGGCTGAACCGGTGGAGCATTTGTGTGAGAAGTGCAGGGAATATGCAAAAGAGTGGACACCGACAGCAGATAAGCTGTGGAGCTGCGGTCATTTTACGCAGAAGGGCTATGTGAATTTTGCAAATGAAGAAGAAAAAGCAGCTCTATAGACGGTCTTGTTTAGATGGATCATACGGGGGAGAAAACTCCTGTATGGTCCTTTTTTTGATACATGGAGGAATTGTCTTTAAAAAAATATTCAAACAGGTGTTTTTGTGGTATGATAACTACTTAGGTGCGAGTGAATCCGGGGATTTGGATGATGCTCGTATGTAAAACGAATCTACAAGGAAAATGAGAAGCTATGATATTAAATGGAGCAGGCGGCGAAAAGCTGTTGTGTGAGGAGATAGAAAATGGTAAGCTGCGGCTGTGCCGGGTTTTTGGCAGTGTGGATCTGCTTGTGCTGCCGGAGACAGTGGAAGAAAGGCAGATTGTGACGATTGGCGCGTACTGTTTCGCAGAGAAAGGGCGGTTGTCGCAGGCACTGGCCGATGAGGTGACAGAGGCCGGGCTGGGAGACGGAACAAATGCCACAGCGAGTGTTCTTCGCCCTTTGAACGGGAATTATTTGCGGGAGATTGTACTACCCGATACAGTGACCTGTCTGGAAACCTATGCCTTTTATAATTGTCGCAAGTTGGAGCGACTCACTGTTGGGGCAGCATTGACAGAGGTTCACAGTGATGCATTTATGAACTGCCGCACACTGCACACGCTTGTGATTCGCGCAGCTGCCGGGGATGTGACGGGTCTGCCGTTTTTATTAAACCAGTTGACAGCGGAACTGTGCGTGGAGTTTGCGGGGACAGACGGGGAGAAAGTGCGCCTGCTTTATCCGGAATATACCGAGAGCTACGAGGAGATTGGACCGGCACATATTTTCAGCCTTCATGTGGAAGGTGAGGGCTATCGTGCCCGCAAGCAGTTTGTCGGCGGAAGGTTGGATGTGGGCGGATATGATACTGTATTTGAGAAAGCGTGCAATGAGGAACAGTTTTTAACGCTTATGAAGATGGCGTTGTACCGGCTGCAGTATCCGTATGAGCTGTCAGCAGAGGCAAAAGCACGCTATGAGAATTATATCGCGGCCCATGAGGTGGAAGTGCTGGAGCAGCTGGTACAGGCACAGGATGAGGATACATTACAGATGTTGTGCGGGCAGCCATTGATCTCGGATGAGGCGATTCAGGCTGCGGTAGTGCGCGCAGTGGCGGAGGGCTGGACAAGAGGTGTTGCGGGAATCATCCGGTGGAGGAACTGTCATGCATGCTGAGACACAGACAGAGTGGGAAAACCGCATGTTTCAAAAAATACTCGTCTTTCTGCGCGATGAGCTGTGTATCGATTTTCCATATCTGGAGCGCGCGTTATCGGCGCTGATACCGGAAGGAAAGGAGAATGTGCATGCATTCGCGACGGAAGGGGTATATCTATATTATCCGTCAGCTCATTATCTGAAGGTGTTTGAGGAAAATGAGCAGTTTTTGCGGAGAGCGTATCTGCACACGGTCTTTCACTGTTTGTATGCGCATCTGTGGCAGAGAGGTAACAGAGAGGTAAAACGTTGGAATCTCGCCTGTGACATTGCCGTTGAATTTGTTATAGATGGATTTAATAAACAGACAACACAACGACTGTTAAGCTGGTTGCGCCAGCAATATTATGAAAAAATGCGAGAGAAGAAGGTGATTTCGGCAGCCGGGATCTATGAACTGCTGGCAGAGGAAGCTCCGGAGCGCCTGACAGAACTGGCACAGGAGTTTTACACGGACGACCATGCGTTATGGGGCAGGGAAGATAAGCAGAGTCCCATGCCGCATCAACAAAAGCAATCGGACGATCCGCAAAAAAAATGGCAGAAGATCGCGCGTCAGGTACAGTTTCAGAAGGAGAAAAGTGACCGGAGGTCGGACGCGGCGGCTGCAGCCATGCAGGTGCAGATAACTGAAGAACGCAAAAGGAGAAATTACAAGGAATTTCTGAAGAAATTTGCCGCTTTTCATGAACAAGTGCGGTGTGATATGGACAATTTTGATCTGAATTATTACACCTACGGTTTGCGTACCTACGGAAATCTGCCGTTGATTGAGCCGCTGGAGACACGTGAGGAGCGAAGGATTTCGGAGTTTGTTATCGTGGTGGATACGAGTTATTCCACAAGCGGTGAGCTGGTGCGCTCATTTTTACAGGAGACATTGCACATACTGTTGGAGCAGAATGCTTTCTTTACAGCGGCAAAGGTACATCTGATCCAGTGTGATGACAGAATACAGGAGGATCTGGTGATCCAAAGCCAGAAACAGGCACAGGAGCTTATGGCCCGGTTTGAGATCAAAGGTGGCGGGAACACGGATTTTCGTCCGGCATTCACATACGTGGAAGAGTTGCGAGGGAAGGGTGAACTGAGAAATCTTGGCGGGCTGCTTTATTTCACGGATGGTAATGGCACCTATCCGGCGAAGAAACCGGATTATCCATGCGCATTTCTCTATCTGGATGAGTATGATGAGGAAGCTGTACCCGTCTGGGCGATCCGGCGCAGACTCGACAGGACAGACAATATATAGGAGGAGCTGATTATGAATATTGCGCAGGCAAAGGATGAGATTAAGCATACGGTGCAGGCGTATTTGAAAAAGGATGCGCAGGGAAACTATCGGATTCCCGCGATTCGCCAGCGGCCGATTCTTTTAATCGGGCCGCCGGGCATCGGAAAGACGCAGATCATGGAACAGATCGCGACAGAGTGCGGTGTGGGACTGGTTGCTTACACGATCACCCACCACACCCGCCAGAGCGCGGTGGGTCTGCCGATGATTACACAGGAAACCTATGAGGGAGAAACATATTCCGTGACGGAATACACAATGAGTGAGATCATTGCCAGCGTCTATCGCTGTATGCGCGAGCAGGGTAAAAAGGAGGGCATTCTCTTTATCGATGAGATCAACTGTGTTTCCGAAACGCTGACACCGGCCATGCTGCAGTTTTTGCAGTGTAAGACATTCGGAAATCGCGCAGTGCCGCAGGGATGGATCATTGTCGCAGCGGGCAATCCGCCGGAGTATAATAAGTCTGTGCGTGATTTTGACATGGTGACACTGGATCGCGTGCGTTCGATTGATGTGGAGGCAGATCTGGATATCTGGATGAATTATGCCGCTGACAGACATATACACGGGGTGATTTTGAGCTATTTGCAGCTACGTAGAAAGAACTTTTACCGGATCGAGACGGATGTGGATGGTCTGCGGTTTGTGACAGCCAGAGGCTGGGAAGATCTGGGAGTGCTCATGCAGATGTATGAGGAGCTGGACATTCCGGTAACGGAGGATATTGTTCGTGAGTATCTGCGTCTGCCGGAGGTGGCCGAGGATTTCTTTTCCTATTATGAGTTATACCGCAAATATGAGGATGATTACAATATTCGTGAGATTCTGCGGGGACAGGCTCAGCCAGCTGTGTTTGAGCGGTTGATGAAGGCTGGTTTTGATGAGCGGCTGTCTGTCGTGAATCTGCTTTTAGATGCCTTAAAGGAGCCGTTATGCGGATTGTTTGGGACGAAACGTTTTACGGACACACCGGAGAGCGAGGCAGTTTTTGCGGCGCTGACGAATGCGTTTGATTTTCTGGAGGATGCCTTTGGATCAGAGGGCTCGCAGGAAATGCTGCTGTTTGTAACCGGGCTTACGATGTGCAAGGAGGCAGCTGTATTTCTGGCGATGAATCCTCTGCCGAAATATATGAAGTACAACGAAGAACTGCTGGGTGGAGGACGCAGACAGAAACTTCTGCAAGAATTAAAGAAAGATTAAATAATGGAGTGCCTTATTATGGATATAGGAATCATTTTCGGACAGATGCTGGTGTTGTTGGCAATGATGTTGATTGGTGCATTTGTATATAAGAAAAACTGGCTGGGAGAGGAAGGCGCCGCGAACATTTCCAAGCTGGTGGTCAATGTGTTTAATCCGATACTGGTGATCAGCGGTGTGCTGGGAGACACCGACGCGATCAGTAACGATAAAATATGGGGAAATATTCAACTGGTGCTTTTGTATTATGTTATCTCTGTTGTGTTTGGTATTGTGCTGGCGTGGGTGCTGCGCCCGCCGAAAAGCCTGAAGAGCATTTATGTGCTCATGGCGACTTTTTCCAATCTGGGATTTATGGGCATTCCGGTAGCGAAAAGCCTCTATGGCAATGAAGGAGTGGTCTATGTGGCTTTTTATGTCCTGTTGTATAATCTGCTGGCATATACTTATGGCCTGTCGCTGGCACGCCGGGCAGCCCGGGAGAAGAATGGTACCTTTGATGCTCAGAAACCGGATCTGATGCGTTCCCTGAAGCGCATGATCAATCCGGGTGTTGTGGCGGCGTTGCTGGCCCTGCTCATCTTTGCGACCGGAATCAAGATGCCTGCCCCTGTCGTCTCTCTGTGCGACTACATGGGTAATGCGACGATTCCGCTGTCAATGATGATGATCGGTATTTCTATCGCCAAGGCAGATCTGAGAAGCTATCTGAAGGATGCGCGGATGTATGTATTTATTCTGCTGCGCATGGTGGCGGTTCCGGTGGCGGCGGCTCTGTTGATGAAAAACATGGGCTTTGATACCGTTGTTTTTGGCGTGTTTATCATTGAGCTCGCAATGCCGGTGGGAAGTGTGATCGGGTTGTTTGCAAAAGAGAGTGGCGCAGACGATGCGTACTGTATGAAGGGTACAGTACTTAGCACGTTGGCGTCGATTGTGACAATACCCCTTGTGGGATTGTTTTTATAGAACCTGCATGTGAACAGGAGGAGGATCTGCGTATGGAGAAAATTGAATTGTGGAAGGACGCGTACCGAATTGGTAATGATGTGATCGATGAGCAGCACGAGGAGCTGTTTCACCGGATTGAAAAGCTGCTGGTCATGGCCCGCAGCGCAGATCTGGAGGAAAATCGCAAGCAGTGTGAGCAGATGCTGAACTATCTTGTGGAGTATACGGTTTTTCATTTTAATTCGGAGGAGGCGCTGCAGAACAGGGAGAATTATGTTGACTACGAGCAGCATAAAAAGATACATCAGGAGTTTCGAAATACAGTGATTGTGTATCAGGAGCAGATCCGGGAGGAATTTTCGGCGGCGATGCTCAAACGTTTTCTCGGTACACTGCTCACATGGCTTACAGTGCACGTGCAGGGCTGCGATCAGAAGATTATGTTAAATGAGCCGATCGTGGAGCAGGCGAATCTGCCCGGTGTGGAGGATGTGGTCGGGAGTGTGATGGAACGGCTGCTGACCGGGCTGTACGGGATTCATATTACAGAAACGACAACGAGACGCTACGGGTCTGAGCTGAGGGGAAGTGTGATCATCCGAATGATATTGACCGGAGAGGACAGGCATATGCTGTTGTTCGGGCTGTCGGAACGGCTGGTGAAGATTCTCTACAATAAGATCAGCGGTCTTTTTATCCAGCAGTCCGATTATCTGGACGAGCTGGAGCAATCTGCGCTGATCGAGCTGGGGGACATTATGGCATCTTATATTATGGGTGCGCTGATGGATCGAAAGATCACGGATTATACGTTCTCGGGTGATATTTTCTTTTCCGGCTACAGTGAGAATGAATTTAATACAAATCATGTGATTATAGATGCAGAGACAAAGTACGGCACATTAGAGGTACTCTATTGTCGATTAGTTTAGGAGGTACATATGGGATTTTTTACGGAAAATGAAGTGGAAACATTTGATTTTGGAGAGGCGCATATCGGAGAATTTCGTTTTGGATTAGGACCCTTTTACATGTTGCTTGATAACGTGAAGATTTTAGAGAGCAACAGCTGCAACCGAGATGTGCGCACAATGCGCACAAACGGACTAATGTTTCGCATCGCTGAAGCGCAGATTTTGTCGGTGATCGAAGAGGGCTATCGGGTCTATAACGCCGATGGAATTCTGCAGCGGGAAGTAGCGGACCGGACAGTGGAGCCAGAGGAATATGCAAAGCTGTGTGAGCTGCTGGAAGGAGCTGTGATCTACGAATTGAAAAAAGAGGACGGTATCTATCGTATATCAATTGATGGTGAAGAGCACGCATATACGTTTCTGGTGAAAGGTAGCGGTGACAGTGAAGAGTGGAACCGTTTTATGAATCTTGCGGAGATGTAATTGTTTGAAAGG
>JALELN010000171.1 GCA_022771765.1 Lachnospiraceae bacterium | reverse complement strand
GAAGTCATCATGCTCTGAAATACAAGCCTTATATTTTCCGTCGTAATCCTTCAGAATACTGATCTCCGAACTCCGGGAATACACTTTCGCATAATTCAATTTCTGAACATTCACAGACCCACTTCCGGAGAGCTCATATTCCTTGTTCGGATGATTGATGATAATTCCATTATTACTGATCAGGACGGCATATCCATCCTCAGAATAGGTATTCTGCATGACCTCAGTCAGTTTATCCAGATTAAAATCAATGGCAAACACCCCGAGAAACGTACCATCTTTTCCATATACTCTTTTTGAAAAGGTTAAATAATATCTGTCCTCCTGTGTATCATAGTAAGGACTGGAAATGAAAAATCCATCACTGTCACTCATCGTATCCGCATACCACGGATAAGCCTGCAAGATGTAATCATCACCCGGAACCCAGCCATTGTTCATGATCACCTGCCATGGAGCATCCGGATTTCCTATATATGCAAGGGAGATCTCAGGATAATTCTCGATGACAGCATTCAGATACTCAGCTGCCTGCGAACGATCCTCCAACAATTCAGGCTGCGAGGATATGGAATAGCAGAACATCTCCAATATCGTCTTCCTATCCTCCATCCACTCGATCAGTTTGGAATTATAGCCGCCTACCTCCTCAGACATACGGGTTTTGCCCAAATCTATGAGCATCTTGTCGCAAAAGAACAAAACCAAAAACATGGCAAGGATGAGTACTACAGTAACCTGCAAACGAGTCCTTTTTCCGAGATGGGTTTCCGTGGCTGTCCGTTCAGATCTTGATTCTTTCTTTTTGCTTCCTTCCTCCTTCTTTGTGAGACCGGAGTAGGAAAAAAGATTATCCAGCATACCGGACAGCAGCAGCGCTGATTCCTGGATCCTGTCCATATTATCTTTCAGATCCGTACTCATGCTCAGAGATTTCCGGTTGCTCGAACTTAAGATCCGTTTCAGCGGTGATTTCAGTTCCGCAGATAAGTTGGACAGAAAATCTTCCTTGACAGACAGCGCCCTTTCAGCCCGCATGCGGTCATTCTGCGCACGAAGATATAACACGACAACAAGGACGATCAGAAGAAGATTCAGGATTGAATTTCTGATCAGCTGAAAATAGCTTTCCTTATACAACTCCCATTCCTGCACACTCAGGATCAGATACCAGTTGTTCTGTGTATGGTTGAAAAAGACCTTGCTTTTCTTCCCGTCAATTTTGCTGTCAAAGGATACCTGCTCTGTCCCTTGTGAGACAACTTCACGGAACACATTCTCATATTCCGGCAATACTTCAGAGATACTTTTTCCAAGATCATCGGCATTCGCATATCCGATGATCATTCCCTCGTCATTGACAATGAGCGCCTCGCTCTTACCATCACTCTGCATCTCCTCGATGGAATCCTGTATTCCGGACAGAGTGAAATCCAGCGCCACGATACTTCTTCTGTCAGAAAGGAGTTCAGACACCGTAAAGCACATATTACCAGTAACAAGATCCACATAAGGAGGAGAAATATAGATATCTCCCGGAACCAGCTTCAGCGTCTCGGAATACCAGATACGCTCTGTCACATCAAAACCATCCGGAAGATCATAACCCGGCAAAACAATGTAGTCGTCCCGCACCAGAAAGGCATTCATACAGATACCATCAGACAACTGGTTCTGTAATGCGCTCTGCTCCCTGAAATAATCGGTCATTTCTTCCCGTGATGCACCCTGCCCGATACGTTCCTCCACATGATCCGCCAAAACGGATGTCATATATTCTGCTTCCGAAAGCATTGACTGCAGATTTCTTGTAATGCTTTTCATCTGGTTCTGCCCAATCGCTTCGATCTGATTTACAGTCATGTTATAAATCAGCAAAACATTGAGAAGAAGCACGATCACCAGAACAATAAATATCGCGCCAATAAAACCGTAACTGTACTTTTTCCCATGTCTGGACCCAGACTTTTTCTTCGCCCCACCGTTTTTCCGCTCAAACATCTCTCACCGCTCCACCTGACGATTTTTATTATACACTTCAGTATATTTCAATCATTACAGTGCTTCATAATCATCCGGAACCGCGATTCCCAACGCTTCACAGTTCTCCGGATTGTATTTCTTAGTAACATTTTCCGCGTAACGGACTTCGATCTCACCCGGGTTCTTTCCCTCGGCAAGAATCTCATATGCCATCTCACCTGCGGTGTAACCGATATCATAATAACTGATCGACAAGGTAGCAATTCCTGCCTCACACAGACCTTCCTCTCCTGCGATCATCGGTACTTTTGCAGAGACCAGTATTTCCTTCAGAATATCCGCCTGGGATGCGATCGTGTTATCAGTGGGGATATAGAGCACATCACATTCTGATGCCGCTTTCTGAGCTGCTTTCTCAAGCTCCGTCTTATCTGCTATCGTATAGGTTCCGATCGTTATCCCCTTATCCGTGAGAATGGAACTCATCTTCTGTGCCTGATAAATAGAATTTGTCTCGGCAGAGCAATACAGGATACCGACCTTTTCAGCCTCCGGGACAAGCTCCATGATCATATCCGCCTGACTCTCTATCGGTGCCAGATCCGAGGTTCCTGTCACATTGATACCGGATGCCCCGGTCCATTCCCGCATATTCAAAGCCGTTCCGTAATCTGTAATGGAAGTCGCCACGATCGGAATCGTGTTCGTCGCCTGTGAAGCAGCCATTAAAGCCGATGTCGCATTTGCCATGATCAGGTCTGCCTCATCCGCTACAAAACCGTTTAATATTTCCTGACAGTCCTGCGTGCTGCCCTGCGCGATCTGCACGTCAAATGTGACCTCCTCACCCAGCTTGTCAGTCAATGCCTCCTGAAAGCCCTTTGTGGCTTCATCCAGTGCCACATGTTGTTCCCATTGACAGATTCCTACATGATACGTTCCGCCATTCTCTTTTACATTCTCCTGACTACCGCATGCGCTCAGCATACATACCAGAGCGGTAAGTATTGCCAGTGAACCTGTTGCCCTGATCTTCCTCCTGATTTTTTTCCTAACAGTTTCCGTTTGTTTCATTGTTATGTTCTTCCTTCCTGCCGCAGCCCGGGATTTGGGTGCAGTCATATATTTCTACGTAAATTTTGTTTCATGGGAAATTCGGAGGAATTTCCTATGAAACGAAAAATGCATCCACGCTCTCATACAGCTTCTGTGGCAGAAACGGCTTTTTGATAAATCCCTGCACCGCATATTCCCCGTTCGCCACTGCCTGCTCCATATCCTCAGAAGCAGATAAAAACGCGATCGGCAGTTCTGCACATTCGCTTTTTGCCCGGATTGCATCTAACGTATCGATTCCACTCATTCCCGGCATTTCCACATCCAGGAGGATCATATCCACAGTTTCCTCCTGCAGTAATGTGAGCGCCGCCTGCCCCGAAGCCGCTTTTTTCACTTCATAGCCCTTTTTCTTGAGCATCACTTCTGCCATTCTTAAATTCATCGCATCGTCATCTACAACTAAGATTGTTTTTCCCACTGTCGTTCCTCCTCAAAAATCTCCTAATAAATAGGTACGCTGCTCACTTTCATGTAAGCGGTATGTACAACAAAAAAGTCAGGCACGGAGAGCGGACTTCTCCCCTCCCTCCGACACCTGACAGTATTATACATATTCTCACAAAAAAAGTAAACTAGCCAAAAGGATAGGTCGGCTTATGACAAATATGGACACGAAAGCATCAACCGATCAGCACCTTTTTCCCCTCAAACGCAAAGCCGTACCTGCGGATATGCTCTGCCGGGATGCCCCGGGCGATCAGGACTGCTTCATACTGCTTTTCCTCTATCTGTGCGAGGGCGGACTGTACGGTGTCCTCCAGTGAGGTCTCTCTTCTCGGATTAAATACCTTAAATTCAAGAATCATAGCATCATCGTTTTTGTCTTTTGGTTCCAGCATCACATCATATCTTCCAAAGCCACTTTCCTGATTAGAAGTGACCACATACCGGTCTGCTAGGTCTACCATCAGCCCCAGCACAAAACCGTGGTAAAAACGCTCCGGCTGCGATCTGCGCTCTCGCTTTTTGATAGTCATCATCTTTGATCCTCGCAAAGGACAGACTGATCACCGGATATGTCCCCTGCAGGTTACGGTACTTTTCTTCCTTCCAGATGTCCAGTCCCTCAAAGAGATCCCCTCTGCCTGCATACTCCACGGAGAAAAATTTCTCCAGCATGCTCATATTCAGCGTTTTTCCAAATCTCCGCGGTCTGGCGATCAATGTGACACTATCCCCACTGCCCCACCATTCCCGGATAAAATCCGTCTTGTCAATATAGAAATAGTCATTTGTAATCAGCTGTTCATAATCCTGTATCCCGATCGCAACTGTTCTTGCCATATGCTCCCTCCTGCAAAAAATCCGCTATACTTACTGATAGTATAGCGGATTTTCCGGAAAATGAAAACTTTTTATTTTCTTTCGTCTCTGTGATCACAAAAAACACTGTGCGGCAGAAGAAAATCAAGCAAACGTTCGACCTGATCGACAAAGGGCACAAGAAATTCATCAATCGTGTATTCCTCCTGAAAGATCGCCCCATCTTCCAAAACGCCAATCAGTGTAGCGGTACGCTCTGTAGCATCCCGCACGAGCAATGCCGGACCGGGATCGTCATACATTGCCTGCGACAGCTGTTCAAATTTTTCTCCGTTAACATTCAGCGTGTACTGGGTTGCAAACGTAAAGGAAGTATAGGTGTCATTTTCTGCAGTGTAAGACAGCTCAATGACCAGCTTTTCACGCGGACTCCATATGAGATAAGGCAAAGCACCTGGATCCATGCAAAGGGATATTGAGACACCGTGCGTAATCAGAGCATCATGGAGTGCGTTGGTGCGCGCAAGCACACCACCAAAACCGGGGGCAACCGGCGTGAAGCGCACCAGCGGTTTTTGCGTATAGCAGACATGGAGCACCTGTGGCTCACAGCCTGCCAACAGCTTTTGCGCCAGTTTATCCGAGGCACTGTTGACCGTGGTAATACGAAAGGTGGTAAATCGCCCGGGTTCTTCCTTCATAAGGCGTTCATAGTTATACCGAAGCAGGGCAATGCACGCTTTTCCTGCCTGTGGGTTATCTGCATACGCGCAGTGAAGATCCAGAATGTGATTCTCGGCAGAAAAAATAACAAACGAGAGGATGTCCGTTTCTGTGACATAAGCCACACTGTAATCATCCAACACATCCCCTGGTACATAGGCAGCTGTCATTTCTACCGGAAGCTTTTGCGTCGGATAAGAGTAGGTCACTCTGGCATCAGCGGAAGGAATGGCAGAAACCGGCACAATGTGATGGGCTGCTTTTTCTGTTATTTCCGGAAGTCCCGCGAGAGACGAGCCGGCGAGCCGTTCGATCGGTATGGAGTAAAGGCATGCACCTTCCCGGGGGAAGAAAAAACCACGGTGTACATAAAAATCCCTAAACAAGTTCAGAAGCAGCTCCCTCATTGCGATGGCTTTCTGCTACAAACAATGACACAATTTCGTAGCGTTCACCGCCCTGTATGGTCTCCAACAAAGCTTCTGCACGTTCAAAGCGTGCGATCCTTGGAAGGATCTCTTCCGCCTTGCAGATTTACTCTGTCAGCTGTGCAATCTCTTCTCGATCTGTCTGTACGTCATCACAGACAGCAATATCATATAGTTGTTTTGTCATGTTCTAACATCAAGTATCCTTCCTACTGTTTCCAGTACATTATCTGCAAGGCTCATTTTATCATATTTTCTTCGCGCTTGTCATTGCTCGGTAAATCTGGGCAAAAATAATGCAAAACTGGTCAGCAGCAGTACTTGCAACGGTCTATGTCGACTTTATCTTTTTGATCAAGCTCTCATATTCCGATATAAATTCATCAAAATTACTATGAATGTATGAGATATCTGATTCTTTTGCAGCATGTTCCAGGCGCTTTGCCTTTTCTGAAAGATGTTCTGCTCCGATATTTAGGGATGTACTTTTCACAGCATGAACGAAGGTTCTGAAATCATCATAATTCCCTGCTGCCAGACATTCCCT
>JALELN010000161.1 GCA_022771765.1 Lachnospiraceae bacterium | reverse complement strand
ATTGCGGCGATCATCACGACCTGGATTTTCTGTAAAAAGAGAAAAATGAATTTTCCACTCGTGTGTGATACAGCAGGACTTGGTCTGATAACCGGACAGATCATCGGACGATGGGGAAACTTTTTTAACCGCGAGTGCTTTGGTGGATATACGGATAATCTGCTTGCCATGCAGTTGCCGGTCAATGCTGTGCGAAGTGGTGAGATCACGGATTCGATCGCGGCGCACATTCTGACCCTTGACGGTGTGGATTACATACAGGTACATCCTACTTTTTTATATGAATCGCTGTGGAATCTGGCATTATTGTTGTTTCTTGTGTGGTATATCCGTCGCAAGAAATTTGACGGCGAGGTATTTCTTCTGTACCTCTTCGGATACGGAGTCGGCAGATTCTGGGTGGAGAGCCTGCGCACGGATCAGCTTCTCATACCGGTGATCGGCATACCGGTATCCATGGTCGTAGCTACAGTGATGGCAGTGATGTCCGCTGTATGGATCATAGTCATGCGTCGTAGAGTGGCGAGAAGTGGAGGAAAGACACAGACAGATGACAGTCGAAGAGACGAGGGACAAAACGGAGCTGCTGCGTCAGCTGGAACAGGAACGGAAAAAACTGAATAAAAATATAGCGTTCGGACTGGATTCCGAGGAATGTCTGGAAGCCAGCCGACGCGTAGATTCGATTTTAGAGCAAATCATTGTGGAGTCTGAATAAGCAGATTTTTTCGAAAGCGTAAAGAAAAGAACTGGATTTGACACGATTTTGCCCGACCGAGCTTGACGAGGAAAAGGGCAATCGAGTGTCAGGTACAGTTCTTTTTTATTTTGCGGAAAAAACATATGTTCCATTGATTTTTTTTCAAAATGGGAGTATAGTAGGGTCATAAGTGGAGGAAAGTGGTATATATGTGGTAGAAAGTGGTGGATAAGTTCACAACTTTGTGCATAAGTTGGAGCATCTGCCAATGGGCTGCGGATATACGATGAGGACACGAAATGTTTACCGGTGAGTACAATCATAGCATTGATGCAAAAGGCAGAGTGATCGTCCCTTCTAAGTTCCGTGAACAGTTGGGAGAGGAATTTGTCGTGACCAAAGGGCTCGACGGATGTCTTTTCGTGTACCCCAAATCCGAGTGGGAGGGTATCGAGGAAAAATTTCGTGGTTTGCCTTCCAATGCAGAGACCCGCCGGTTTATGCGTTTCTTCTTCGCGGGCGCAGCTACCTGCGAGGTGGACAAGCAGGGTAGAATCCTTATTCCTCCGAATCTGCGTGAACATGCAGATTTACAAAAGGACATCGTGTCAGCCGGAGTTTTAAATCGTGTGGAGATCTGGAACAAGGATCGCTGGCTGGAGAGCAGTAACTATGATGACATGGATGAAGTGGCAGAGCATATGGCAGAGCTGGGCTTTAGCTTTTAAAAAGGAAACAGGCAGATGGAATTTAACCATACATCCGTCCTTTTGACGGAGACGATTGAAAATCTGAATATCCGGCCGGATGGCATTTATGTCGATGGAACGCTGGGAGGCGGTGGACATGCCTATGAAGTGCTGAAACGGCTTTCCGGTAATGGCAGGCTGATCGGTATCGATCAGGATGCGGACGCAATTGCGGCAGCGGGTGAGCGTCTGAAGGAATTCGGTGAGCGTCTGACGATCATTCGCAGTAATTATTCGGATATGAAGGAGGAACTGGCACGCATCGGCATCACAGGTGTGGATGGGATCGTACTTGATCTGGGTGTTTCTTCTTTTCAGCTGGACACCCCCGAGCGCGGTTTTACCTACCGGGTAGAGGATGCGCCGCTGGACATGCGTATGGATCAGCGGTCCAGTATCAGCGCCCGGGATATTGTAAATGAGTACAGTGAGGGGGAGTTGTACCGAATTATCCGAGATTACGGTGAGGACCGCTTTGCAAAGAATATCGCAAAACATATTGTAGCGGCGCGGGAGAGGGAACCGATCGAGACAACCGGACAGCTCAACGAGATCATAGCCGCTTCGATACCGAAAAAGGTAGCAAAAACCGGAGGACATCCGGCAAAGCGTACCTATCAGGCACTTCGCATCGCTTGTAATCATGAGCTGGATGTGCTGAGAGATCATCTGGATGAGATGATCGGCCTGTTAAATCCGGGCGGAAGGATCTGCATTATTACCTTCCACTCGCTGGAGGACCGCATCGTAAAGACAATCTTCAGAAATAATGAAAATCCGTGTACCTGTCCGCCGGACTTCCCGGTATGTGTGTGCGGGAATGTGTCAAAGGGCAGAGTGATCACACGGAAGCCGATCTTACCCACGGATGGGGAGATGGAGGAAAACCCCCGGTCAAAGAGTGCAAAGCTCCGGGTGTTTGAAAAGAAATAAAATAACGGCAAATGGAAATTGCCGGTAAATAAGGGGAAACAGTTATGGCAGAGTCAAACAGAGCTTACAGAAGAAACAATTACCAGAATTACCAGACAGACAGCTATGGACGTGACTACCGGAAGATGACTTACATCGAAGGAAATGCGGTTCGGCGCATGGATGCAATGCCGGACGACTGGGAGAACGAACAGAAACGACGCAGGGAGCGTGAGGCGCGGGAGCAGCAGGAAAGACAAATCGCCCGCAGACGGCGTGCGATCGCGCGGCGTAATCAGGATAAAGCGCTCATTATGAACCGCGGCTATGTCGTTTTTTTGACAATGGCGGCAATTGTGACTTGCATTACAGCAGGGTTTTATATTAAACTACAGTCAGACATCACCATACGTCTGGAAAATATTGCGGCGCTGGAGACAACGGTCAGCGCGTTGAAGACTGACAATGATGCCACAAGCAAGCGTCTGGCCACTTCGGTGAAGATGGAGGATGTGAAGGAGCAGGCAATGGATGTGCTTGGTATGGGTTATCCGAGTGAAGATCAGATTGTGTACTACGAGATTGATCATGCCGATTTTATGTCTCAGTATGGTGAAATACCCGAATAGGAAATAAGTATTTTGGCAAACCAACAGCAAAAAACAAAAAAAAGAAGAGGAAAACCGAAGAAATTTACGATTCGCATGAAAAAGAAGCTGATTGTTCTTTTTCTTGTGATCGCGGGTGCCCTGACCGGACTGATTGGGCGGATTATGTACATTCAGTACGCGAAGGGTGCTACTTACGAAAAGATTGTGTTGTCGCAGCAGGCATACGACAGTGAGACGATTCCCTATCGCAGGGGAGATATCCTTGATGCGAAGGGGACGATTCTGGCTACCAGCACCGATGTTTATAATCTTGTGCTGGACTGTAAGGTGCTCACCAGTGATGTGGGTGGAAAACAGCCGTTTCTCGAGCCTACGCTGACAGCGCTTTTTTCGTGCTATCCGGAATTGAATGAAAGTGAAATTCGGGCGCTGGTGAATGATTCGCCGGACAGTCAGTACAATGTACTCTTAAAAAAGATCAGCTACGAGGAAATGCAAAAATATGCTACGCTGGCGGCTGACACAAAAAACAACCCGAATTTGAAGGGTGTCTGGTTTGAAAAAAATTATATCCGAACCTACCCATATGGTTCACTTGCGAGTCCGGTGATCGGGTTTACCCGGTCGGATAACGTCGGCATGCTGGGGCTGGAGAGCTATTATGATGATGTGCTCAGCGGAACAAACGGCAGACGTTACGGCTATCTTAACTCAGACAACGATCTGGAAAAAACGGTGCGTGAAGCGGTGGACGGGGATACGATTGTCACAACGATTGACGCAAATTTGCAGAGCATTGTGGAGAGTAAAATACAGGAATTCTGTGAGACATTTCAGGATAATTACCGTGAGGGTGCGGCGGCGAGCAATATCGGCGTGGTGATCATGAATCCGCAAAACGGCGAGGTCAAGGCGATGGCACAGTATCCGACCTTTGATCTGACAGATCCGTGGAACCTCGAAGGTGTCTACACGAAGGAAGAGATCGAGCAGATGAGTGAGGACGAAAAATCGGATGCGCTCAATCGTCTGTGGACAAACTATTGCGTGTCTTCCACCTATGAGCCGGGTTCCACTGCAAAGCCTTTCACAGTGGCGTGCGGATTGGAAACAGGAACTTTAAAGGGAAATGAGAGCTATGTGTGCGACGGCGCAGAGACAATTTCCGGACATAAGATCCACTGCGTGAACCGGAACGGACATGGTACAGAGACAATTCGGACGGCACTGATGGATTCCTGCAATGATGCGCTGATGCAGATGTCCTACCGTATCGGTGCGGAGAATTTCTGTGAGTATCAGAATATTTTCGGATTCGGTCTGCGAACGAATGTGGATCTTCCGGGTGAGGCACGTACGGATTCCCTGTTGCATCATGCAGAGGACATGAAGACCGTCGATCTGGCTACAAACTCTTTCGGACAGAATTTTAATGTGACCATGATACAGATGGCGAGCGCGTTTTCTTCCTTGGTGAACGGCGGTGATTTTTACCAGCCGCACATGGTATCAAAGGTGCTGGATGAAAACGGAAACGTGATCCGTACGATTGATCCGGTGCGTATTAAGCAGACAGTTTCGGAGGAGACCAGCGCGCAGATCAGAAGTTATCTTTATGATACTGTATCTGAGGGAACCGGACGCTATGCGAAGGTGGCCGGGTATTCCATGGGAGGAAAGACCGGTACGGCGCAGAAATCTGTCAGCGGAGCAAAGGATGAGAAAAACTATCTGGTTTCTTTTATCGGTTATTTGCCGGCGGATGATCCGCAGCTTGTCATCTATTCTGTGGTAGATGAGCCGAATACGCACGATCAGGCACATAGTACCTATGCACAGAATATTGTGCGTGAGATTTTGGAAGAGGCGTTGCCTTACCTGAATATCTATCAGGATGAAACTCCGGCAGAAGGCGCACTGACACCGGAAGAGACGAATTTTTATACCGGACTAAACGGTGTGAGCGTTCCGGCTACAACTGCAGAGCCGCAGGAGGAACAGCCGGCGGAAAGCGATTCTGCGGAAAGCGCGGATACTCCGGATGAGCCACAGGAAGATGAGAACACTCCGGACGAACCTGTGGAAGGGGCAGAGTCGCAGCCTGGTGAGGAACTAGGCGAGCCGCAGCAGTAACATTGTGAAGCATAACCTCATAAGAGCAGTAATAAGTTATAATAACTGCTTTTGTGAGGTTTTTATATATCGTGGAGCGAGAGGAATGGACGAAGGTTCACAATCGGAAAAAAATTGTACTCATGTTTTTCGTTGTGGCGACGCTGATGATATTTCTGGTTGGCAGATTGATCTATCTGATGGTCTGGGGATCGGTATATTATGGT
>JALELN010000129.1 GCA_022771765.1 Lachnospiraceae bacterium | reverse complement strand
AATTTTCAGAAAATTAAAATTTAGGGGTTAAGATTTAAAGAAATCGTCCGAAATATAGAATGTAAATAAAAAATGCAACATTCTATACAGAATGTTGCATTTTTTGTTACCAGAAGTTTTCCCAAAAAACATAAGAATATGCACACATACCATCACTCTTTAAACGACACATAATAATCTTCCAGATATACACCTGAAACCTGCGCAATAGATACCGGTGTCTCAAACTGGAAAGTAGAAGTCATTAATATTTTATCATCTGTCTGCGCAAAATCATAGCTGCTACTGCTGATAATTGTATCTTCCTCCTCATCATGACAGGCGACAACCAGTTCACTGTTGTCTATCATTTTCAGCCGCACCGCTATTTTCAGATCGGCAAATCCCAGCAGTTCACTGTCAACCTCTGAAATATCAGAGACGAGCGTCATACCAAGCGGCGATAAATTTAATTTTACCATCTTTGCCGTCGTATCCAGAAATGGATAGGTCATGTCAGATGTGCCCTTGATCTGAATTGTCTCAGAGACGGTTGGCTCAACGACAAACGTGATACTCCACATCCCTTCCACCAGAACATCCGGGTGATCGCTGTAAGGATCTTCCACCAGATCCTTAAAAAAGGCCGTCACTTCCGTTCCCTCCTGTAATTCCTGCGTAGACGAGAGACTGACAATATAGGTAGCCACATTGCTCTTTCCCTCCAGTACCTCCAAAAGCTGACAATCCCTTGCTCCCGGAAGCAGATTTTCGGTATTATAATTTTCGCCTTCGGCAAAGGCGAAATAGTCAAAACCGATATGATCATGGAAAACGACATCTGTCGGTGCAGTGACTTTAACGATCAGATAAATATTCTGCCCGTCAATCACCTTCTCCTGCAGTTCCAGAAGCAGATCCGGCTTACTTACCGCATTGTCTTTCCGACTTTCAATCCCCATTGATTTTGACTCTTCTGTCTCAAGTCCCAGAAAATCTATAATTGTTTCCTTAAACATTTCCAAAAAACCTGCGTGTGTCACCTCTGCCGTTGAAAACAAAACCATGCAGACCATGCAGACACATACAAATACAAGCACACCTTTCAAATTTTTCTTATGAGATTCACACGGAAATGATACATCCTCCTCAGACAGTGACTGAATCGTTTCTTCTACACGTTTTTCATAGCTTTCCGGTACCTTAAAATCTCTCGCTGCTTTTTTTATGTCTCTATCAAATCGCGTCATGTTCAGCCACCTCCTCTCAAAGATATCGCAATGCCTGCTTCAATTCTTCTTTTCCACGTTTCAGACGGGATTTCACGGTTCCCACAGGAATATTCAACACGCCTGAAATATCGCGAATTGACAAATTTTCATAATAGAACAATACGATGACCAGACGGTATTCCTCTTTCATTTTACGAATCACATCCCACAATTCATCATACTGATCCCTCGACGGCTTCAGCATCGCTTCTACCATTTCATTCCCGGGCAAATCGAACTGCTTCTTTTTGATCTTAAGCGCCTCGTTTTTCGTGATCATAAGCATCCACGGTTTAAATTTCCGGATATCCCGCAGCTGCTCCCGATTTTCATAACCTTTCAGTATCGCGTTGCTGACTGCGTCCTCCGCATCTGCCGGATTTTTTAAAATGGCACTCGCGATGATATAAAGATCCTTCTTATATATGTAAATACAGTCACAAAATTTTTTCTTTGTCATCGTTTCATTGATCCTTTTAATCTCTGTATTAATCCCTCTCTATTATATACGATCATGGAACTCCTGAAAAGGTTCCCAAAATTTTGCTGTTTGGGTATTTGGATTTTGATAAATTTATTTAGACTGATTTCCCATATGTTTTTTCTTGTACCGATACCAGATTAAAACGTCCAGCTCCAGTAAAAGAAAACAGACCGGCTCCGCGATCAAAAAGATCAGTGTACCGCAGGTACCCGTTCCAAAATTACTGTCTGTCATCAGATTGTAGAGACCATAAATTCCCATAGCAGCCATGCATATGATAATTACAGCTCCCATACCAAAACATACTTTTTTCATTAGAAACACTCCCTTTGCATCAGATAAATTTTCCTCTATATATAATGATTATTTATCCCATGAAAAGGTTCCCAAAAAAACAGTGCCTGATTTTTACAGGCACTGCTTTTTTCAATTCGCATGAAATCTTACCATATAACAACCGGTATGAATTTCATCTCACATCCATCCCCTCATAGGGATCGTCAAAGCAAGAAGGAGCGAAATTCATATAAGTATAGTGATCCACGTCACACACCGGATCCGTGCGGATCTTCTGATCCTCCATTCCGACGAGCAGGTGACTGTTGTACAGATAGTGACCGAGCTCATGGAAAAACTGAAGCATCTCGTCCGGCTCATAGATCAGACTGCCGGTCTGGTTCCACTCAATCCTGCTGCCGGCGATCTGCGTAAAGGCTCCATTTTCTGCGCCCAGTGAATACACATAAAAGGAATATTCACCGGAGGTATCACGGTTTTCCAGATTCACCTCCAGCAGATACGGATCACCGGCGCCGTCGATGCGTCCGGCGTAAAGGTTGCTCCAACACCTGCCCGAATCATTGACAGCATAGCAGTAAAGCGGATTTCCGTCCGCATCGCGGATAAATACCTGTCCTTGACTGCCGCCGTCTGCTCCCCCATTATATATCTCTATCGTTTCCTCGCCGGGCGTTGCTGCGAGATCCATCTGCTCAGTACGTACCAGCTTATATGTTCTGTAAAAACCGGGATACGCTATCATCGGATCTTCTCCCCCACCAAACATTGCCCCGTTGTACATATCGCCCTCCGATGCAGTTGCATAGCTGACACCATACTGATAACGCTCACTGATCAGCGTAATCTTGTGGATCAGTTTATCATCATTATGGATCTCCACGATGCAGGGCTTATTCAGGATCGGATCACCTGCATCGATCGCATCCGCAAACTCTGAAAAAGATACCTCCTTGGCATCCATCGTCGTGCGGCTGCTGTTGATGTAAAATTTACAGTCCTCCGCAAACGCCAGCTCGCTGTCGTAATTTTTCTCCCAGTCATCATCCGGCATCACATAATTGTCAATACACCGGGCACTGCGGGAAATCGTGCGCACGGATAGCGTTGCGATGACTGCGCTGTCCTCCGGTTCGTCTTGTCCAGGTACGTTACCTTCTGTCTCGGATGTTTCCTGCGGCGATACATCCGGCTGCTCATTCTGTTGTGTATCCACCGGCACCGGATTTTTCATTTCTACAAAACCGTCCGTCTCCTGTGATTGTCCATTCTTCGGCGTATTCTCCACTGCATCCGCGCCGAGTGCGATTCCCGCCAGAGCAACCACCAGCACACCAATCACGAGCGTCTGGGCGGTTACCTTTTTGTAATTCAGCACATTTTTGATCCGTTTGCCCGTATCACCCTCGCCGAACGCCAGCGGCGCGAATCCAATTGCTCCCTTTCCCTGCGCCATTGCCAGCAGCGAATCCGAATAATCACACCGGATCTGTGCGCCAAGCCTACGCAGCACCAGCTCATCACAGGACATCTCCATATCCCTGCCACTCTGGAAAAACGCCACCCACACAAGCGGATTAAACCAGTGCAGCGTCAATGCCACATATCCAAGGACACGGAACAAAGGATCACCTCTGCGGATATGCGTCTTTTCATGAAGCAGAACGTATGTCCTTTCTTTTTCTTCCAGGTCACAGGGCAGATATATCCGTGGACGCAATACTCCTGCCACAAAAGGAGAAGAGATGCCCTCCAGCAGATAAATGTTTTCCCTGTCCAGACTGGCATGCTTCAGTTTTTTATGCAA
>JALELN010000143.1 GCA_022771765.1 Lachnospiraceae bacterium | reverse complement strand
TATTTTCGGCAAATTAAGCAATTATCTGTTGACATAAAAAACAAAAACATTGATAATGTAAGTATGGATATTCTGTCCATGGGAATGACCGGAGATTATGAGGTGGCCATAGAAGAGGGCGCTACGATGGTTCGTGTCGGAACCGGAATCTTCGGCGCACGTAACTACAACACGAAGGAGCGATAGATCATGAGTGTATTTGATGGATTTTTAAATATGATGCGTCTCGGCCCGGATGACGATGATGATTTTTATGATGATGGCTATGATGACGAGGTAGATGAAAAACCCAGAGCCAGTCGTAAACAGCAGTCAGTCAGCACAACGGATTTTGCAGAAACAGAGTCTGTAGTGGATGTCAGACGCCCGAAGGAAAAGCCACAGAATAAGATTACGCCGATGCGCAGTTCTTCCAGACGTTCACAGAATGCCGGCGGCATGGAGGTATGTGTGATCAAGCCTACTTCCTTTGATGAATCCAGAGAGATTACGGAAACATTGCTTGCAAACCGGACTGTAGTTCTGAATGTTGAGGGTCTTGATGTTGATATCGCACAGCGTATTATCGATTTTGCATCCGGATCCTGCTTTGCGATCAACGGAAATCTTCAAAAGATTTCGAACTATATTTTTATTATCACACCGGAGAGTGTAGACATTTCCGGAGATTTTCAGTCCATTATGGATACCTTTGACCTGTCAGGAATTTAATATGAATGAAGAAGCGACATACATTTGTAAACGTTTGATTGATTTATCAAGGCAGGCAAATCGAAAGGAAATTGTGACTTTTTCCGATTTTCTGACGATCAACGAACAGTCGATATTAAAACAGAACAAAGAAAAGCTGGAATCCGGATACCGGATGTCTGGCGGGTATGAATATGCAGAGCGTCAGATGGTAGCATTTATCCCTGATGCTCTCTTTTATGAATGGGATTATCCGATGCAGTGTGTCCGTATTCGTCCTGCCTATCCCAAATTTGCGGAAAAACTGACGCACAGGGATGTGCTGGGAGCGCTGATGAGTCTTGGTATTGAGCGCAGTAAGCTGGGAGATCTGATCGTGAATGATACGGAGATGTTTTTCTTTGCGAAAGAAGAGATTGTTCCCTATATATTGGAACAACTGACATCTGTGCGGCATACCGTTGTGACATTAGAAGCAGAACAGGAAGGGAACATTAATTATGTACCGCATTTTGAGGAAAAAGAGGCAATCGTAACATCGAATCGTCTGGATGCTGTCATAGCTGCGATCTGTAACATTTCCCGTTCCGCATCATTACGCATGATTCAAGAGGGAAAAATATTTGTAAATGGCGCGGAAAGTTTACATAATACATATTACTGTAAACAAGGAGACGTTTTATCAATTCGTGGATTTGGAAAGATACGTTTCGGTGAAACACTCGGTGTCACCAAAAAAGATCGGATTCGTTTTTCTTATCGGATATTCAGCTGAGATTGTTTTGAGGAGGATTTTAACATGAGAAAAGAGATTGTCGTAAATTATGAGGGCAGAAAATGTTATGAAATTACACTTAATGATAGTTTTGCAAAGTTGCCGGAGGATATTACTGCAGCGATCGGACCAGATCAAACGAAAAAAGTTTGCATTGTATCCGATTCACAAGTGGCAGATATCTACTTAAAAAAGATTTCCAAGCTGCTGGAAAGTCAGTATACAAATGTTATTTCCTTTGTGTTTGAAGCAGGGGAGCAAAGTAAAAATCTGGATACTGTTCAAAAATTATATGAACACTTAATTATCAACAGATTCGATCGCCATGATTTCCTCGTTGCGCTTGGTGGAGGAGTAGTCGGTGATCTGACCGGTTTTGCAGCAGCGACCTATCTACGTGGTATTGATTTTATCCAGGTACCCACTTCATTGCTGGCACAAGTGGATTCCAGTATCGGAGGAAAGACCGGTGTGGACTTCCGGCAATATAAAAATATGGTTGGCGCGTTTCATCAGCCTAAATTAGTCTATATGAGTATGGAAGTATTTCAGTCACTGCCGGATCAGCAATTTGCCAATGGAATGGCAGAAGAGATTAAGCATGGACTGATCAAAGACGGAGCATATTATTCGTGGATGAAGGAAAATCGTGAGCTGATCTGTCAAAAAACACCCAAAACGATGATCGATCTGCTGAATACCGGTTGCAATATCAAGCGGGTTGTGGTTGAGAATGATCCGAAGGAAAAAGGGGAGCGTGCGTTATTAAATTTTGGTCATACGATCGGTCATGCGATTGAAAAGCTCTCTGATTTTCAGCTGTATCACGGTGAGTGCGTAGCGCTCGGTATGGTAGCCGCGACATATCTCTCTGTCAAAAAAGGACACCTGACAGAAGCGGAGCTTCATGATGTTGAACAGGTTCTGGCAGCTTATCAGCTACCGATTCGTATCAGTGGCTATGACGCTAAAGAAATTCTTGAAACAACAAAATCCGATAAGAAAATGATTGGTGGAAAAGTGAAATTTACACTGTTAAGTCATATCGGTGAGGCATATTCCGATCTGTCTTTAACGGATGAAGACCTCTTGGAGGCCATTCATTATGTATTAGGGGAATAGAGGATGGCAAATATGAATAGAAACTCAAAAAAACATAGGGTGGGACTCTTTTCATTGGGAGCTTTGCTGGTACTTCTGCTGGTTTTTCTAGATCAGGTGTCGAAGTATCTGGCAGTGGCAAAATTAAAGGATCAGGCATCCTTTGTAATTCTGAAAGGTGTCTTTGAGCTTCATTATCTGGAAAATCACGGTGCGGCCTTTGGGGTCTTACAGGGTAAAAAATTCTTTTTCATTACAGTCACGGTGTTGATGATCGCGCTGCTTATTTATGTTTACGGAAGGATTCCCGTGGAGAAGCATTTTTACCCGCTTCACGGTATCTGTATTGCTTTGTTCGCCGGTGCAGTCGGCAATTTTATTGACCGCATTTTGCACAATTATGTGATTGATTTCTTTTATTTTTCACTGATTGATTTTCCGATTTTCAATGTGGCTGATATCTATGTAACCTGTGCGATGGCGCTGTTTATTATGCTGCTTTTGTTTTATTATAAAGAGGCAGATCTCGATCGCCTGACTGCGCTTATTTTTCCGTGGAAGAAGCATGGAGTATCCGGATCATGAGTGAGAATGTAATCGCAAATTTCGAAGTGACATATGAATATGAAGATGAGAGACTGGATAAGTTCCTGACTGCTGTTTTTCCTGAGCGGTCAAGAACTTATTTTTCAAAACTGATCAAAGACGGGCATGTTACCATGGAAGGTAAGGTGTTGAAGGCCAATTACAGATTGCATACGGATGATGTGATCACAGTAGAAACGCCACCGGCAGAGCGCGTAGAGATCAACCCCGAAAATATTCCGCTGGATATTTTGTATGAGGATGCAGATCTGTTAATTGTCAATAAACCGAAGGGTATGGTTGTACACCCGTCGGCAGGCCATTATTCAGGAACCCTGGTGAATGCGGTCATGTACCATTGCGGCAGTGAACTGAGTGGGATTAACGGTGTCGTGCGTCCGGGTATCGTACACCGCATTGATAAAGATACGACTGGCTCGCTGATCATCTGTAAGACGGACGCGGCGCATATCCATATTGCGGAACAGATCAAAAATCATTCCTGCAACCGCAGATACCGTGGAATTGTGATCGGAAATCTGACAGATGATGAGGGCACAGTCTGCGGTGCCATCGGACGGGATCCCAAAGATCGCAAGAAAATGGCGATTAATGAAAAAAACGGAAAACCTGCAGTCACCCATTACAAGGTATTGGAGCGCTTCGGAAACTATACCTATATGGAATTTGCCCTGGAAACCGGACGAACACACCAGATTCGTGTGCATATGGCAAGCATCGGGCATCCGCTTCTCGGTGATGAAGTTTACGGTGGACGGCACGCTTGTGGAAGGTGGAAACTGCAGGGGCAGACGCTTCATGCAATGAATTTAGGCTTTATTCATCCGACTACCGGTGAATTTTTAGAAATCAGCGCAAAATTACCTGAATATTTCGAAAAATTATTAGCGGATTTGCGTCAAAAGTGATATACTAAAAGTACCGAAATAATAGAAAGGACGTATCTGTCACGAAGGTTTCGAACAGTTACGGAAGGGTATGTTTTATGGAAAAAATTATTTATACAATCGGACGTGAATTTGGAAGCGGTGGCAAAGATGTCGGAGAGAAACTGGCAGAAAAACTGGGTGTTCCTTTTTATGACAAGGATTTATTGACACGAGCGGCCGCAGAAAGCGGTTTGTGTGAAGAGATCTTTCACATGCAGGATGAGAAGCCAACCAGCAGTTTTTTATATTCTCTGGTTACAGATACATATTCTTTCAGTAATTATCATGGTAATGCCTATTTAGATATGCCGTTAAGCCAGAAGGTATTTCTGGCTCAGTTTGATACGATTAAGAAAATTGCAAAGGAAGGATCCTGCGTGATTGTCGGACGTTGCGCCGATTACGCCTTGTCTGAAGAACCGCATTGCATCAATGCATTTATTTATGCCGGTAAGGATTACCGTATCAAACGTGTTTCTCATGATCTTGGCATAACTGAGTCTAAGGCAAAGGATCTCATTAATCGTACCGACAAACAGCGTGCAAGCTATTACAATTTCTACACAAATAAAAAATGGGGAGATGCCCGCAGTTATGATCTGTCATTGAACATTGAAAAGATCGGTATCGATGGGTGTGTAGATATGCTTTTAAAATACAGAGACATCAATAAATAAGAATGAAAAAAACGCAAGAGAGTTTTGGATCAAGTCAGACATAACTATTCGCAAAAGAACAGTTTAACGAAAAGTTAAGACCATAAATGAACGATAAATAGCTCATTTATGGTCTTAACGATGTAAAAATCCATGTTCATCCTCGTAGCATTAACAGAGCTCAGCAGAATCCAGAATAATTGTAAAGGGGCCGTCATTCAACAGTTCAACCTTCATGTCTGCGCCGAAAGAACCGGTTTCTACCGGAAATTCCGCACGACATTTTTCAATGATATATTCATATAACTCATTTGCGAGTGTCGGATTTCCGGCCTTTGTAAAGGAGGGACGATTACCCTTTTTGCAGTCTGCGTACAGAGTAAACTGACTGACTAGCAACAAACTCCCGTCTACGTCGCGCAGGGAAAGATTTGTTTTTCCGTCGGCATCCTCGAAGATGCGAAGCCCCAGCAGCTTTTTGATAAGCTTATCCGCAATCTCTCTTGTATCATCTTCTGCCACACCAATCAATACAAGATAGCCCTTTCCGATCTGTCCGATTACCTGATCGTCAACTGTCACGGATGCATGTGTTACCTTTTGAATGACAAATTTCATAAGCGTCTCCTTTTTGTTAATACCATTGTGTTAATTTTTATAAAAATCTTTGCTTCTTTTGCTAAATACGCTAAAATATAATAAGAAAATGTTAATTGGAACAGCTACACTATTTTGCTAACAGCTATCAGTATATATGTTTTAACAAATATGCGCAATGCTATTCATGAAAAAGGAGCTTAATAAATGAAAGAAAAAGCATATTATGAGAAAGTAAATATAACAAATGCCGTCCGACTTCGGGAGCAGCTTGATCTGTTGCCGAAATTCTGCCGGGAATATTTTATAGGTATCGAACAGACGACTTCTTCACGTACCCGGCTGGCCTATTCCTACGATCTGGGTGTTTTTTTTGAATATATTCATGATAACAATCCGGTGTATCATAAAGTTCCGATTCCGGAATATCCGCTTTCCCTGTTGGACGAAGTGACCGCACTGGATATTGAAGAATATCTCTCTTACTTAAAATATTATGAAAAGAATGGTGTGGAACACACGAATGATGAACGAGGCATTGCCAGAAAGCTGGCCAGCCTGAGAAGTCTGTATAACTATTTTTACAAAAAAGAATTGATTGAAAAAAATCCGGCATTACTTGTTTCTACTCCGAAGATCCATGAAAAAAATATCACTCGATTGGATATCGATGAAGTGGCACTACTGCTGGATCAGGTGGAATCTGGCGAAAAACTCACAGAACGCCAGAAAAAGTACCACGAACAGACAAAAAAAAGAGATCTCGCTATGATGACACTGATGCTGGGAACCGGAATCCGTGTGTCAGAATGTGTGGGACTGGATATGGATGATCTTGATTTCAAAAATAACGGTATTAAGATCCATCGAAAAGGCGGCGCAGAGGTTGTAGTATATTTCAGTGACGAAGTTGCAGATGCGCTGCTGGACTATCTGGAGGAACGAGAAACAATCGAAGCCGTGGAAGGACACGGCAATGCTCTCTTCCTCTCTATGCAAAAAAAACGTATTCAGGTACGATCTGTAGAAAATCTTGTAAAGAAGTATTCCAGGCTGGTTACAACGGTGAAAAACATCACACCGCATAAATTGAGAAGCACCTATGGTACGACGCTTTATCAGGAAACCGGTGATATTTATCTGGTTGCAGATGTTCTTGGACACAAGGATGTCAACACAACCAGACGACACTACGCTGCTCAGGCAGACAAGCGACGTCGCATGGCGGGACGTGTTGTCCAGCTTCGTGAGAAAACGGAGCCAACAGAAGAATAAAATATGCAGCGAAAACGCGACAGATTGACAGTCTGCCGCGTTTTCACCTGTTTGTGGTATTTGTATGAATAATAAGTGGATAGTAGTCAGAAGAATTGACTACATCACAGAGGTAACGGGAACTAAAAGATAGGAGCCGGCCTGAATGCGATCGGAAGACAGATTGTTTAACACTTTCAGTTCTTCTACAAAATCAGCAGTCTCCTCAATACCATGGTATTGTTGTGCAATACTCCACAGAGAATCTCCTCCTGCAATACGAATACTCTCGTAAGTAGTCTGTGTACCACGTTGTGCGGCCTGTGTATGTTTTGCAGTCGCTAGGGTGCTCAATGCGAAGGTACAAAGCAAAATCACAATCAACGTACCAACTAAAAGCATCATTCTTTTTAATACAGGTTTACGCTCTAATGTATGCTGTATATTTTTCATAAGTAGTACCTCCTTTGTAAACAGACGTTTGCGAACAGCTGTTCTGGTATTAATATAGCACCCGAACAACTGTTTGTCAATAAAAATCGAACAAATTTTCAGAATATATGTTTGCTTTTTAAAGGCAATTATGCTACACTAAATATGAAACAAGTGTTTTACCTGCAATGGTAAAGACAAAGAACAGTGACAGAATTGATTTAAGTGAATTATGAGCAACAGGAGGATGCAATCTATGGCGAACGGAAAAATCAGTGAAAAACAGCGTGAGATTTTAGAATATATTAAGCAGGAAATTTTACAGAGAGGTTATCCGCCGGCTGTGCGTGAGATCTGCGAGGCAGTCAATTTAAAGTCTACTTCATCTGTCCACTCTCATCTGGAGACATTGGAAAAGAACGGATATATCCGCCGTGACCCGACCAAGCCCCGCGCAATTGAGATTCTGGATGATGATTTTAATCTGACAAGACGTGAGGTCGTAAATGTTCCGGTTGTCGGTCAGGTGGCTGCGGGGGAGCCGATTCTTGCCGAACAGAATATACAGGACTACTTCCCGATTCCTGTAGAATATATGCCCAATGCAGAGACCTTTATGTTAAAGGTGAAAGGTGAAAGCATGATTAATGCCGGTATTTTTAGCGGTGATACCGTCCTTGTGCAGCGGCAGTCTGACGCCAGAAATGGCGACATGGTCGTGGCGCTGGTAGATGATTCCGCCACGGTCAAGACATTCTACAAGGAGGACGGACATTACCGTCTTCAGCCGGAAAATGATACCATGGATCCCATTATCGTGGATCACTGTGAAGTTCTCGGCAAAGTATTTGGTGTGTTCCGCTTTTTTTAGCAGACATTTATTGCATATCCAGCCGGAGGCTTTCATCGTATAGGAGATGAAGTTTCCTGTACGAACAAAAATACCATCTGTTCAGCGTTCTTTACTGAATAGATGGTATTTTTTTACCATATAATCTGTTTTTTACAGCTCGTCCGCAGACACTTCTTTGCCGTCCGTCCAGATCCGCTCCAGATCATAGAACAGACGATCCTCCTTGGAAAAGACATGTACAATCACATCGCCATAGTCCATGAGAATCCAGGTGGAATTGCGATTCCCTTCCGTTTGCTTCAGCTTGCACCCTGCCTTGTAAAGCTCCTCTTCCACGGCATCGCACATTGCCTGCAGCTGATTCTGGTTGGCACCGTCCGCAATGATAAAATAATCTGCGATCGGTGAAATCTCACTGATATCAATGATCTTGATATTATCTCCTTTTTTGTCTGCCAGCGCCTGATAGGCTATTTTCGCGAATTTAGCACTCTCTGCCATTCCTGTTCCTCCTTAATCAGATATATAATAATCATACGTTTCTTTCGTCATCGGGTCAACGATCTTTGGTGAATCAGAAAGAAAATCCAAAGTGTCTGTCAATATCATCCGGCATGCCTGATCTAAGTCATCAAATGCCATATAACGAATCTCAGCAAGATGTCCGGCACGATCCCGGTGAGGCTCAATATAATCGGCAATAAAGACGATCTGCTGCAGCTTATCCATCCCGGGAGCTCCAGTGGTGTGGGTGGCGATCGCACGACAGACCTGTTCGCTTTCTACGCCATATTTTTCCCGGGCGAGAACAGCGCCGAGCTTTGCGTGAATCAGTGCTGTATTCTGACGTTCCACGTCGGTAAGACTGATATTATATTTCTCGCATAACTCAAATTTTTTTTCATCCGGATAGCACTTGGCGCAGTCATGAAGCAGCCCTGCCAGCAGAGCGTCATTGAGATCCACTTCATGGCGCATTGCCAGAGCAGCGGCTGTGTACATGACACCTAACGTATGCTCGTAACGATACGCATCCATTTTTTTCTCTATTTTGTGCTGTATCTTTATAATTTTCTCATTCATGATTCGCTCGTCCTCTTTCAAATATCTTCCGTATGTTCACTCTGCTTTTCATACAGATGGTTGTTTGCAATATAAATACGCACTGCCTCCGGCACCTGATAGCGGATCGTCTCACCAGAAGAAACACGCCTGCGCAGCTCACTGGAAGCCACTGACAGATTTGGCGTGCGGATCAGTCGCACATCCGCGGAAAAAAGCGACTCCAGTTCCCGCGCATAAGACATCAGTTGTTCACGGTCACAATCATCACGAACCGCTGCCACAAGTGTTGCGCAGGAACAAATGATTTCCGGGTGATACCACGTCTTAAAGTCACGCAGAGAATCCCCACCCATGATAAAATAAAGTGCATCATCCGGTGCCTGCTCATGCATTTTCTGCAAGGTGATATAGGAATAGCTGAGTGCCGCGCTGCGAAGCTCCCTGTCATCTGCCACAAAGACCGGGTTATCTGCAATTGCCAGCTCTACCATGCGCAGACGATGCATGCCGTTTGTAATCTTTTTCCCCTGTTTATGGGGTGATTGTCCGGTTGGTATAAAACGTACCTCATCCAACTCTAACTGTTCACAGGCATTTTCTGCGATCAGAAGATGCCCGTTATGAACGGGATCAAAGGTGCCGCCCATAATACCAATTTTTTTCATTGAAGCTGCCTCCTGAAAGCTGCCTTCTATTTCGGCAGTACAATTTTCGGATTTTTCCGGTTTGGCCGATACAGAACGATCTTTTTTCCGATCACAATGACAACATTGGAGTGTGTGCGCTCTGCAACTATATCTGCCAGTTCCCGCGGATCGTCCATACAATTTTTTAATACGGATATTTTAATCAGTTCCCGCTTTTCAATGGCGTCATCAATTGCCTGAATCATAGACGGCGTAATTGATGACTTTCCAATCTGAAAGATCGCGTCCTCTGTACTTGCAAGTCCCTTTAAATAGGAGCGCTGTTTACTTGTAAATTCCATGATTGTCCTCCATTACTTATAATAGTCAAAACTCAGCCCATACATGCGCACAGTATCCCCATCCTGAATACCGAGATCCTCCAGCTCCTTTAAAATTCCCTGCTCCTTTAAGAACTTCTGGAAGAACAAAAAGCCTTTTTCAGACTCAATGTTCGTGTAGCCAAGCATCTTTTCAATCTTGGGACCTTCCACAACGTATTCTTGCGCCTCTTCGTTATACTCGACGGTGTAAGCCTCATTTTCAAATACATGAAGCTCCGGAAAGTATTCCTGCTCATAGTAAACCGGCTCATCATCCATCTCATCCAGCATCTGCTTAACAGCGCCGATCAGTTCTTTGACACCGGCTCCGCTGACTGCTGAGATGGGGTATACCTTCCAGCCCTTCGGTTCAAATTCTGTCCGAAGCGCGGCAATTGTCTCGTTCTCTCCCTCATAAAAGGCATCGATTTTATTGGCTGCAATGACCTGCGGCTTTTCTAAAAGCTTCGGATCAAAGGCTTCCAGCTCCTTACAGATGGCATGAATATCCGCAATCGGATCCCGTCCTTCCACGGAAGCCGCATCTACCATGTGAATAAGCACCTTACAGCGCTGCACATGCTTCAAAAATTCGTGTCCGAGACCGATACCTTCAGAAGCGCCTTCGATGAGACCGGGAATATCAGCGATCACAAAGCCATCCCCCCATCCCATATCCACAACGCCGAGGTTCGGGTTTAATGTGGTAAAATGATAGTTGGCAATCTTGGGCTGCGCATTGGTTACTCGTGATAAAAAGGTGGATTTTCCTACATTCGGGAATCCAACGAGACCTACATCAGCAATGACCTTAAGTTCCAGTCGAACTTCAAGCTCGATTGCATCCTGACCGGGTTGCGCATATTTTGGTGCCTGCATGGTGGAGGTCGCAAAATGCTGGTTACCAAGACCGCCTTTTCCTCCTTTCAAGATCACTTGCCGTCTGTTGTCACCGGACATGTCGGCAATGACAAGATCGGTTGCCGCGTCCCGGATAATCGTACCGGCAGGAACCTTTAAGATCAGATCTTCGCCTTTTTTTCCATGGCAGTTCTTTTTACCGCCTTCTTCGCCGGGCTGTGCCGCAAATTTACGTTTATGTCTGTAGTCATTTAAGGTGTTCAGGCTCTCGTCCACCTCAAAGATCACGTCGCCACCCTTACCGCCGTCACCGCCGTCAGGACCACCGTCAGGCACATATTTTTCACGGCGGAAGCTCACATGTCCGTTTCCGCCTTTCCCGGATTTTATGATAATTTTTGCTGTGTCAGCAAACATAATATTCTCCTAAATTAATGATGATAAAAATGAGCTGTTACAAAACTGCAACAGCCCACTTACTTCTTATTCGTTTTCAGCTACAGGATAAACAGAAGCCTGCTTCTTGTCTCTTCCCTTTCTCTCAAATCTTAAAATACCACTTGTCAGAGCGAATAAGGTATCATCTCCGCCGATTCCAACGTTTACGCCGGGATGAATCTTGGTTCCGCGCTGTCTGTAAATGATATTGCCAGCCTTAACGAACTGTCCGTCTGCTCTCTTTGCACCTAATCTCTTTGACTCTGAATCACGACCGTTCTTGGTTGATCCAACTCCTTTTTTATGTGCAAAAAACTGAAGGTTCAATTCAAACATCGGTTACACCTCCTTGAAATCTAGTGTCAGGAATTTCTTCCCGTAATTTGTTTGTATTCCTTGTAAGCCTAAAATCATTGCATTTACCAAAAGCTTTGCCTGTAAGTCACAGCCTGACGGAAAGTTCACGTGAATCGTGCCACTCTCCTGCTCCGCGTCCGCGAGAATCTGTGTTGCTGTCAGCGCTTCGATGGAGTTGATCGTATTGATCACCAATGTCGAAATGCCAGCGCAGACAATGTCCTCTCCCTCATTGGCATACCCGGCATGTCCCTCACAGAGGAAGCCAGTAAATGCATTTTTTTGATTTGTGTAAATCGTTACATGAGTCATAACAATTCACCAGTATCAATTAGCCATTAATTTTTTCGATCTTCACCTGAGTGAAAGCCTGTCTGTGACCGTTTTTCTTATGATAACCGGTTTTTCTCTTATACTTATAAACGATAACCTTTTTGCCGCGTCCTTCTTTTACAACGCTGGCTGTTACAGTAGCGTTCTTAACGTCATCTGCAACCTTCATGGTTCCGTCGTTTACA
>JALELN010000142.1 GCA_022771765.1 Lachnospiraceae bacterium | reverse complement strand
TAACGTGAGGACACGGCATCCGCTACTAAACTTCGCTTTGCATCTCGCAAATCCATTCCCGAAAAACTATCTCGCCGTTTCCCACCATCCCGGCTCTCTGTGCAGAATCGAATTACGGTACTCCTTTTGGTCATCGATTTTTTCTATTCATTTTCTGATTGAGCTTAGGTTACTACTCCTACCAGGATTTGTCAATACCTAAATTTCAATTTTTTAGACATCTACGCCTCTGCCGGCTGCAATTCCTGCATCAGATCATGCACAGACATCATCTGTCTGATACGTCCGACGTTCGCGCCGCAGAAGATCAGTCCGTGATCAAGATCGCCCTTAACCGCATTGACAAGCGCCTTTGTAATACAATAAGGCACATTTGCGGGGTTGCAGTGCTGCAGGCACTGATAACATTTTGAAATCGTTTCTTTTTTCTCCTCCACCTGCTGTATAAAGCGATTTCGCAACGCGCGTCCCGGCATACCCACGGGGCTTTGAACGATCTGTACATCCTCCTCACCCGCCCAGATATATGCCTGCTTATAAGCCTCCGACGCATCACATTCATAGGTTGCCACAAAACGGCTTGCGACCTGCACGCCTTCTGCGCCAAGTGACAACGCATGTGCCACATCTTTGCTGTCAAAAATACCGCCAGCTACAACAACCGGAATATGTTTTTCATGCTTCTCGCTATACTCCTTCGTACAGGCAATGATACGGCGGATCTCCTCGTCATACTCCTCAGGAGTCAGTGTGTCCAGCTGCTCTCTGGAAAAGCCAAGATGTCCGCCCGCCTTCGGCCCCTCCACAATGATCAGATCCGGCAGACAGTCAAATTTCTTCTCCCACATCTTTAAGATGATACGGGCTGCCTTTTGATCCTTTTTCCTATCTGCAATGGTTTCATTTATAAAGTCTCCTTTACAATTTCATCTAGTTTTGATTACTAGATGCAATTATAATCCTTACCATTTGAATTTTCAATAGGAAATTATATTTTTTTGAAAAGAATACAAAAAAAGACTCCTGCCATATCCGACAGAAGCCTCGCTGATCATGTTATGTATTCTCCGGTCTGTGCACGATGATCGAATAACTGTTGAACAACGCCAGCAACAGCGATACCACAATGATGGATGGCTTATTTGCCACTACCTTCGTCGTATGCGAATCCACTACAAACAGTCCCACGGAAGTCGCAAAGGTTGCCAGCACAATGTACACAATGACCGCCTGCCACTTTCGCAATACTTTTTTATCGTAACAGAGTACCTTTGGAATCGCCTCCGCTGTCAGGCTGATAGGCCACGAGATAATCGCACCAATGACAAAGAATCCGATCACACTTCGCACAGAACTGTAGGTGAAGCCAAAACAGCTCATAATCTCTCCGCCAAATACACACAGCAGCGCAATTACTCCGATAAACAGAAAAACCGCTACCAGAAAAACGGCCAAACTATCCAAAACATCCTTGATGATTCTTTTATTTACATACATAATATCACTCCTCTTTTGTTATCATAGCATAATTCCTGATTTTTTTAAACCGATAAAATTTGCATTCAAAATAAATATAGGATATAATAGAAAGCGTTTTATGTCAACAATAATGAGGAGGAACACGTTATGGCTTGGTACGATGAAGCAATTTTTTATCATATCTATCCGTTAGGACTATGTGATGCACCAAAAGAAAACACTTATGCGGCGCCGGTTCACCGGCTGAACGAAGTGCTCCCCTGGATCGGCCACATCAAAAAGATCGGATGTAATGCGATCTATATCGGTCCGCTCTTTGAATCGGTGGGACACGGTTATGAGACAACTGATTACAAGAAACTGGACAGCCGCCTTGGAGACAACGCGGATCTTACAAACTTCGTAAAGGAATGCCACGCTCAAGGCATCAAAGTTATTTTTGATGGTGTGTTCAACCATGTCGGCCGCGACTTTTTTGCGTTTAAAGATTTACAGAAAAACCGTGAACATTCACCCTACCGTGACTGGTTTTGCAATGTAAACTTCGGCGGCAACAATGAGTACAATGACGGCTTCTGTTATGAGAACTGGGGTGGTTACAATCTGCTTGTCAAGCTGAATCAGCACAATCCCGATGTCAAAAACTATATCAGCGATGTCATCCGTTTCTGGGTCAGCGAATTTGATGTCGACGGAATCCGATTGGATGCCGCAGATGTGCTGGATTTTGACTATATGCACATGCTACGCGCAGTGGCAAACGAAGTGAAACCGGACTTCTGGCTCATGGGTGAGGTCATTCACGGTGATTACACCCGTTGGGTCAACGGCGACACACTGCATGCAGTCACAAACTACGCACTGCACAAGGCACTCTACTCCGGTCACAACGACCACAACTATTTCGAGATCGCCCACACCGTGAAGCGTCTGTATGAGATGGGCGGCAATCGCCCCGACGGCCTGAAGCTGTACAATTTCGTGGACAACCACGATGTAGAGCGCATCTATACAAAGCTGAACAACAAGGCGCACTTCACTCCGGTACATGTACTGCTCTACACACTACCCGGTGTGCCTTCCATCTACTACGGATCTGAGTTCGGTATTGAGGGAAGAAAAGAAAAATTCTCTGACGCATCCCTTCGTCCTGCCTTAAAATATGAGGATTATGCGGATGCAGTAGAAACAAATTCATTTACAAAGCTGATCGCAGCACTGGGCAAGGCTCGCCAGAGTTCTCCCGAGCTCTCCTACGGTGCTTACCGCGAGCTGGTACTGACGAACCGCCAGTACGCTTTTGCGAGAGAGCTGAACGGAAGATCTGCTCTTGTTGCAGTAAACAATGATGACAATGCTGCTGATTTCCATCTGGCTGCATCCGGATGTTCTTCTTACGTAGGTGCACTCTCCGGAAATCGTGTGAACGTAGAAAACGGACAGATCCATGTCACAGTCGGTGCCAATTCCGGCGAGATCTGGCTGCCGGTGACAGATGCATCCGCAGCGGATACCACTGGAAAAGAGCCTGTTGTCCTGAATGTCAATGACGCAGTGGCAGATGTTCTCGCCGCCGAGGCACAGCCGGATACACCTGTCGAGACTGCAGCACCTGCGACCGCCGAGACTCCCGCTCCCGAACCGCAACCCGCCCCTGCAGAAACGCCTGCTCCCGATCCCCAGTCCGCCGCAGCACCGGTTTCCGATGCTGACCGCGATGCCTTTGAGCGCGGAAAGATCGCCGGTCTGCAGGAAGCAATCCTCGCCATCATGGAAAAGAAGGGTCCCGTCACCGACCAGATGAGAAAAGACGTTGAAAACAATGTCTACCATGACTCATTAGTCAACTGGGTGAAGAGCTTCAATTAAATCTTTTATCAGCTAAAAGGACGAGGCATACTGCCTCGTCCTTTTATACTGCATTTATTATCTTATTTTGCGTCCTTCCAGACTACTTCTGTCTCCTTGAAGCCTTTCTTCTCTTTATGCTTCACGATCAGGCGGATCCAGATACCGCTTGTGAACACCAGCAGCGATATGAGCCAGCCCGCAATGACCTCTGCTCCAATGGAATAGCTGTAAAAACATCCCTTTTCATTATATACTAAATACATATTATACATATTCCAGCAGAACAGACCGAGAAGCAATGCCGGTGAAACATACTTAATGGAAATATGGAACCATGTTGCAGGCATCCGATATTTATTCGTATTGCGGTTAATTTCCTTTACTACCTTGTCTGTATTGAAGCACCAGCCGACAGCAAAACACTCCAGCACACCAATCAGAATCAGATTGATCTGATTCGTCCAGTTGTCTACGATATCCAGCCATGCAAGACCTGCGCGTGTCGCATACAGCAGAGAGATCACAGCTGCTACACAGCAGATGGCACGTGTCATCTTTTTATGATCGGTATGAAACTTATCAGCTAATGCGGTAGATACACCTTCCACGATGGAGAACGCGGAATCAATGGCAAGCGTCACCAGCATCAGATAGAAAATAATACCAAACAGCGCATTAAACCAGCCGATACTTGTCAGGTTAACGATCGCCTGCGGATAAATAATAAAGGCAGTTGCGATACCTGACGCGGAAATATTATCCAACATGCCAACGCCACCCATGGTAGAGAACATTACAATACCGGATAAAATGCTAACTGCCGCATCACCGACCGCGATGATCGTACAGTCCACAGCAACATTCGAATCCTCCTCCAGATAAGAGCCGTAGGCAAACATGATTGCCATACAAATAGACAGGCTGTAGAATACCTGCCCGATCGCATCGACCCAAAGCGTCGGATCGGAAAATGCCTCTAACTGCGGAATGAAAAAACGTGCCAGTCCTTCACCTGCGCCGGGCATCGTACAGCCCTTGACTGCCATGACCAGCAATAAAATAATCGGTAAAAATACGGTATATTTTACGACCTTTCCTACCGATTGCGCGCCGTCACGGATGCAGTAATACATGAGCAACCATGCGATAATGAGTGAAATCAGAACCGGAATCGGAATTCTCCAGTCAGAAAGTACAGTGGGTACATCCCATGTCGTCTGAGTCAATGTCGCGAACACATTGCTCGCGGCCTCGGAATCTCCGGTCATTCCCGCAAACTTCAATGCGCCGAAAATCATCATCAGCACCCACGCGAATACAACTGAATAATATGTTACGATCACAAATGCGTTCGCCGTTGCGGACCATCCGACAAACTCCATCTTTTTGCAGACGCCGCGCATACTGTCACCGGCGCCCTTGTGCAGCTTTCTCGCAATACTTATCTCCATCATTAAAAGAGGAATTCCCATCACAAACATTGCTACCAGATACACCAGTAAAAATGTTCCGCCACCATGCTTCGCAGCAAGTCCCGGGAACCTCCATGCATTGCCAAGTCCTACGGCCGAACCGATCGCAGCGAGAATAAACGTGCCCCGGCTTGCCCATGTACTTCGTTTCTTTTCAGACATAACAAATACTCCTTTTCTGTTTTTGTAAAATGACATTTTATTTTATCATATATTCTATAATTTCCGCAACAATTCCGGTAAATCTTTTAACTTTTGAATTTCATAATCCGCCGGTATTTCCGGAACAGCCGGCAGTTTCCGGGGATTGAACCAGATCGTACGCACACCGGCATTCCTGCCGCCCATGATATCTGAAGTCAGTGAATCTCCTATAATGACAGCATGCTCCGGATCAAAATCCGGAATCTTCGCAAAGGCGAGATCGAAAAATCTTTTATTCGGCTTCTCCGCGCCGAGCACCTCCGAGATAAAAATATCAGCAAAATACCGCCGGATACCGGATTTCCCCAAACGTCCTTCCTGCACAGGCAAATTGCCGTTTGATATGAGAAACATCCGGTATGTTCCCTTTAGTTCCTCCAGCAGTTCCGGCGCGCCCTCCATAAAATGAAAATCCTCCGCCAGGCATGTATGGTATGTTTGCGCCGCCTGCTCTGCCCGGATCGTCTCATAGCCTAATTCCTGAAACAACAGCTTAAACCGGCGCAGCTTCACCTGTGCGCGGGTGATTTCCCCCCGTTCCAGTGCTCTCCACTGGGCCTGATTGATCTCGCTGTACCGGTCACACACACCGTCATCCAGCGGGATTTGCAGTGCCGCAAAGGTCTTTTCCAGCGCAACACGCTCATCCGCATGAAAATCAAATAACGTGTCGTCCAAATCAAATAACAGATCCTTAACCATCCTCTTTTTCTCCTGTCAACAGGTCATCCAGCACTGCCAGACCCTCCGTTAATTCCTGCTCTGATAATCCTCCAAAGCCCAGCAGTAGCGTAACAGGCTCCTCTCTCATTCCGCACACGATGCGATAGTCGCTCATGCCGTAAACACGCACGCCTCGCTCCAGCGCTGCCGCAAGCAGCTCTGCCTCGCTGCGACAGCCAGACACCTCAACGACCAGATGCAGCCCCGCGTTTTCTCCTCGAATACAGCGCACCCACGATCTCTTTTTTAACTCCTTTAGCAGAAAATCATGCTTCGCCTTGTAGACACGGCGCATCCGGTTTAAATGCCGTTCAAAATCCCCAGACTCCATAAATCTCTGAACTGCCAGCTGCTGCCCGGTGGGAACCGTTGAGGAATAAAAGTCATATTCTCTATGAAACCGCTCACTGAGGTGCCTGGGTAACACCATATAACTCATACGCAGTGCCGGAGAAATACTCTTGGAAAATGTGCCAAAATAAATCACGCAGTCGTTTTGATCCCTGCTTTGAAGAGAGGGAATCGGTTTTCCCACGTACCGGAACTCACTGTCATGGTCATCCTCAATAATATAGCGTCCCTCCGCCGCTGCGGCCCATTCCAAAAGCTCCTGTCTGCGCATCAGGGGCATGACAGTCCCCATCGGGAACTGATGTGAAGGCATGACATAGACCACCTCCGCCAAAGACGCATCCAGCGCGCTTAGAAGCAGTCCTTCCTCATCCACCGCTCCCAGATTTACCTGACAGCCGGCATGCCGAAACACCTCATAAGCCTGCATGTAAGTCGGATTTTCCATAAGCACTGAACATCCCCCGCCAAGCATCTGTATCAGTAAGAGCAGCAGATACTCATTGCCGGCACCGATCAGAATCTGATCCGGCGCACAGTGAACACCACGCGCGCGATAGAGATAGGTAGCGATCGTCTCTCGCAGCCCCCGGTCACCGGCTGCCTCCCGCGCAGTCAGAATATCCGTATTTTCATCCATCACCTCACGGTTTCTTTTCTTCCAGACCTTGTAGGGGAAATGAACGGCATCTATGGCAAAAGGTGAAAAATCAATCCGTATATCCGGCTGTTGGTCCACCGCCTGCGAAACCGCTATCCCCAGCTGCTCACCACCGGTAATGCCGGAAAACAGATTGCTCAGATCGCACACAAAAAAACCGCTTCCCGCCCTCGCCTGAATGTATCCCTCGGATACAAGCTGTTCGTAGGCAAGCTCTACCGTAAAGCGGCTCACATTCAGATTTACTGCCAATAAACGAGTAGACGGCAGTTTTTCCCCATAGGGAATCTTACCGTCCTCAATATCCCGTTTGATCGCCTGATAAATCTGTTCATATAAAGGTGTTTTCCCGGATTGCAACGCAATCATAAACTCCTTCATAACTGCTCGTTACCTCGACCTGATTTATTATTTTCTATTTTTTTCGTTCCTTTAAAGTTTTGATGATCTCGGCCTTGAGCTCCAGAGCGCGATCCTTAACATTTCTGGATGCAGAGGATGTCGTCAGCACAGAACCGATCAGCTTTGCTGCCACCTCCAGCTTTCCAAAATAAAATGCCATATACGCAATAATGTACTCCAGGGTCGGCTGATTGAGCCCCATGATCGGAAACATCTCGTTCATGATCGCCTGCTGAAATCCCTCAAACGCAGCCAGATAATGCTCGTCAGCCTGTTGACGGCAGTGTTCGATCTCCTGATTTCTCAATTCCTCAATCGTGATCTCCTCTGCCTCTTTTTGCTTTTCACGATACAACCATGCCATCAGCATGTGCAGATATGCTTTTTCCCCATCCTTGGCCATCTTGGCATCCGCACACTGCAGTGCCATCGCATGCATACGGATCGCCTGATCATACGTGTAATATGTCCAGTCTTTTCGATCCTCCGGCAAAAAATGCGTAGACACCTGCTGTTTGATATTTTCAATCTGCCTGGTGGATATATGCGAAAAAACACTGTGCATCGCGCTGTATCCACAGTTCGGGCAGGAGCAGACACCGTATTTCAACGTGTCGATATGCTCAAACCGCGGACGCAGATCCGCATCAGAGCCAAGACGTCTGGCGCGGTTGGATTTCAAGATTTTTGTCGTAAAAAGCTTATCACACACTACGCAGGTCATTTTTTTATCAAAGATATATTCCTCGTCTGTGTGTTGGTTTTCCGGCATTGCCATTACTGTTTCCTCCTTTTATTCGGGCTTTGGCAGCTTGAAAGAGCTCTTGAGGGATACAATGCGGTTAAATACCGGTGCTCCCTCTCTGGAATCCTTATAGTCCGCGCAGAAAAATCCATTGCGGACAAACTGAAATCTGTCGTAAGCCTTTGCGTCTGCCAGCGCAGGCTCCACATAACAGTTTTCCATTACAGTCAGTGAATTCGGATTTAAATTCAGACTTCCATCCTCGTTGTAAACACCAAGATCCTCGTCTACAATATTTTCATATAACCGGACCGTCACTTTCTTCGCTGTCGGAGCAGCCACCCAGTGAATCGTGCCCTTTACCTTGCGTCCATCCGGGCTGTTTCCGCCCTTCGATGCCGGATCATAGGTACAGTGAATCTCTGTGATCCTTCCATCCGCATCTTTCTTAAAATCAACACATTTCACAAAATACGCATTCATCAGACGGACTTCATTACCGGGAAACAAACGGAAATACTTTTTCGGCGGCTCCTCCATGAAATCCTCGCGCTCAATATAAAGTTCTCGCGCAAAAGGCACCTCGCGACTGCCCAATGCCTCATTTTCCTGATTGTTGGGCACGGTGAGCATCTCGGTCTGCCCTTCCGGATAATTGTCGATGATCAGCTTCACAGGATCCAAAATCGCCATCATGCGCGGACGTTTTGCCTTCAGATCCTCTCGGATACAATACTCCAACGCTGCGTAATCCGCAACGGAATTGGCCTTCGAAACACCGCACATATCCACAAACATGCGAATAGACTCCGGCGTAAAACCGCGTCTGCGCAGTCCTGAAATAGACACGAGTCTCGGATCATCCCATCCGTCAACGATTCCATCCTCCACCAGCTTTTTAATATACCGCTTACCGGTGACAACATTTTTTAAATACATTTTTGCGAACTCAATCTGTTTGGGCGGCTTTTCATACTCCAGCTCACGTACCACCCAGTCATAAAGCGGCCTGTGATCCTCAAACTCCAGGGTACACAACGAATGGGTTACACCCTCAATTGCGTCCTCAATGGGATGTGCAAAATCATACATCGGATAGATACACCAGGTATCGCCGGTATTGTGATGTGTCATGTGCGCCACGCGGTAGATAACCGGATCACGCATATTCATGTTCGGCGATGCCATGTCGATCTTTGCGCGCAAAACCTTGGAACCGTCCTCATATTTTCCGTTTTTCATATCCTCGAACAGCGCCAGATTTTCCTCAATGCTACGGTCACTGCCGGGATCCTTTTTGCCAGGCTCCTCAAGCGTACCACGGTACTCTTTAATCTGCTCTGCTGACAAGTCTGAGACATATGCCTTTCCCTTTTTGATCAGCTTGATTGCTGCCTCATACATCTGCGGAAAATAGTTAGATGCGAAAAAGAGACGATCCTCCCAGTCTGCTCCAAGCCACTTGACATCCTCCTTGATGGATTCCACAAACTCGATTTTCTCCTTCGTCGGATTTGTGTCATCAAAGCGCATGTTAAATTTTCCACCGTATTTCTGCGCCATTCCGTAATTTAAAAGGATAGACTTGGCATGTCCGATATGCAGATACCCATTCGGCTCCGGCGGGAAACGGGTACAGACCGTGTCACATCTGCCTTCTGCCAGATCCTCCTCAATGATTCGCTCAATAAAATTTTTGGAAACTGTTTCACTCTCCATATAGAATTCCTCCTGAATTTACATTTCCGTTTTGCATAATTGCAAAACAAAAATGACCTCTTTTCAGTGTACCGAAAAAAGGTCATTCCGTCAATTGCTTTTAAAAAATTCCGATTATATTTAACCTCAACTTTTCTTCACATGCTCGTGCGTAAAGAGGTGATCCTGACAATACTCCAGACCTCCGTCACATTTTGAGCAGAACCGGAATTCCAGTGACGGATCATCCAGATCCGTGCGTCCGCATATTGCGCACTTATGCTTGTAAAGTGCCCCATCATTACGGCGCATCTTCGGCGGCGCTGTCTGCGCACGAAAATCCCTCTTACGCTTGATCTCCGAGGGTGACACCCTGTGATAATCCCGCGTAGAGAAGAAAAATACGAGGAAATTCATCAGCGACATCACAATAACGATACGTCCCGTCCAGCCGCTCTGAAAGAAACTGACACCTACCAGTACCGCATAGAGGATCGCCAGCCACTTAATCTTTACCGGAATGATGAAGTACAGCATAAGCTGCATTTCCGGATAGCACACTGCAAATGCGAGAAAGATAGAAAGATTAATGTAATAGGTGCTGACCGAATAGCCCATGATATACGCTGCAGGCATGTTAAGGGCACGCATCACAAAAAATGTAACCATCACACCGACCGCGGTAAAAAGAATACCGCCAAAAATATAGGCATTATAGCGGAATGTCCCCCATGTACGCTCCAAAGCGGTACCCAGCTGATAGTACAAAAGCATCATGATAATGTAAAAAAAGATATTCGAGTATGACGGTGGCATCAACACCCATGTCACCAGACGCCAGATCTGTCCATGCATTACCTTTGCAGGATCAAGCATCAAAAACTCCAGCACCGGCAACTTAGTAATCATTTCCATGTAGTAGAGCACATAACCGATCGCATAACCAAAAATCAGCCATTTACTCAGGTTTGGGATCGCATAGCGCCCGAACTTCCGTTCCAGTTTATTCAGATAATTCATAGTAATCTCCTTTTTATCCAGCTAAGTATTTAGTATAGAAAGTTTGTTCTGATTTGTCAACTTCCGCATAGGTTGTTTATAAAAAGTTTAGATTTGTTTCAGTTTCAGGTGTTGTTTTTTATCGAAAGCTGTCATATAATGTACTTTGTTTTGATTTCAGCCAAATTACATTTAATAAGAAATAATAGCAAATATAAAAAAGGGGAAACATATGAGTACACATCTTTATAAGCTTGGTATCGACATCGGTTCGACAACCGTAAAAGTCGCATTACTGAATGAAGAGGACGAGTTGCTTTTTGCAGATTATAAGCGTCATTTTGCCAATATCCGTGAAACACTGACGGATCTTCTTACAGCAGCGCGTGAGGCGCACGGCGATCTGTCTGTCGCTCCCATGATCACCGGTTCCGGCGGTCTGACACTTGCAAAACATCTGGATATCCCCTTTGTTCAGGAAGTGATCAGCGTCTCCACGGCACTAACCCACTACGCGCCCCAGACGGACGTCGCCATCGAGCTCGGCGGAGAAGACGCAAAGATCATCTATTTTGAAGGCGGAAATGTGGAGCAGCGCATGAACGGCATCTGTGCCGGCGGTACAGGCTCTTTCATTGACCAGATGGCCTCCCTCATTCAGACCGATGCCAGCGGTCTCAACGAATATGCCAAAAACTATAAAGCGATCTATCCCATCGCAGCCCGCTGCGGTGTGTTTGCCAAAACAGATATCCAGCCTCTCATTAACGAAGGAGCGACCAAGGAAGATCTGTCCGCCTCCATTTTCCAGGCGGTAGTCAATCAGACGATCAGTGGCCTTGCCTGTGGCAAACCTATCCGCGGTCATGTGGCGTTTCTGGGCGGACCGCTGCACTTTTTATCTGAGCTAAAAGCTGCATTTGTGCGCACACTGAATCTGGATGATGAGCACACGATCGCACCGGATAACTCCCATCTGTTCGCGGCCATCGGCTCCGCGATGAACTACCAGGAGGACAGCGTCACAACACTTGATACGCTGCTTGAAAAGCTGACTTCTGAGATACATATGGAGTTTGAAGTGGCACGTATGGAGCCGCTGTTTGACTCACAGGAAGACTACGACGCCTTTATGGAGCGTCACAGCAAACACCACGTACAGACCGGCAGTCTCGCCGATTATAAGGGCAACTGCTACCTCGGCATTGACGCCGGAAGCACCACGACAAAGGTCGCTCTGGTGGGCGAGGATGGGAGCCTTCTGTACTCTTTCTACAGCAATAATAACGGAAGTCCTCTGGCGACCGCCATCCGCTCGATCAAGGAGATCTACGAACAGCTCCCGCCGGACGCACACATCGTCTATTCCTGCTCCACCGGCTACGGTGAAGCACTGATTAAGGCTGCTCTGCAGCTGGACGAGGGCGAGGTAGAGACGGTCTCCCACTACTATGCGGCAGCATTTTTCAATCCTCAGGTCGACTGCATCCTCGACATCGGCGGTCAGGACATGAAATGCATCAAGATCAAAGATCACACGGTCGACAGCGTCCAGCTCAACGAAGCATGCTCCTCCGGCTGCGGCTCCTTCATCGAGACCTTTGCAAAATCGTTAAATTACAGCGTGCAGGATTTTGCCGCCGAGGCATTGTTTGCAAAGCATCCCATCGATCTGGGCACGCGCTGTACCGTTTTCATGAATTCAAAGGTGAAACAGGCACAGAAAGAGGGCGCGTCCGTGGCAGATATCTCAGCCGGACTCGCCTATTCCGTCATCAAAAATGCACTATTCAAGGTCATCAAGCTGTCCGACCCGTCACAGCTGGGTAAACACGTTGTCGTACAGGGCGGTACCTTTTACAACAATGCCGTGCTCCGAAGCTTTGAGCGCATCTCCGGTGTGGAAGTAGTTCGCCCGGATATTGCCGGCATCATGGGCGCTTTCGGTGCCGCGCTGATCGCGCGCGAGCGCTTCCATGCAGGCGGGGATCAGGCTTCCTCCATGCTTCCTATCGAGGATATCCTGAATATGCAGTATGATACGAAGCTCACGCGCTGTCAGGGCTGTACAAACCACTGTCTGCTGACGATCAACCGCTTTGACCATGATAGACGTTACATCACCGGAAACCGCTGTGAGCGCGGACTCGGAAAGGAGAAAAACAAGGACAACATCCCGAACCTGTTTGAGTTTAAGAACAAGCTGCTCTTTGACTACGAGCCGTTATCCGACGCGGAAGCCGTAAGAGGTACAGTCGGCATTCCCCGCGTACTGAATTTTTATGAAAATTACCCTTTCTGGGCAACATTTTTCAAGGCACTGAAATTCCGTGTCGTATTGAGCCCCCAGTCCACCAGAGATATTTACGAGATGGGTATTGAATCCATTCCCAGCGAATCCGAATGTTACCCGGCAAAGCTCGCGCACGGTCACATTGCATGGCTCATCAAACAGAACGTAGACTGGATCTTCTACCCTTGCATCCCTTACGAACGTAACGAGTTCCCGGATGCCAACAACCACTACAACTGCCCGATCGTAACCTCCTATGCGGAAAATATCAAGAATAACGTGGACGAGATTACTTCCGGCAGTGTCCGGTTTTTAAATCCGTTTCTGACCTTTGCGGACAAGACGGTGTTGTCCGATAAGCTGTGTGAGGTATTCGGCACCGAATTTTCGATCCCCGCAGAGGAAGTTGCCTCCGCAACGACAGCCGCATGGGCAGAACTCATCCGCGTTCGCAACATTATGCGTAAAAAGGGTGAACAGACTCTGCGCTGGCTGGAAAAGACCGGAAAGCACGGCATCGTGCTGGCAGGTCGCCCCTATCACGTAGATCCGGAAATCAACCATGGTATTCCGGAACTGATCAATTCCTATGGCATTGCAGTGCTGACGGAGGACTCTATCTCCCATCTCGGCAATGTGGAGCGACCGCTCATCGTTATGGATCAATGGATGTTCCACTCCAGACTCTACGCGGCAGCAAACTACGTGAAAAAGACAGACAATCTGGATCTCATCCAGCTGAACTCCTTTGGATGCGGACTGGATGCGGTCACGACAGACTGTGTCAGTGATATTCTGACCAAATCCGGCAAGATCTACACCTGTTTAAAGATCGATGAGGTGAACAATCTTGGTGCGGCGCGCATCCGTATACGCTCACTGCTGGCTGCAATCCGTGTGCGGAAAAATAACCCGAAGAAACGCAAGATCGTTCCCGCGAACCATGACCGTGTAATCTTTACTGAGGAGATGCGTGACAACTACACGATCCTTTGCCCGCAGATGTCACCGATCCATTTTGAGTTGCTGCTGCCCGCCTTCCGGTCAGCCGGCTACAATCTGGAGATCCCGGAGGTATCCAGTCAGGAGGCGGTAAACTCCGGTCTTCGCTATGTAAATAACGATGCCTGCTACCCGTCCCTGATTGTTGTCGGACAGCTCATGCACGCAATCGAGAGCGGCAAATACGACATGAATAAAACAGCCGTGCTGATCTCCCAGACCGGAGGCGGCTGCCGCGCCAGCAACTACATCGGTTTTTATCGGCGCGCACTGGAAAAAGCAGGCTATCCGCAGGTTCCGGTCATCTCCATTAACATGGTGGGATTAGAGAAAAACCCCGGCTTTAAATTCACTCCAAAGCTGGTGCAGCGCGGTTTGTATGCAGCGGTATTCGGTGACATTTTCATGCGCTGTGTCTATGCGACACGCCCCTATGAAAAAGTGCCCGGATCTACGGACAAGCTGCACCGCAAATGGAAAAAACGCGTGTCACAGTTTGTATCCGAAGAGAAGATACTCTCCCACCGCAAATTTAACTGGATGTGCCGCCAGATCATCAAAGAATTTGACGAGCTGCCCCGCCTGGATATCAAAAAGCCCCGCGTAGGCATTGTCGGCGAGATCCTTGTGAAATTCCACCCCGAGGCGAACAACCATCTGGCGGAGCTTCTGGAGTCAGAGGGCGCAGAGCCGGTGGTTCCGGATCTGTTGGATTTCCTGCTCTACTGCCTGTACAACAATAAATTCAAGGCAGAAGAACTAGGCATGAGCAAAAAATCCGCCCGCAACTCCATGCTGGGCATCAAGGCGATGGAATGGCTTCGCTCCGCGGCACGCTCTGCTTTTGAGAAGAGTGAACATTTTGATCCACCCGCCCACATTGATGAGCTGGCAAAATATGCCAACCCCATTGTATCTATTGGAAATCAGACTGGTGAGGGATGGTTCTTGACCGGTGAGATGATGGAGCTGATCCATTCCGGTGTGAAAAACATCGTCTGCACGCAGCCTTTCGCGTGCCTGCCGAATCACATTGTCGGCAAGGGTGTCATCAAGAAGATCCGTCATGAGTACCCCGACGCAAACATCGTTGCGATCGATTACGATCCCGGGGCCAGCGAGGTCAACCAGCTCAACCGTATCAAGCTGATGCTTTCGACGGCACAGAAAAATCTAAAGAACAGCCGATAATTTAACTATAAAAAACGAGATACATTTTCTGCTCGGAAAATCGCAGATAAATGTATCTCGTTTTTTTTTAATATATAGTCAAAATTATCGGTGTGCCGTCGGTCGTCAGCCTGCCTTCTTTCACCATCTTTCTCGTGCCGTCGATCAGGTTTTCATAATCACCGTCCGATAGATCTACGGTAATTGATCCGCTCTTCGCTTTAAGCGAAAAGACACCGACACATTTGTGTGACAAATCGCCGCGCTCCATAACTGCAATATCATTTTCATCATCCGCACTTGCGTAAAAATAATCAGATACACCGAAACAATCTTTCTTGATGCTGATCAGTTTCTGCATAAACGGGCTCAGGTCAACACCTGTCTCCCGGCTGATCGGCTCCTGCTCAAAGAGGCTGGGAAGATGTGTGTTTGCAAACTCCTGACCGCCATAGATGAGCGTCGTCCCTTTCATAAAATACACCATAGCCGTGTAGTTTCGAAGCGCCTCCTCATCCTTCACAAAAGAAGCGATACGCGGCTGATCATGATTTTCAAGACAGCGCATTTTGTTATAATTATCCGGGTAGACCGCCTCCTGCATATTCATGGCGTCCATCCACTGCGACAGTCGTGCCTCGCCCTTCAGATATTTATCCATAACCTCACGGATATCGTACTCGTACTCCATATCAAAAGCCTCATACAACTCATAATCCTTTGCGGAATAGATACCGTTTCTGCGGGCAAAATTACCAAAACTCAGATGTACGCTCTCTGCCAGCCAGATGCAGCCGGGATGCACCGTTTCCACCGCTGCCCGCGCCTCTTTCCAGAATTCCACCGGAACGAAAGATGCCACATCACACCGGAAGCCATCCACGATTTCCGCCCACATTTTCAGCGACTCGATCTGATAATCCCACAGCGCCCGGTTGCCGTAATCAAGGTCAATCACATCTGCCCACTCCCCGCAGCGGTTTCCAAAAGAACCGTCAGCCTTTCTGTAATAAAACTCCGGGTGTTCGGTCACAAGCACTGCATCGGGTGAGGTATGATTGTAAACCACATCAATGATGCATTTCATTCCCCGACTGTGAATCTCATCCACCAGTTCCTTAAAATCCTCCATCGTACCATAGGCAGGATTCACACTGCGGTAATCCCTGTTCGCGTAGGGACAGCCAAGACTGCCCTTTTTCCCCTTGACTCCGATGGGATGAATCGGCAGGAACCAGATGATATCCGTTCCCAGTGCACGGATACGGTCCAGATCCGGGATCACTGCCCGAAAAGTCCCTTCCGGTGTGTGACTGCGCACA
>JALELN010000133.1 GCA_022771765.1 Lachnospiraceae bacterium | reverse complement strand
GATCTGCTCGTCGTTCTTTAAGCTGTATGCGAAAGATGCCTCGTAGCCGTTTGCCTCGGTGAAGAACTCCTTCATATCCTTATCATTAGCGGTACGATATCCGGACTCGTTGGGGTCGTTGTTGATGATACCAACCTTGATCAGCGCACCATCAGCTGCTGCCGGAGCTTCTGCCGTATCGTCTGCTGCCGCGTCATCTGCGGGAGCTTCTTCTGCAGCATCATCAGCTGCTGCATCGTCTGCTGCAGGTGCATCTGCCGGAGCTTCTGCCTTAGATCCGCATCCAGCTAACATGGTTGCTGCCATAGCTGCGGTAAGTAAGCTTGCTAATACTTTCTTTTTCATGTTTTTGTTTCCTCCCTTATTTTAAGTTTGTTTTTATTTTGTAAGGTGTTTCGTCCTTACATGCTTTATTATACGAATCCATCCCTGAAATTCAATCAAAAATTGTTGACTTTTTCCAGTTTTGTTTTGTTAAACAATACAAATTTTTGCATTTTGTGGTAGATTTTAATACAAATTTGTGATTTAATGTAAATAGGTTCAAAAATTTACGATTTTACTATGAAAAAGTAAATTTTTTTACGATTTCATCTCCGGATCCTTCCATTATTTTTGCTGGCAAAGTTGACAACAGACTCTTTTTTATGACGTAATTTTCCGATTTAGCCGCGTTTCCCAGATGAAATTTTCACACAAATATCAAAAAACTTACGGAAAAAGAGGGAATTTTCTATGATTCCAAAATATCAGCGCATCGCAGACCGCCTGCGGGCACAGCTCACAGGAGAAAATCACATCCGGACAATGAAGCTTCCCACGGAAAAAGAATTGTGTGCGCGCTACGGTGTCAGCCGCCAGACGGTACGTCAGGCGCTTGCGGTCCTCGAAGCAGAAGGGCTTATTGAACGGCGTCAGGGCAGTGGTGCCTACGCTACCGGTCTTCATCCGGATGCTTCACACAACCAGATCGCCATTCTGCTGCCCACTGACAGCGACTATACTTACGCAAGGCTGCGCAGCGGCCTGCAGGCGCCTCTGGTGAAGGAAGGCTTTGCCGTCTCCTTCTTTCTGACCGGCTCCAGTGTCGCCAAAGAGCGGGAAATCCTAATGCAGCTGCAACCGTTCCCTCTGCGAGGACTGATTGTTGACACGGTAAAAAATGCTCTGCCAAACCCAAATCTGGACCTGTATGAAAAGCTGTGGGCCAGACAGCTTCCCACGGTTTTTCTGCACGCAGCCTACGAAAATTTTCCGCCCCGTACTGTCATCAGCGAAGAGAATTTTGCCGGAGCCACCTATTTGACCCAGTATCTGGCCCAGCAGAAGCACACGCACATCGCTGGTATTTTCCAAAACGACACACGCCCGGGAATCGAACGCTACCTGGGCTTTACCAGCGCCTGCGCTGCTGCCGGTCTTACATGGTCTGATGACTGTATCTGCTGGTATTCTGCCTCTGAGCTTACTGCACTGCAAAAAAAACAGACAACCGGTTTTCTTTCGGATTTTATCCGTCAGAATCTCGGTGCCTGCTCTGCAGTCATCTGTCAGAATGATGAAATCGCCTACTGGCTCATCAAGGAGCTCGTCCTGACTGGTAAGCATGTCCCGGAGGATGTGAGCGTCGTGAGCTTTGACAACAGCTTTCTATGCGATTTTTCAGTTCCCGGGATCACCTCCCTCGCCCACAGGGGCAATGCCTCCATCGCGTCTGCTGCCGCAGATACCCTGCTGGCACAAATGCGCGGTCAGACAGCCGCCTCCGTCAGCCTGCGCTTTGAACTCATTGAGCGGGGCAGCTGTATCTCACTGGCGTAAAGGCTGCCCTTGTACGACATATGATCCTCAGCTTGTCTCACCCGGATGTATCAAAAGCCAATCTCACACCTTTGCACGATAATCTTTGGGTGACATGCCTACCGTCTTTTTAAACACGAAGCTAAAATAATGGGCATCCTTATAGCCCACTGCCGCAGCGATCTGGGCAGAAGACTGGTCACTCTCCCGAAGGAGCCATTTTGCCTGCTCCATCCGCTTATTTGTCACATATTCCACAAAGGTTTGCTTCATCTCCTGTGAAAACATACCGCTGAAATAATTGGGGCTCATGCCGATCGCCTGAGCGACCTCATTTAAATTCAGCGTTGTCTGCATATAATTTTCCTCAATATAATCCAACGCATCCCTAAGAACCTTTTTTCCCTGCGTCTGCTGCTTTTCATCCCGCAGCCGAAGCGCTTCACGCAAAAGCGCGCGCACATAATCCGCCATGGATTCCGGCCCGGTAACCATCTCATGAATCCGGTCTTCCCTCATGGATGCCAGAAATTCCTCCTGGCTGTAGCCGAGGGTTCCTACAAAGGCCTGTGCCGTAAACCGGATATTGAGCAGCAGATAATCACGGAACAGCCGGGATACAGTTGCATTTCCCAGCCCCTGCATATAGCTGCTGACAAATTCATCCACCTCTGTGCGCTGTCCGTTATTTAAAAATCCACGGATAATCTCCGGGTCCACCTTGTTTGCATCCAGCCCTCCAAAGCTGCTGCTTTCAGAAGCGTCCTCCTCATTCATCGTCAGTTCTTCCGTCAACACATGCTTTTCCGGCATCAGATAACGATAAGCATAAATGTGATTGACCCTTTTGTAGCATTCTGACAACTGACTGAACCGCTCCACCGGAGTTCCCGCTGCCACATACCATTCCTCGTCCTTCGACTGTCCACAGATTTTTTTGATATAATCCATATGGGTCTGTGTGCGCTCATAGAGGCGGTCCACTTCTCCCATCAGCAATACGCCGTAGGTGTTCATATTCCAGCGAAACACCAGACATTCCGGAAATCGCAGAAAATACCGCAAAAGCTCCTCCCTGCTCTCATTCTCCTGCACACCCAAAAGGATCAGGTTATAGCCGGAGGCATTGATATCCAGTCCCTGTTTCCCTGTCTCCTCGTACAGCTCCTGAGCAGAAAGCTTTCCCTCAAACACCTTCTCAAAAAAGCTGCGCAGCGCATACTGTTCATACTGCTGCATCTCACTCTGGAATTTTTTTACAAAATTTTTCTGTTCCAGCTCTGCCTCGATCTTTTCACGAATCTCAGAGAGTGCCTTTTGCAGCGACATGCGAGTAATGGGCTTTAACAGATATTCATCTACGCCCTCCGTGATCGCCTGCCTCGCATAGTCAAAATCATCATAACCGCTGATGATGATGATCTTCATGTCCGGATATTCACTCTTCACGATATGGCTGAGGGCCAGCCCGTCCATAAACGGCATCTTGATATCCGTGATCAGCACATCAGGCACCGTCTTACGAATCAGCGGCAGCGCCATCTCTCCATCTCCGGCCTCTCCCACGAACCGGTAGCCGTACTGCTGCCACGGGATATTATCCCGCAGTGCCTCACGCACCACACTCTCGTCCTCTACTAAAAATACCTTTAACATCATTTACCCCTTATTAAACATCAACTTAAAACTCTTCTGTTTTGAACAGTGACCCTGAATCAATAGACTCTGTCATTCAGATAATCTCTCACATTCTCCTTCGTGAAGACAAGTTCATCCACAAAATACTCTTTTTCCACCGTTTTTCCGACCTCCAGTCTCTGGATCACCTCGGCAAGAAGCTCGCCCTGCAGCGGATTACACTCTACATCACAGTTTATCTTACCATTATCTACCAATTCTAACGCATCCTTAACCCCGTCAAAAGAGATTATCTTCATCTTCCCGTAAATTCCGGTCGTAAGTCCCGCCTCCGAGATCGCCTCCATGGCACCGAAAGTCATCTCATCATTCTGGCTGACTACCACATCAATATCCTCATGCTGGCGCAGCAGCTTTTCCATCGTCTCCTTACCCTTGACAACTGTAAAATCTCCCGATTCCTGTGCCAGGATCTTCCAATTTGGATGCTTTCTGGCCACTTCTAAAAATCCTTTGCTTCTGCCAATCTGCGAGGTAGAACCCACGGGACCGGTCAGCATCACGATATTTAACGATTCATCCCCGTTAAGGGGGTTCCTGCTTTCTTCGGCCTCCAGCCATTCGCCAGCTTTCCGCCCCTCGGCCTCCATATCACTGCCTATAAATGTCGTGTAGAGATCCTCTGAGCCGGCAATCTTCCGGTCTACCAGGATGACCGGTATCCCGGCATTTTTTGCCTCCATGAGAACCGTCTCCCAGCCTTCCTCCATAAAAGGTGCAAACACAATATAATCTACCCGTTGGGAAATAAAACCGCGGATCGCTTTAATCTGATTCTCCTGTTTCTGTCTCGCATTGCTGTACTGCAGGAAAAAACCATGTTCCTTTGAGAGTGCATTCTGAATAGACTCCGTGTGGGTTGCCCGCCAGACAGACTCGCTGCCCAGCTGTGAAAATCCCACCACGATCAGATCTTCATCCAGAGGAACACTCTCCTCCTCCGTCGTCTGCGGCGGCGTCGCGTTCTCGAAATCACCGCTTGCGCCCAATAATGTCAAAAACATGACGATCAGAACGATTAACGCCATTACCAGTCGTTTTTCATTTTTCATACTGATCCTTTTTCACTGCCCAGCCTCACACCTGAGCATTCCTTTCCTCAATTTTTCACTCCTGAAACATTTTTACCGTCTGCGTGGTCCCACTCCGACCTGTTCTGAACAGTTCCTCCACTGGTTCAAAATATTTGCGCAATTGCATCACTTTCGGCATACATAGGGGTTTGTCATCCCCCCAGCATTTCCTTTAGCGGAATTTTTATTGCCGGAATGGTCACTGTCACGGTTGTCCCTTCACCCTGCACAGAATTGATCTCCATCCCATAATCATTGCCAAAATACATTCGGATACGCTCATTCACGTTGGCAAGTCCGAATCCACCCTCTGTGTCCTTGCAGGGGCGCTTGATCTCTCTGCGAAGATGTTCCAGCTTGTCTGTATCCATGCCCACACCGTTATCCATCACCGTAAACACGATCCGCCGCTCCTGCATGCTTCCCGTGATCGTGATCTTGCCCATCGCCCGCTTGTATTTAATGCCATGGTAGAGCGCATTTTCCACTAAGGGCTGCAAAGTCAGCTTTAAGATCTTATAGGGATAAATCGCCGGATCGATATTGATCTCATAATCCAGAATGTCATGATAGCGCGCCTGCTGGATCTTTAAGTAGCTTCGAATATGCTCTTCCTCCTCACGGATCGATATGTACTCTGCGCCGTGGCTTAACACAAGCCGGAAAAACTGTGACAGTGAGACGACCATTTCCACCGCCTCATCCGTGGAATCACTCTCGATCAGCCACACGATCGTATCCAGTGTGTTATACAAAAAGTGCGGATTGATCTGCTCCTGCAAAAGCCGAAGCTCCGCATGGCGCATCTTGCTTTCATCCTCCTTAATCTTGCTGACCATCGCCTCTAAATGCACTGTCATATCATTGATAGATCCGGACAGCTCCGCAATCTCCGTCGGTCCTGTTGTCTCTGCCCGCGCCTCAAAATCTCCGTGTGCGACTGCTCCTGTCACCTGCCGCAGCCGCTCGATGGGGCGGACGATTCCTCCCATAATCTGGGCTGCAATGAGCACTACCAGTAAAAGGATCAGCGCCAGCATCACGGCAAACACCAGCAAAAACTGTTCCACCTGAGCATTCAGCTGCAGTTTCAGGCTGTTCATGCTGCGGGTCTGATAATAAATATAATACTGAATATCGTCCTGGATCAGCTCCGTCAGGATATAGATGTTGTTATCCAGCATCTCCATATTCTCATTGTAATGTCCACCCTCATCCAGATTGTATTTTATATCATCAATGCGAGCCTTCAGGGTGTCGAGATTTCTCAACAGACTCTGCAGCCACAGGCGGCTCTCGCGGTCGGTCGTGATTTTTACAAGGGCACTGAAATCCTTGTGCAGCTTTTGCACCAACTCATAGGGATCCTTGACGGAATCGTCATCGTCAATGCTCTCCAGCGTGATGCTGCCCGCCACCAGACGATAAATGCTCTCGTCCAGCTCGTCCCTGAAATTCAGATTGTAATTGTTTGCAATCATCATGTTACTGACGATATTGTCATAGGCAGCACTATAACCCTTGAGAGAAATAAGCAGATACACAGACATCACCAAAAATGGCAACACAGCCACTCCTATAAGCAATATCAGTTTATTTTTTAGAGATGATCGTTTCGGTCGTTTCAAATCATTCTTCATTGTTTCTTCTCTACATACATTTTATTTGATAAAAATACACCTTGTACACATATTTGTACAAGATGTATTTTTTCGGAACTGTTCCGAACAGTATCCCATTTTTCATTCTAAATCATCTTAGCAAACGGAAAAGCAATACTTTGTGACAGACTCATAAGTCTCTCCCGGTGAGAGGAAGGGCTGCTTAAAGTTCTTCTCGTTTACGGAATTCGGGAAGTATTGTGTCTCTAAGCAGAAGCCCTGATGCTTTCCATAAGACACGCCATCTTTTCCGGTCTGTCCACCCACAAAATTGCCGGCATAGAACTGAACGCCTATACAAGTCGTGTAAACATCCATCTGGATGCCTGACACATCTGATTTTGCACGGGCTGCCAGCTGCAGGCTGCCGTCTGCGTTATCCAGTACATAGTTATGGTCATAGCCGCTTGTATATATGAGCTGGTCAAAATCGTCATTGATGCGCGCACCGATCTCTGTCATCTGCCGGAAATCCATCGGTGTGCCTTCTACGGATGCGATCTCACCGGTGGGAATCGCTTTTCCGTCCACGACCGGTGTATAGTTGGATGCCAGAATCTCCAGCTTCTGTGACTCTGCACTGCCGCTCTCATGTCCATCCAGATTGAAGTAGGCGTGATTGGTAAAGTTTGCTACAGTTTTCTTGTCCGCTGTCGCCTTATAAGCGATCACAAGCTCACCTGCATCTGTCAGTGTATAGGTTACGGATGCATCCATGTTTCCGGGAAAGCCCTGCTCCCCGTCGGGGCTGTGATAAGTCAGCACTACATGGCTTTCATCTGCCTCTGC
>JALELN010000108.1 GCA_022771765.1 Lachnospiraceae bacterium | reverse complement strand
TCCGGTCGTGTAGGTGCGTCCGGTCGGACTACTGCCAAATCTTAGGCAGCGTAAGCTAATTTATTATTGTTAGCGTTTAATTTTAATTTTGGAATTTGACGCATCCCGTGCGGCTCGCTTCTCCAGCTTCAAAGCCCCTGTCGAAACCATTACTGGCCCGTGGTCTTATTTTTTTAGTATAGCACATATCAAACTGTTTTTCTATATATATTATCTAAACTTGTAGTTCAATTTTGATAATTTTCAAAAAAAATCACACGATTTCGAACTAACTGTTGAGACATCAGGTACCGGCGAGTTCGAAGTCGATTGTCCGCATGAGTTCATCCGTTCCGATGACTGTGACCTCCACGGTCTGGCCCAGCTTGTAGCGTTTGCCGGTCACCTCTCCGACCAGTTCGTAGGACTCCTCCACATAATGGTAAAAATCATCCTTCAGGGATGTCACATGCACCATACCCTCGATCGTATCCGGCAGTTCCACATACATGCCCCAGGCTGTGACGGACGAGATCACACCGGTAAAATTCTCGCCGATATGCTCAGACATATACTGTACCTTTTTCAGCTTCACGGTTTCACGCTCGGCCTCCTCCGCGCGACGTTCCCGCTCGCTGGACTGTCTGGCAACCTCCGGCAGGATTTTTTCGTAGTGTTCTTTTCTTTTCTCATCCATACGCCCACGCAGGCGGTCCTTGATGATGCGGTGAATCTGAAGATCCGGATAACGGCGGATCGGCGATGTAAAATGACAATAGTATTTTGCCGCCAGTCCGAAATGCCCGGTGCACTCCGGCGTATATTTCGCCTGCTTCATGGAGCGAAGCGTCAACTGGCTGATCAGAGTCTCCTCCGGCGTATCCGCAATTTTTTCCAAAAGCTTTTGTAGCTCCTTGGGATGAATTTCACCACCGTCCGTATGAATATTATAACCAAAATTATTGATAAATGCGGTGAGCTTCTTGATCCGGTCGGGATCAGGCTCCTCATGCGTCCGGTAAACAAAAGGCAGCTCCTGCCAGAAATTGTCCTCCGCCACAGTCTCATTGGCAATCAGCATAAAATCCTCAATAAGCTTTGTTGCCACATTGCGCTCATATGGGCGGATCTCTACCGGAAATCCCGTATCATCTAAAATAACCTTTGTCTCCGGGAAATCAAAATCAATGCTTCCACGCTTTTTGCGTTTTTTTCGCAGAATTGCTGCCAGCTGTTCCATCTGCCTGAACATCGGCACAAGTTTCTCATAGCGCGCCGTCTCCTCCTCATCATGTAATGCAAGAATTTTGTTGACACTCGTATAGCTCATGCGCGCATCCACATTGATGACAGTCTCGGCGATCTCATAGTCGATGACCTGTCCCTTCGGGTTAATTAGCATGATGCAGCTCAGCGCCAGACGATCTTCTCCCTCATTCAGAGAACAGATGCCGTTTGAAAGCGTGTGAGGAAGCATCGGGATCACGCGATCCACCAGATATACGGATGTTCCGCGCTCCAGCGCCTCTGCATCAAGCGCAGAGTGCTCCTGCACATAGTTCGACACATCCGCGATATGCACACCAAGACGATAATTTTCTCCCTCCATAGTCAGTGACACCGCATCGTCCAGATCCTTTGCGTCCTCCCCGTCGATCGTTACCATCTGCACATCACGCAGATCCTTGCGTCCCGCCATGTCAGCCTCACTGACCGGTTTTCCTACTCGCACCGCCTGATTTAACACCTTTTCCGGAAATTCCATCGGCAATTCAAAATCCTTTGCGATAGCGAGAATATCAGTGCCGGGATCATTGATATGTCCGAGAATCTCCACCACACGACCTTCCGGCTTCTTTCCATTGCCGCCGAACTCTGTCAGTTCAACCACAACCTTGTGACCTGCGACAGCCCCCATGGATTGTTCCAGCGGTATAAAAATATCCTCCGTAAAGCGTGCGTTATCGGGCACAACAAAGCCAAAGGTTTTACTTGCCTCGTAAGTGCCGACAACCTGTGTTTTCCCGTGGTTAATGACCTTTATGATCTTTCCTTCCCTGCGCTTTCCCTCCGGGCTTCCGGTAATCTGTACCTGCACCGTGTCATTGTGAATGGCACCGCCACGGTCATCCTTTCCGATAAAAATATCTTCATCTTCACCCTCTACGCGCACAAAGCCAAAGCCTCTTGCATTGCTCTCAAACACACCTGTGAGCGTGCGTGCCTGTGCCTTGGCATATTTTCCTTTTTTTGATACCTCCACTTTCCCCTCTGCAACAAGTGCATCCAGCACTGCCTGCAGCTCTTCGCGCCTGGTTTTCGGGATATCAAGCAAAATTGCGATCTCCTTAACCTTCATCGGAACATAAAGTTCGTCACAGATCAGGGCATAGATTGTGTTTTTGCGTTCTTCGAATTTGTCCATTTCTTCTCCTTTATTCATTAAGAAAACAAAAAGAACTGTCCTTGTCAGACAGTTCCTTTTCCTTTTATCTTATGATAAGCTTCCGATGTTCAGTACACAGGAAATCACGATGAATAAGATCACCAGCACTCTCGTTATCTTAACCAGAATACCCTCCATGGAGCGTCCCTTGTTCTTGCTCCAGTAGGTATCTGACGCGCCTGCGATCGCTCCAAGTCCTGCGGACTTTCCTTCCTGCATCAGAATCAAAACTGTCAATGCGATACATATAATAACTAACACGATTGTTAATATTGTCTTCAAAACTGCCACGATTTACACCTCCTATTTCTTCTTTTCTAAATGAAACTCACAACTTCTAAGAGTATAACACAGTTGATTTTTGATTTCAACTATTATTTTTCGCAGGCTGCGGTAATATTCTCCGCAGCCGTTGAAAATACCGCGCGTTGCAGTTGACGCAAGTTTCTGTTATGATACAAACAGTGAAATCGAAGATCATGCTGATGATCATATTGAAAAAGAAAGGAACCATGCACATGCACAAACAGCAAAAAAAATCATTTTACCGGATCCAACGAGTCCTCGTGATTTTATTGCCGCTATTAGTACTCTCTCTGATAGCTCTGCTGATTACCAATTCACATTTGACCCGCAATCGGACGGCAGATTCCGATCCCTCATTGAACAATACAGATCTTTCTGCGGATCTGACCATCCCCGCTCCGCCGGCTCCGGATACAGCCAGCAATGATCTCGCTTCCTCTCATACCGAAACACCCCCTGATCCTTCCCCTGAACCGGAAACAGAACCGGATGTTACGACAGATCCAGTCACACTGCTCTTTACCGGAGACGTTCTGCTGTCTGATTATGTCCTGAACAACTACAAAAAAAGCGGAATTGACGGCATACTCTCTCCGGAGCTGTTAAGCGAGCTGAAAAACGCTGATATCACGATTATCAACAACGAGTTTCCCTTCAGTAGACGCGGCACGCAGGCAGCGGACAAGCAGTACACGTTCCGCGTTGATCCGGAATACGTCAGCGTCCTTACAGACATGGGGGTAGACATTGCCGGGCTTGCCAATAATCATGTGCTGGACTTCGGATCAGACGCACTGCTGGACACCTTCGACACACTGGATAACGCCAATATTGACTACATGGGTGCCGGCAGTGATCTGTCCCGCGCCAGCGCACTCATCACTCGGCAGGCCGGTGGGAAAACATTTGGTTTTCTCGCAGCCTCCCGGGTCATTCCGGTCGTCTCATGGGATGCACAGAATGCTTCTCCCGGCGTCTTTACGACCTATGATCCCACCCGGCTCATAGAGGCGATCAAAGCCGCACATGACTCCTGTGATTACCTGACGGTCTTTGTCCACTGGGGTATCGAACGCGATGAATATCCGCAGGACTATCAGATCACAATGGCACAGCAATATATCGACGCCGGCGCAGATCTGGTCATCGGTTCACATCCGCACGTGCTGCAGGGAATCGCCTATTACAAAGACAAGCCGGTATTTTATAGCCTTGGTAACTTTATCTTCAATCAGTCCATTCCTAAAACAGCAGTTGTTAAGGTGACCATCGACGACGAATCCGGGCCTGTTATTCAGCTCCTTGCCGCCACAGCTTCGAATGCACGCACCGTCGCCTGCGAAGGTACGCAGAAAACCGGCATCTACGATTATCTGGAAAATATATCGAACGGCATTTCTATTGATGACAACGGTATTCTTTCACAGACTGTCCAATCATCTTCTGACTAGGACGCATAAAAAGCCTCCTGACTGGAAATCCTAACCAAAGGATCACAAAATACAGGAGGCTTTTATTATGAATCACAACAAACCTATTACCCATATCTATGCCAGACAAATCCTTGATTCCAGAGGAAATCCCACGCTTGAAACCAGACTCACTGCCGAAGAAATCACAGCCCGCGCATCCGTTCCCTCCGGTGCTTCTACCGGAGAGCATGAGGCTGTGGAACTGCGCGATCACGAAACACAGTATCTCGGAAAAAGCGTGCTCACTGCCGCCACTCATGTGAATGACGCCATCCACAAGCTCCTTAACGGTGACAATGTTTTTGAACAGCGTAAACTGGATTATCGGATGATCCAACTGGACGGCACTGATAACAAGTCAAAGCTTGGTGCCAACAGTATCTTAAGCGTCTCACTTGCCGCCGCGCGCACCGCTGCCGAGGCACTGGACATCCCTCTGTACCGTTATATCGGCGGATGTAACGCTAACCGGATGCCGGTCCCAATGATGAACATTCTAAATGGCGGTGTCCACGCAAAAAATCATCTGGATTTTCAGGAATTCATGATCATGCCCGTGGGTGCGGACAGCTTTCATGATGCGTTGCGCATAGGCGCTGAAATCTATCACACGTTAAAAGAACTGTTATCGAAAGACGGTCTTTCTACCGCAGTCGGCGACGAAGGCGGTTTCGCTCCGGACCTGCCGGATGCATATGCTGTATTTGACTATCTCATGCGCGCCGTTCAGGATGCCGGCTACACGCCGGGCAGAGATGTCGTCTTTGCCATGGATGCCGCCGCCAGCGAGCTGTACAGTCCGGACAGCGGCTGCTACTATTTTCCCGGCGAAAGTGCGTTAAAGAAGGCAGCCCAGCCCGTGGCAGACGGTGCCATGCCCGACACAAAAAGTACTGCCATCAACCGTACCACCGATGAGATGATCAACTACTACACCGATCTGTGTGACCGCTATCCCCTCGTTTCCATCGAGGATGGTCTCGATGAAAATGACTGGGACGGCTGGTCAGAACTGACAAAGAGAATCGGAGACCGCGTACAGCTCGTCGGAGATGACCTTTTTGTGACCAATCCTGCCCGCATCGCGGAGGGCATCAAAAAAAGAGCTGCCAACGCAGTTCTCATCAAAGTGAATCAGATCGGTTCGCTCACGGAGGCACTCGACGCCATCGAACTGGCACATCGTAACGGCTACCGCACGATCATTTCCCACCGCAGCGGCGAGACCGAGGACACATTTATTGCAGATCTTGCTGTCGGAACGGACAGCGGACAGATCAAGACGGGCGCTCCCTGCCGCAGCGAACGTGTTGCCAAGTACAACCGGCTGCTTGAGATTGAGGAGGAGCTGTTCGACAGCCGGTATGTGAATCCGTTTATCTGAAAATGATCTAAGAATGCAAAAAAGAGATACGTTTTCTGCGACTTTTGCCCGACCGAGCTTGACGAGGTGGAAGGGCAATCGAGCAGAAAACGTATCTCTTTTTATGATTTTTTAAAATTTTCTCAGTGTTTCGGATTCATCCTCCGGCGTATTTTCGATCGCCCGGATCACTACATAATAGCTGTAGTCCGCATTTACCTCCACGAG
>JALELN010000047.1 GCA_022771765.1 Lachnospiraceae bacterium | reverse complement strand
AGCATGACGTAGCCGCCAAGCTTTAACATGGTTTCAAAACTGTTCATGATACCGGCATCAAGGACTGCAACGTCCATCTGCAGTCCTGATGTCGTTTTTTTGACTTTCAGGGTGGCATCTTTCCGGGTTCGTTTCCCGGCGGACATGCGGCGCAGACGCAGTATGCAATAGCAGATGGAGGGTATATACAGGATCAGATAGGTGGCCGGTATCAGCTGCGGTGTGTGGAGCGTTTCCGAGAGAATATAGCCCCCGACAAACGCGGGACTCATCTGGTTCGCGGCGATGAACAATAGCCCTGCTTCTTCCGTTGTGAGATTTCCGCGTTCATACAGGTCCGTGGTCAGCTTACAACCCATAGGAAAACCGAACAACGTTCCCGCGAACAGTACAAAATACGGATAAGAAATGTGCAGTTTCCTTGTGATGGCATCCAGATAACCGCTTCTTATGAGCAATTGTGTGAGTATCATGAAGGGGAGCAGGCTCGGAAGCAGTCGGTTTGCCCACAGCATCAGGCCAAAACGGGCCCCCTGCGCCGCGATTGCCGGTTCGCTCAGCAGGAATAAGAGGAACATGGCAAGCATATAAGAAAATATGTATTTTTTTGTGACATATCGGCGTGAAATTCTTTTTCTCATATTACTAAAAAGTATGTCGGGCAGGTATGGAATATGAAAAAAAGAATGTGGCTGCTTTTGTTTCTGATCGTGCTGGCTGCACTGGATGTGATCGGAATGGACCGGTTGCGCCTGAATGCCGCCGCGTCGGCCTCCACAGACGATAAGGATGGAACCGATAGTTCCGCTCAAAACCGGCAGACAGAGGCAGCATGCAACGACGGCGTGCCGCCGGAAGAGGTGTCAGCGGTCATTCGTGAGGAATTGAAATTCTTCCCGATTCCACAGTCGTTATCAAACCCGGATTATGAGGCCTATTTTGATGATTCATGGATGTCGAAGCGCACCTTCGGGGGTGAGCGCGGGCATGAGGGCACGGATATTATGCTGGATCCGGATGAGCGCGGACTGTTTCCGGTTTTGTCCATGACGGACGGTGTCGTAGAGAAAAAAGGCTGGCTGCCCCAGGGCGGTTACCGGCTGGGTATCCGAAGCAGCGGGGGCATTTATTATTATTACGCGCATTTATATGACTATGCACAGGACATGGAACCGGGAACAACGGTTGTGGCCGGTCAGCTGTTGGGCTTTGCGGGTGACAGCGGCTACAGCAATATCGAGGGAACCGTCGGCAATTTTCCGGTGCATCTGCATGTTGGCATCTATTATAATGACGCCCGGGGAGCGGAGACTGCGGTGAATCCCTATCCGTTTCTCCTGTCGCTGGAGAAAGTGATCATCGATTATTAAAGAGTTTCAGAAAAACTGATATGAAATATATTTCAAAGAACCGGTTGCTGTTTAAAATAGTTCCGGAAAAGGGAGGATTATGAGTCTCATCAGATTGGATAAATTTCTGGCAGAAATGCAGATCGGAACACGCAGTGAAGTAAAAAAGCTGATCCGTGGGGGTAAGGTTCAAATTGACGGCCATGTATGCAAAAATGCGGATGAAAAAATTGACCCGGAGCAGGCAGAGGTGATGGTAGATCATGTGCTTGTGGGCTACGCGGCCTATGAGTATTTTATGCTGAACAAGCCGAAGGGTTGTGTGTCCGCTACGGAGGACAGCCGTTATCCGACGGTGCTGGACTACATCACTGACCATAAACGAAAGGATCTGTTTCCGGTGGGACGGCTTGATCTTGATACGGAAGGGCTGTTACTCATCACAAACGATGGGGCGCTGGCTCATGAGCTGTTAAGTCCTGCAAAGCATATTCCGAAAACCTACGAGGCGAAAATCGACGGTATCGTAACGCAGGAAGATGTTGAAATATTTGCACAGGGCATGGATATCGGGGAAAAAAAGCCCACAAAGCCTGCGGAACTGTTGATCTTAAAAGCAAATGTAATCTCCCATGTGCAGGTCACGATCTATGAGGGCAAATTTCATCAGATCAAGCGGATGTTTGAATCAGTTGGAAAGCCGGTGCTGGAGCTGAAGCGCATTTCCATGGGAGCACTGTCGCTGGATGAGAAGCTTGCGCCGGGGGAGTACCGTGCACTGACGGATGCCGAAATCAATTATTTACGACAGAGAGGATAAAGGATCATGCTGGAAGGAATCAAAGGAATTATTTTTGATCTGGATGGAACAATGGTAGATTCCATGTGGATGTGGCGTGGGATCGACAATGAATTTATGGCTGCCCATGGTCTGCCGATGACGGACGAGCTGGAGCTGGCGATTGAGGGAATGAGTTTTCGGGAGACAGCGGAGTATTTCGCGCGCACCTTTCCGCTTACAGAGAGCGTGGAAGAATTGATGGACATCTGGGTGCAGATGGCGATTGATAAATATGAGCATGAGGTGCCTGTAAAACCGGGGCTTATGCACTTTCTGCAGGAGATGAAAGCGCGCGGTATCCGCATGGGCATCGCCACCAGCAATGCGCGCATCCTTTTGGATGCTGTTGCTGATGCCCACGGCTTTTATGATTACATGGACGGTATACTGACGGCCAATGAGGTCAAGCGAGGCAAACCAGCGCCGGATGTATATCTCGCTGTGGCAGACAAAATCGGGATCGCGCCCGCAGACTGCCTCGTTTTTGAGGACATTCCCCAGGGTATCCGCGCCGGTCTTGCCGCCGGCATGCGGGTGTGCGCCGTATCCGACGAATACTCCCGTGCCCAGGAAGCTGAAAAGCGCGCACTTGCCCACTACTATATCGATTCCTACGAGCAGGTGCTGGATGGCAGCTACGAGCGGTTGTAAGGATTTAGCCTGAAACGGCCTGAAACGATTAAACATTGATATGGACAAATGGTAGCTAAAATGATAAACTGAAAAACAGATATAAGATCGTTTTGTCTTATTCAGAAAACACATTACATCTAAAAGAAAAGGAGAAAAAAACTTATGAAAAAACGGAAGGGAATCATTGGTTGCTTACTTGCAATATCACTGGCTATTGGTGGATGGACAACGCCGCTGACACCGGTAAAAGCTGCTACCCAGGATCTGATCACACCCGGCAGTTCCAAGGAGACAGCCCAGCAGCTGGATACACGGGAAAATGGTGTTTATGCGCTTCGAACAGAGAGTAAAGACGGTGACTGGTATAAGTTCCAGACACCGACCTACGCAGCATATACCATTTTGACTTTCAGAAATAACAATATGACTCGTTCCGAGATTAATGTATGGGATGCAATTGATGCACAGCTATATAGTGATGATTATTGGTATTCTAATGAAGATTCGACTCTTAATATGAAGTTAATACCAAATCAGGTTTATTACATTCGAATTAGTGAAGGAACAACAGGCGGTACTTATACGATCAATCTGCACTTTGAAGCAGATGCGCAGGGTAATACCAAGGAAGAAGCATATGAGATTCCGATGAATGTTGAGCATACCTGGAGTATTGATGGCAATGATGATAAAGATTATGCTACCTTTACTGCTGGCAAATCCGGTAAATATCTGATATCCCTGAACAATACCGGTAATGGATCGCGTATGTATATCTATGTATATGATTATGCGACGGATCAGGAACTGTGGTATGATGATTATGTATACAATGGCGAAGTTGGAGAACGTGTATTCGATCTTGAGGCCGGTCACAGATATTATTTTGTTATAGGCGGCGGTTCATCCGGAAAATACACCATTCAGGTCAATAATCAGACCGTTGAAGCGATCCAGTTGAGTGAAAAATCAATTAAGCTAGCTAAGGGAAATAATACTACCCTTGCGGCACAGATCGCACCGTCCGGTGCCTACAACAAAAATGTAACATGGGGAAGTAATGACAGTGACATTGCTACAGTTGATCAGAATGGAACGATTGTTGGCAAAAATCCGGGTAGCACTTTGATCACATGCAGTGCGCAGGATGGCAGCAATGTAGTTGCATCATGTAAGGTCATAGTTCTTCCGGAGAAGATCTATGATGTATACGGAGATAGCTATCAGGCATCATCAAAATCCGTATATGTAAAATGGAGTTCTCAGAATAATGTTGATGGATATACCATCTATGCATATGATAGTTCAAAGAAAGCTTATAGGGCGGTAAAGACCGTAAAAAACAATGTAAATTACGCGAAGGTTACTACTACGGTTTCAAATGGCAAATCAACCAAAATTGCTGCCGGAAAAGTTTACAAATATAAAGTAGCTGCTTATGTGACTATTGACGGGCAAAAATACTATGGTCCGATGAGTGATGCAATGACAAGCGGAACGGCACCCGCAGCACCGGTGGTAAAAACAGTTAAGAATTATAGAAATGGAAATGTAAGGATTACATGGAATAAATCTGCTAATGCATCTGGGTATGTAATTTACCGGGTAGATAATAGTGGGTATGTCTCCCAAGTTGATACCGTGATTGGTGGAAAGAGAACCAGCTATACATATAATCCATGGTTATCCGGAAGATATACATACAAAGTGGCTGCATATCGCCTGATTAACGGAAATAAATACGTTGGCGAAAAGGGCAAAGGAAAGGCTGTCAACATTAAATACTAATCAGATCAGTAGATTCCAACGTTCTTCTATCATTTATCAAGTAACAGAAAATAGATAATAAACAGCACATAAAAAAGGTGTCTGACGCTTAAGAGTATCAGACACCTTTTTTAATAAAGGAGGAGACGAAGATGAAACGAATCAGAAAGATAATTGTTGGATTTCTAGTGATTTCGATGGTGATGGGTAGCTGAATGACATTGGCCGACAACAGCAGAGCAGAACACAGTTGTAAAATCAGCCAGATCGTGATAAAATAAAGTGTTGAGTAACTGCGAGCAGTTACATGTGAGCGAGGATTTTTATGATACACGATTTTTTACCGGTGACAAGAGAAGACTGCGACAAGCGAGGCTGGGGACAGCTTGATTTTGTGTATGTGATCGGCGATGCATATGTCGATCACCCGTCCTTTGGTCCGGCGATCATCAGCCGCCTTCTGGAGTCACATGGATATACGGTGGGTATGATTCCACAGCCCGACTGGAAAGACGAGAAAAGTATACAGGTATTCGGAGAGCCGCGACTTGGTTTTCTGGTGTCCGGCGGTAATATGGACTCCATGGTGAATCATTATTCGGTGTCCAAAAAGCGCCGCGAGACAGATGCCTACACGCCCGGCGGAGAGATGGGAAAACGTCCGGATTACGCAGTTGTTGTGTACGGCAATCTGATCCGACGGACATATAAGCATACACCGATCATTATCGGAGGGATCGAGGCGAGCCTGCGCAGACTGGGACATTATGATTACTGGTCCAATAAGGTGCGCCGCTCGATCCTTTTGGATTCCGGGGCTGATCTGATCTCCTACGGAATGGGAGAGCACAGCATCATTGAGATTGCGGATGCCTTAAACAGCGGGATCGCGGTTAAGGATATCACATTCATTGACGGAACCGTCTATAAGACGAGAGACCGTGAACTGGTCGAACAGGCACAGGCACTGGAATTACCATCTTTTGAAGAAGTCCGTGCATCAAAGGAGGCATATGCCAGAAGTTTTTACATCCAGTATTGCAATACGGATCATTTTGTTGCAAAGACACTGTATGAGACTTATGATGACAAGCTGTTTGTCGTGCAGAACCGGCCGGCAAAGCCCCTGACGCAGGAGGAGATGGATCGCGTCTACGCATTACCGTACATGCGCACCTATCATCCGATGTATGAGGCCGCAGGCGGTATTCCGGCGATCCGTGAGGTGAAATTCTCGCTGATCAGTAACCGCGGCTGTTTTGGCGGGTGTAATTTCTGTGCGCTGACCTTTCATCAGGGGCGCACGATTCAGACCAGAAGCCATGCGTCGATCGTTGAGGAAGCAAGACAGCTGACCTATGAACCGGATTTCAAGGGCTATATTCATGATGTGGGTGGACCGACGGCGAATTTCAGGCATCCGTCCTGTCAAAAGCAGCTGACAAAGGGGGTCTGCCCGAACAGGCAGTGTCTGTTTCCGAAGCCGTGCAAAAACCTTGTAGCGGATCATAAAGACTATATTCAGCTTTTGCGCAAGCTGCGGGAACTTCCGGGTGTAAAAAAGGTCTTTATCCGTTCGGGCATCCGTTTTGATTACGTGCTTGCAGACAAAAACGATGATTTTCTGCGGGAGCTCTGTGAATATCATGTCAGCGGACAGCTGAAGGTCGCTCCGGAGCACATCTCCAAAAAAGTGCTGGATAAGCTTGGAAAACCGGCACCGGAGGTCTACCGGGAGTTTGTGGACCGGTATAACCGGATGAACGAGAAACTTGGAAAAAAACAGTATCTTGTGCCTTATCTCATGTCTTCGCATCCCGGGGCAACGCTTGACGAAGCGATTGAACTGGCGGAATATCTGAGAGATATTCATTATATGCCGGAGCAGGTACAGGATTTTTATCCCACACCCTCCACCATCTCGACATGTATGTATTACACGGGCCTTGACCCCCGTGATATGACACCGGTCTACACAGCGACCAATCCCCATGAAAAAGCGATGCAGAGGGCGCTGATGCAGTATCGGAATCCGAAAAATTATGAGCTTGTAAAAGAAGCACTGGAGCGTGCCGGCAGGACGGATCTGATCGGATTCGGACCGAAGTGCCTGATCCGTCCGAGAAACGTTGGCGGCAGGACATTGCAACGTGACCAAAAGCATGGCGCGTACAGTGGACGCGGGGGATCACCTCGCGCGAAGTCCGCAAAACCTGCAAAAAAGAAAACGATTCGAAACGTGCACAAAAAGAAACGTTGAGGGAACTGTTCAGGTAACTAATGACTACTTCTAACAGCTCTGAATAAGGTGAGTGAAACGATGAAAGCATTTACGATCAGGGAAAACGAGGCCGGACAGAGGCTGGACAAATATTTACGCAAACTCCTGCCGGATGCGCCGGGCAGTTTTATTTATAAAATGCTCCGCAAAAAGAATATCGTGCTGAACACGCAGAAAGCCACCGGCGCAGAGCATTTATCCGTTGGTGATGAGGTGATCTGCTTTCTGTCAGATGAGACCTTTGATAAATTTTCCAGAAGTACCGGAGACACCATTGAGCAACTGAAACGAGTACCCATCCAGCCGGCATTTTCGGTGGTTTATGAGGATAAGGATGTTCTTGTCATGAACAAACCGGCAGGAATGCTCTCTCAGAAGGCAAAGGAATCCGATATTTCCGCAAACGAGCACATGATCGCCTATCTTCTGGAGTCCAAGGCATTAACGGAAGAGGATCTGCATACATTCCGGCCTTCCATCTGCAACCGGCTGGATCGCAACACTTCCGGGCTTCTTTTGGCAGGGAAAACGCTGCACGGCTTACAGCAGCTCTCCGCAGAACTGAAAAGCCGTTCTATGGCAAAATATTACCGCTGTCTGGTAAAGGGAGACATTCCGGAGAAAAAACTACAAAAGGGATATCTGCTGAAAGATGAGCGTGAAAATGCCGTTTCTATTTTTCAGAATGGAGCTCCCAACCGCAAATATATTGAGACTGAATATGATCCGGTGGAGCGTTTTGGTGATTATACCTTGCTGGAAGTGCATCTGATTACCGGGCGTTCCCACCAGATCCGTGCGCATCTGGCTTCCCTCGGTCATCCGGTTATCGGGGATCCAAAATACGGTGATGAGCGTCAGAACCGGATTTTTGAGAACAAGGCAGGTGTAAACCGGCAGCTGCTGCATGCTTACCGGGTGCATTTTTCTAACGGCAGTGAGGTGGTCGCTGAGCTGCCTCGTGACTTTGAATCGGCGCTTTCCTGGCTTCGCAGCCGGACACCGAAAGAACCGGCGAAAGGATAATTGACATGTCGACATGGAATTCAAGAGGACTTCGCGGATCTGCACTGGAAGAGCTCGTGAACCGAACCAATGAAGTATACGCGGCAAATTCGCTGGCACTCATTCAGAAAGTACCGACGCCGATCACACCCATCAATATTGATAAACAGACAAGACATATTACGCTGGCGTATTTTGACCAGAAAAGTACGGTGGATTATATCGGCGTCGTACAGGGAATTCCGGTCTGCTTTGACGCGAAGGAGTGTCATACCGACACCTTTCCGCTACAGAACATCCACGAACATCAGGTGGAATTCATGAGACAGTTTGAAGAGCAACAGGGAGTTGCTTTCTTTCTTATTCACTATACCAAGCGGGATGTTTTTTACTATCTGACGCTGCGACAGTTGCTCGTCTTTTGGAACCGTATGAAAGAAGGTGGAAGAAAAAGCTTTCGTTTTGAGGAACTGAGCGAAGAATTTTTCTTTTCAATGGGAAAGGGCGGGGTGTTTGTGCCGTATTTACAACCGCTACAAATTGATTTGGATGCGCGAGGTTGACATTTCCGGGAGAATCACGTATAATCAGAAAGGTTCAACGTGCTACCAAATTATCACGTTACTGCGGTAAAGTACATTAGGTTACAGCATTGTGCATGCCGGATATAATATGTAGTTGTCATATGGAGGAATTATGAAGCAGAATTTACATACACCGGAGGGTGTCCGTGATATTTACGGCGCGGAATGTGAGCGTAAACTGTATCTGGAGCAGAAGCTGTTTTCTGTCCTGACCGGTTACGGTTATCATCCGATGGAGACACCATCTTTTGAATTTTTTGACATTTTCGGGAAAGAAGTAGGCACAACGCCTTCCAGGGATCTGTACAAGTTTTTTGACCGTGAGGGCAACACCCTTGTACTTCGGCCGGATATTACACCGTCCATCGCGCGATCAGCGGCAAAATATTATATGGACGAGGAGATGCCTTTGCGTTTCTGTTATAAGGGCAGCACATTTATTAATCATCACAGCCTGCGGGGACGGATGAAGGAGTGCACCCAGCTTGGCGCGGAGCTGATGGGCGATAACACAGTGGATGCCGACGCGGAGATTTTGTCTATGATCGTGGATTGTCTGCAGGCGGCAGGCTTGAAAGAATTTCAGATCAGTGTCGGTCACGCAAGTATTTTTAAAGGACTTGTGGAGGCTGCAGGTTTTTCGGAAGAGGAGACCGCTGAGCTGCACGGGCTGCTTTCGAACAAGAATTTTTATGGAGTAGAGGAATTTATCGGCAACCGCAATCTGCCACAGAATCTTCGAAAATGCTTTGGTATTCTTCGCTGCATGTATATCTCCGACGAGGAGATGGAACAGTTTAAACAGGCAGCGCAGGCATATGAGATGGTTTATAATGCGCTGGAACGTCTGGAGCAGCTACAGCAGATGCTTTTGATCTACGGGATCGACGATTATGTATCCTTTGAACCGGGCATGGTGAGTGATTATCAGTACTATACTGGTATTTTGTTGAACGGTTACACCTTTGGAACCGGAGAGCCGATCGTAAAGGGCGGACGCTATGACGAACTGCTTCCGATGTTTGGGAAAGATGCGGCGGCAATCGGTTTTGTCGTTGTCATCGACCAGCTGTTGGAAGCGATGACCAGACAAAAAATCGAGGTGCCGATCACGCATCACACACAGCTGATCGTGTATAATGCGTCTCATCAGGAAGACGCGGTCATTCTGGCACGCAAAGCACGCAGCACGGGAGGACAGGCTGAGCTGATTCGTTTTGATGAGAAGAAGGGGCGTGCGGCTTATGAAGCATATGCGCAGGCAAATCAGATTGCCCGCATTACCTGGCTGGTATCATAGCCTCCGGCGCATCCCGATACAGGAATGCAGCTGTGTTTCTGAACTTAGATTAATGATTGGAGACAGGATATAAAATGGCAAATACAAACAGCGAACGCTATCTGACCTTTGCCCTTGGCAAGGGAAGACTGGCGAACCAGACCTTAAAACTATTTGAGGAGATTGGAATCACCTGTGAGGAGATGA
>JALELN010000042.1 GCA_022771765.1 Lachnospiraceae bacterium | reverse complement strand
ATTACGCTCATTTTTTTACCTCCATTTGGTTTGTTCTTCCACAGACCTCCCGCCACCGCTCCACCTTTCGGCACCAGAACTGTGATCCGTCTGTGTGTTTGTTAATCATAAGCTTTTCAAATATAACACAAGCGCCTGCATAATGCAAGCGCTTTTTCATAAAAACATATCGTTTTTCAACGTTTTTTATCCTTTTTTTCTGTGATAAGTTTTACGATGGTATCATAATCCGCATCCAGAGGGATCACATAATTTCCGGGCTGGATCAGATTATCGTATCCTCCCTTTGCAAGATATTTGTTAAAATCATCAGCGTCACTGATAATACCGGCTTTTTTCAGCTTTTTGCACACATCATCCGAATACTCGCCGCCAACAATGGAAATCTCAGCCTGTTCGATCACCTTCGGCTCTGTTTGATCTTCCTTTTTGTCTTTATCTGAAGTATCCGTTTTTGTCTCACCAGCACCATCCGTTTCCGGTGATTTTTCCTCACTTTTTTGCGTACCCTCCGGTTCCATCTGATTTCCGTCTGATTCTTCCTGTTTATCATCCGGCTGTGTTGACGGTTCTGTATCGGAAAGCTTGTCACTGACCGGCAAATTGTCCGGCATGACCATCCCGAGTTCTGCTGCACGCTCGCGGATCTCATCATCAGTCAGCGGCTGTTCCTTATGAACGGCAAAGGCGATCATCAAAATGAGTGTCGTCATGATCACGCCAATTCCGATTCCCCGCAGATAATACTTTAATTTCACTGATTTTCTTCCCCTTTGTACAGTTCTACGATCAGCTTGACTTCTCCGTAACCAAGCCCTAAATCTCTGGCTACATCCCGAAGATCCTCACCGGAATGATACCGATCCAGAATCTCTGTCCGAATTTGGATGCTGCTATCCTCATCCAAGGACTTTCCCATCTCCGTGTCGTTCTGAATATCAGAAGCTTCTGCCGGATTCACCTGCTCTGATTCATCCGCTGTCTGATCCAGTTCTGCAGAATGAATATCCGCTATCGGTTGGATCTGCAGTTCCTGATACTGGTGCAATGCTGTCCTTGCCTGTTCCTGCGCAGTCTGACATTCCAGTACAAGATCATTCAACTGTGTCATACATTCCTTAATCTCTGTATGCTTATCACCGAGCATACTGTACAGGAAGGTCACCTCATTGTTGATCTTTTGAAGCTTTTCCATCACAGTATCCGAATACTCACTGATCGCCATGATCTTTTCATTCGTATCCTTCTCCATCTTGCGCTGGATCTGGTTCATTGAGAGGTCTACTGCCTGATCTGCCATATCTGAAATCTTCGCACCGGCTGTTTCCAGTTCCCGGTCCATAATAATCCGAAGCTCTTCCTCTGAAAGCTCTGCCACCCTTGAAAGTTCTGTGGGTGATAACTTTTCCATTACAAAAAAGCTTCCGAGTATAAATACAACCCCTATCAGTAATAATGCAACCTCTATTGCTGTCATCTGTCTTCACCTGCGAATATCAGATTGTCATGTCAAAGCCACCCGACATTCCCTTGATGCGTACATGACCATCTTCCATTTTTTCCTTCTGTTTTTCCTTCTTCTTTCTCTGATTATTCTGATATTCATTTTTGCTGCCATCCCTGGCATCAAACTTATATTCCTCTCTGCTGAGATCGTTCTTGTTGACGACCTGCCTAGCCGATGCTTCCTCCTGCTTTATCACCGTCTGTGATGCCTGCTGTTGCTGGAGTATCGGCCTTTGATCCTCATTCTGCTTGACATTGGAAACATTCTGCTGATTTTGCATCATCCCATTAAAATCTACCGGTCGTACAGACATAAAACCACCTCTAAATCTTTGTTAAAATACCCATATAGCTTCCCATCGTCTTCTGCATCTTAGACAGCGCCTTTGTGTGCAGCTGTGATACGCGAGACTCAGAGACCTCCAGAACACGACTGATCTCCTTTAATGTCATCTCTTCATAATAATAAAGCAAGATCACCTTTGATTCCTTTTCTGTAAGCTGCTCCATCGCCTTTTCCAGCATTTCTTTCAGCTCGTTTTGTTCAACCATTTCCTCCGGCTGGATGAAATGTGAATTGCCGCGCGTCTCCATCACCGGCTCCGTGCCCTGCTCCACATACTCATTGAGTGACACCACATTTGTCACCTTGAGCTGTGACTGCCATCCCAGCAGTTCGTCCTCACTCAAGCCAAGCTCTGCCGCAATTTCCTCATCGCTGGCTGTTCTGCCGGTCCGTGCCTCGACTGCCTTGATCGCTTCATCCATCTTCTTCTGTTTCTGTCGCACAGTTCGCGGAATCCAGTCCATCTTCCGGATCTGATCCAGAATGGCGCCTCGAATGCGCAAAGAAGCATATGTCTCAAACTTGACGTCCTTGGTCATATCAAATTTGTCAATCGCGTCAATCAGGCCAAAGATGCCATAGCTGACCAGATCTTCATATTCCACATTGTAACCGAGATACATGTTCAGACGTCCTGCAACCAGTTTGACCAGCGGCGCATATTCGATTATAATCTGCTCCCGCAGCTCCGGCGTCTGCATCCTGCGATAACGCTCCCAGAGCTGTTCTTTTGATACTGCTTTCATCTACAAATATTCCGTTTCCGTAACTGTCCGGAACAGTTACCTGTCTCTTAATCCTTCTCAATTATCCTGATACTCATCCTGATACTCTTCTTCTGTCATTGCAAGATCATCCATGAGATCATCATCAATCTCCAAATCTTCAAATTCCGACAATGGATCATCCATCACGCGAAATCCTTTGTCCAGAACAAGCTTTACGATACACCCCAGAAAATAGAAACCGATGAGAACCAGAAACAGTATCTTAACATATGTTCCAAAACTAAAATGCTGAAGGATTCCGACAATACATGCCACGAATCCGGCGGTCAGCATAATAATTGCAGGAATCGGCTTTGTCTTCATAAAAGCCCTCCCTAACTACAAATTCATAGTCTTCCTTTAAAATGATTTCAGATCGTTTTGACCGGTTTGCCCACAGCCTTGATCACATAATCCCCGTTTGCGCAATTTAACTCTACCGTACGTCCATAATTCAGCCCGGTATCTTCAGCGAGAATGGGGATTCCCAATTCCTGCAGTTTCTGTTTGGAGGCAATCGCATTTTTCTCTCCAATGTTTCCCACAGAAGTTGAACCGGAAACCTCGAACATTCTGGCTCCGCCCGCAATCTTTGCTACCAGACGCTTTTTGGGCACGCCCATTGCTTCTATTTGTCTGACCAGCTCCGCAATACCGGTATCCGCAAACTTTGCTATATTAGAATTATTTCTGATCTTTGTACTGTCCGGTAACATGACATGAGCCAATCCACCAATTTTTGTTACCGGATCCCATAAGGCAATTCCGATACAGGAACCAAGACCAAGCGTCGTCAAGATGTCCGGGTTTTTTCCTGTCTTCAGATCTGCCATACCTACCTTTATTACAACTCCCATTGTACCTTCCTGACTTCCCCTTAGAGTGAAATTCCCAGTGACTGCAAAATCTTATCGTATGAATCTTCGTCCGGCAATAAAATAAAGTATCCCTCCATCATGACATCATCACCAAACTCTGTCTCAATCAGCAATGCATTGTCACCAAACTGACCAAACTGAATCGCCGGTACGCTGAGAATGGCAGCTGCCATATCTACAGAAATATATGGAACCGACGGGGTAATTACCAGATTTGTCATCGTTGATAATGCTGATAAATAGGATCCTGCAATGATATTACCGATCTCTTTCATTGCGGACAATTCCATTTCAGAGAATTCAGCAGCAGTATCTTCCGATCCACCCATTCCCCCCATCAGGCGGTTGACCAGATAGTGTGCGGAATCCAGCTTCAGCAAAAACATCATACTTCCGGAAATATCATTCTGAACCTCCAGAAATATACCTACGATTGTTTCCTCCTCCGGGCAGATTGCACTGCCAAGATCCTCCACTGCTTTCAATTCTACCTTCGGAACCTTCATATCGATCGTCAGATTAAGCATCGTGGCAATCGCAGTTGTCGCATTGCCGGCACCAATATTACCCAACTCCTTAAGCACATCAAAATACATACTGTTTACGTTGTCAAATGAAAATTTTCCCATGAAATTTTACCTTTCAGCGAAGCAACAATAGATTGCCTGCATACAGACAATCTATTGTCATTTTTATTATTAGTTTTCTTCAGTCATTGCATTAATATCAAAAAGTGAGATTAGATCATCGCCATTTTTACCAATACCATTAATAAATGAATGCTTATTCTCCTTGGCATCATGACTGGGCTTGTCAATCTCATCCGATCCAAGATTGACCACCTCTTTGACCTCATCAACAATTACGCCAAGCTTTCCCTGATCCTCAATTTTCAGGATGATAATACGGCTGGAATTTGTAAACACATCATCCTCAAACCCCATCTTCAAGCGGATGCTCATGACCGGAACGATCTCACCCCTGAGGTTGATGACACCCTTAAAATAGCTCTGTGCCTTAGGCACACGGGTAATTTTCTGCATACGAACGATCGTATCTACATATCCGATATCAATGCCGTAAATCTCACTGCTGAGTTTCACCGCAATAAACTGCTTTTTTTCTTCTGTCACATCATTGGACTCAATAAATGCTGCCATCTTTTACGTTCCCCCTTACATCAGTGTATTCACATCAAGAATCAGAGCGACCTCGCCATCTCCCAAAATGGTAGCACCGCTGATAATCTTGGTAGAATTGTCGATGAAACTTCCAAGCGACTTGATAACGATCTCCTGCTGGCCCATCAGATCATCTACAACCAGACCAACCTGCTTTTCTCCTTTGGAAATAATAACGATTGTCAGGCTCTCCTGTTCCTCCTCCGGGGGATCAATATCCAGAAGCTGGTTCAGGCGGATAATCGGAATAACTGTTCCGCGCATGTTAATGACTTCCTTTGCCTCTACATACTTAATATCCGTGATAGGAATGTCCTCGATACTTACGATCGAACCGAGTGAGATCGCATACTTCTCGTCTCCGATAATAACCATCAATGCCTGTATAATCGCAAGTGTCAGCGGCAGACGCACCGTAAAGGTAGAACCCTCGCCATAAACACTCTTCACCTCTACATCTCCGCCAAGTGCTTCAATATTGGATTTTACCACATCAAGACCTACGCCACGACCGGAAATATCCGTAATCTTCTTTGCCATGGAAAAACTCGGCATGAACAGGAAATCAATAATCTCCTTCTGTGACAGATTTTCTGCCTGTTCCGGTGTCACAAGTCCACGCTCAATCGCCTTTGTCTTAACAGCCTCCGTGTCAATACCGTTACCATCATCTCCAACCTCAATGATGACATTATTTCCTTCCTGAAATGCCTTCAATGTGATGGTTCCGGTCTCCGGCTTACCGCGCTCCTTACGAAGCTCAGCACTCTCAAGGCCATGATCTGCTGAATTTCGCAGTAAATGCTGTAACGGATCACCGATCTGGTCAACAACGGTACGATCCAGTTCTGTCTCTTCACCGGTCATGATCAAATCCATCTTTTTATTCAGATTTCTGGACAAATCACGAATCATACGAGGGAATTTATTTACAACACTCTCGATAGGAACCATTCGTACTTTCATGACAGATTCATGCAATCCGGTGGTAATACGCTCCAGATACTCTATCTGCTCCTGATAAGACTGATTCTGCATGCCGGCTCCGTTATTCGCACTCAGGGAAACCAGTGAATTCTTCGCAATGATCAGCTCACTGACCTGATTCATGAGCGCATCCAGCTTTTCAATATCCACGCGGACAGTACGGCTTGTCACCGGCTTTCCTGCCTGCTTTTTGGGCGCTGCCTGAGCACTGCTGCTTGGTGCGGGCTTTGCGGGAGCTGCTGCAGGTGCTGTAACAGGTGCTTCCTCCACAACAGTTGCTGCCGGAGCGGATGTTTCCGCAGTCTTGTCCACCAACAGCGACTCACTCACCGCATCCGCAGTCACATCCTCAATCTCAGACACATTTTTTGCCGCTGTCACAACTTTGTCCAAATCTTCCTCTGTTGTGAAAAAGATACTGAAATCATTTTCGAATTTCTCGTCCTCTATATCCTGTGAACTGGGCACATAAACGATAATTTCTGCAAATTCTTCCACTGCCTTAAATACGAGAAATGCGCGTGCAGCCTTTAACAGACAGTCCTTGCGGATATAAACAGTCATGCCGTATACTTTCTGACCACCGTCGAATGCTTCCCGTAATTTCTTTTTATCTTTTTCCTCCAGATCCAGACTCAGGAATTTCTTTTCTCCCACCTCTGAATCACTTTCAGCAACAGCCGGCTCCTCCACAGGTGCTGCCTCCTTTGCGGCAGTTGCATCCTCGGCGCTCTTCAGAAATCCGTTCAGTTTCTGAATGATAGCCTCGTTGTCATTGGTTCCCTCATCAGATGTCTCTTTAATGATCGCAAGATATCCCTCGATCGCATCCAGACACTGGAACAGCAGATCAATCATGTCGCTGTCAACCTTGATCGTGTCGTTACGAACTTCCTGAAACACATTTTCCATGTCATGTGTCATATGCTGCATACGCTTAAAGCCCATGGTTCCTGCCATTCCCTTTAAAGAGTGTGCAGCGCGGAAGATCTCATTGACAACATCCTTATTGTCCGGCTCATTCTCCAAAGCCATAATATTATCACTCAGACTCTGGATATGTTCACTGGTCTCATCGATAAAAATCTCAAGATACTGACTTACATCCATTTCATTTTACCCCCACATTCTTAATGATCGTGTTTGCAATCGATTCTAATGGAACGACTTCATCTGCCAGACCTGCTTCCGCAATTGCGCGTGGCATTCCGTAAACCACACAGGTCTGGGCATCCTGTGCAATCACATGAATTGGCTTGCACTTGTCAAGCGCTTCTATGCCGGCTGTACCATCTGCACCCATGCCGGTGAGTACCACACAGGTAATCTCATCATATCTGCTGTCTTTCAGCGACTCATACATAATATTTGCGCACGGCTTGAGACCGCCGATCGCAGGTGCGTCACTCAGATGCACCTTATGAGTTGCGTTGGCTGCACAAATAATCTCCAGATGCCGTCCTCCCGGTGCAATATAGACTACACCCTTTTCCAGCGTTTCGCCTTCCTCGGCCTCTTTCACCCGAACCCTGCTCAGTTCGTTCAAACGCTCTGCCAAAGACTTAGTAAAGCCTACCGGCATATGCTGTACAAGCACCAATGGCGCATCCATTTCCGGATCAAGTGCAGGTATCACTGTATGTAACGCCTTCGGGCCTCCGGTGGAACAGGCGAGAGCAACCAGCCGGTTGTTCCCCCTCCGGGCAGATGTCAGATGCCTGCGCGGAGTGCCGGAGGGCTTAGGCGCCATCATCACAGACGATGCCGTCCGCACGCTCTCCTGCGTGCCAGCAGGTCTCGTACGTGTCTGTAACGCATCCGTATGCAGCACGGCCTCCAGCATTTCTATGACGTGATCATGAAACTCCTGCCCTTTGGCCTCTATGATGTTTTCCGGCTTCGTCACAAAATCTACCGCGCCGAGCTCCATGGCGCGTAATGTGACACTTGCTCCCTCTGTCGTAAGTGTACTCACAACAACGACCGTTGCATCTATTTTTTCCGATTGTAAGCGTTCCAGTAACTGTAAACCACCCATCCGGGGCATATACACATCCAGAAGCACTGCATCATAATGCTTTGCCTTTAGTTTTTCATATGCCTGCAGACCGTCACAGCATGTATCGATCGCCTGGAATCTATTGTCTGTGTTTATTATATCACAGACAACGCGTCTCATGAGTGCAGAGTCATCTACAACCAAAATATTTTTTTTCATTCTATACGCCCATATCCTTTTTGCGAATTTTGCGATCCTCATCAAAAATATATTTGATAATTGTCTCCCTCAGCTTTGATCCGAGATGCATGAACTCTGCACGCGTCTCATAGCGCTCCATATTCGGCGCGGCCTGCCTGCAGGATACAATGGATACTACTACCAAAAGCTCCTGATTAATATTTTCATTCTGAAGCGCTGTCCGGACAGCCAGACAATCCCCCTCCTCATGCTTACGCTCTGTGATAAAACGAATACCACCGCCGCTGATGTCCACGATCACGGCCTTGGACTCCGTCATGATCACTTCCGGATCTTTTACTCGCTCGGCCAGATGTGAGGCATCCAGTTTCAGAGCTTCCTCTCTTTCCAACTCATATGCCTGCATTCCCAGAATACATTCCAGACGGAAATACTCCCTGCGCTGAAATTTATTCAACCCGGATTTGAGCACAACCTTTACCATAAAAAGGTTATCCTCCTTATAGCGGTCTGTCACCTGACAAACGCCCCGATATAAGCCCTTTCGCGTATAAAACATCATCTCATAGCGGGAACCAAGCGAGAGTAATATGATTTTCCCCTTGTACACAGGCATCTGGATGACCAGCTCTCCGTTGTCCTCCACGGATTCCAAATGGCTGGCAAGAATCGGAACCTTCCCGTTCTCCATGCGCTTCAGCTCTGATTTGTCAAGTGCGCATATATCTATCTTGTTCCCTATTTGCAATAAATCTGTCACCATTCCAAAACATCCTTTTATATCGTTTTATTTCCGGTTCAAAAATCTGGATATCACGCGCGAGAAACCGCCTTTCATCTCGTAATGACGATTCTCACCGCTCACGAGACTCTCCGCGATCTTCGCAAACGCCTGAGCACTTGGTGCCTGCGGATCATACAGCGACACCACCTGCTGCTGGCGCACTGCCCGCTCAATGTTCACATCCCGTGGGACGAGGCCAAGGTAATTAACATTCCAGTTCAGAAACTGCGAGACCACTGAACTGAGCTTATCGTATACGGCCTGCCCGTCCGTTGCAGAGTTCACACGATTTGCAATGACGTTGATGACTGTCTCTTTGTAGTTAAAATCCATATTCCGGTACAAGGTCTTGATCAACGAGTATGAATCCGTAAGTGAGCTGGGTTCCGGTGTCGTGATCAGAAGAACCTCCGGACTTGCAACGACAAACTCCATGACACTGTCAGAAATCCCCGCGCCGGTATCAATTAAAATAATATCCGCCATCGAATCCAACTCCGAAAGTCTCTGTACAACACTGTGGATCTGGTCTCCAGTAAGATTATTCAGCCCGACTACTCCGGAACCGCCGGAAATAAATCCGATGTTCATAGGTCCCTTGGTAATGATATCATGCATCGCCATTCCTTTGTAAAGCACATCACTGAAATTATATTGTGGAGTAACTCCAAACATGACCTCCACATTCGCCAATCCAAAATCAGCGTCAAAAATAATCACACGTTTTCCAAGCCTGTTCAGTTGTACCGCCAGATTGACTGCCGTATTTGATTTTCCAACTCCACCCTTTCCGCTGGTGATGGTCAGCACACGCGCCTGCGGCGTCTGGCCGGCATGCTGCATTTTCACGACATTTCGCAGCCCTGTTGCCTGATCCATATCATTCTCCTCCTAACAACTTCTTTACAATCTCCTGCGACTGGAACACTGCAATGTCATCGGGCACATTCTGCCCATTTGTCGTGTAGGAGATATCTGCATCCGCATACAGCTTGATATTCAGCAGATTTCCGTATGCACTGGTCTCATCCAGCTTGGTAAAGATAAGCGAATAATCGGATATGCTGCGATACATATCGCATATTTCTTTGAGATCACGGTATTTCGTAGTTGAGGACAGCACCAGATAAACGATGGTCTGATACTGCGTGCCAAGCATCTGAAACAACTTTTTGGTATCCTCCCGCTGCATCTCATTTTTATGCGAAAAGCCGGCGGTATCCACAAAAATCAGATCATAATCCGACAGCTTATCCACCGCAGCCGGAAGCTCTTCCGGCGCATAGATGACCGTCAGCGGCGCATCCAGAATATTGGCGTATGTACGAAGCTGCTCTGTCGCAGAAATACGATAGGTATCTGCCGTAAGAAAGGCGACTTTTTTTCCCTGCTCCACCTTAAACTTCGATGCGATTTTCGCGATGGTTGTTGTTTTTCCCACTCCTGTCGGGCCGATAAAAAACGCGATCTGAGGGTCCTTCCCCTTGACGGTGATCACATGAGGATTACCGAATTTAAGAATCATCTTCTGGTATACGTGAGACAGAATAAAATCCATGCTGGAACCCTTGCGGGCTACTTTCATCACATCATCTAAAAGCTGATTAATATAAACCTCATCCACCTCGTTGTCCAACAGTGTACGATAGAGCATACGGAAAATCCGCACACTCTCTTCATTCGCTTCGTCTTTCGGACTGACTGCGTCCGTTCCGTTTGGAGTACCATTTGAGGAAGCGTCATCTGTCAGCTTTTTCTCCAGAAACTGCTGCAGATTTTCCAGCCGCTCCTCGATCATATCCGTATCTGAAATTGCAACTGTTTTTGCAGATTCCGGCTGCTTACGCGCTTCATGCGCACTCAGAATATCACCTACTGCCCGTGCAGCTTCTGAAATCGGTTCAACCGGAGGCACAACCTTTCGCACTGCTTCCGGCTGGATTGCCTCCGGCTTCGGAAGATCGATCTGCTCATCCGCAGCAAGATTGATGCTTCTGTGTGTTCCGGACGCAGGCGTTGCCATGACAGTCTGTTCCTTATCCTCCATGGCTGCCGTTACCTCATAGTAAGGTGTCTTTAAAAAACCAAATAAACCCTTTGGCTTTACAACTCTGACATTCATGATGACGAGCCCCTGACCCATTTCACTTTTTGCCTTTTCCAATGCTTCTTCTTCTGTTTTTCCCTGAAACTTATTAATGGTCATTACGCGCTCACCATCCCAACAGATTGTAATTCAACATCCGATTCGATCTCATTATATGACACAACGATCAAATCCTTCAAGTATTCTTCCGTCAATTTTTTATAATACATACGAACAATCGGCGAAGTCACCACTATTGCGCTCTTTCCAAGATTTTCCAGCTTGCTCACCTCTGCCTCCGTCGCCTCGATAATGGCGCGAGTGCGCTCCGGATCCAGTGTCAGGTACGCGCCCTGCTCCGTCTGCTTGACAGCGCCCATGATCTCCTGTTCAATCTTCGGATCCAGTGTCACAACACTTGTCTCCTCATTCGCCGGAAAATATTTATTGGAAATCGCGCGCTTTAAGCTCTGGCGCACATACTCCGTGAGCACATCGGTGTCTCTCGTGGTGGTCGCGTGATCTGCCAGCGTCTCAAAAATCGTGATCAGATCACGGATGGAGATTCCTTCCGCCAGAAGATTCTGCAGCACCTTCTGAATCTCACCGATACCGAGCAGTTTCGGCACAAGCTCATCCACAAGCACCGGATTATTCTCTTTCACATTGTCAATCAGATTCTGTACATCCTGCCTTGTGAGCAGTTCCGCAATGTGATTGCGAATCACCTCTGTCAAATGGGTTGCAATAATGGAGGGCGGATCAACAACCGTGTAGCCGAGACTCTCCGCGCGCTCACGCTGACTCTCTGTGATCCAGATCGCCGGCAGATGGAAAGACGGTTCAAACGTCGGAATACCTGTGATCTCCTCCTCTACATATCCGGGGTTCATCGCCATGTAATGGTCAAACAGAATCTCTCCCTCTGTGACCTGAATTCCCTTGATCTTAATAATATACTGATTCGGATTCAGCTGTATATTGTCTCGCAGACGAATAATCGGCACGACTGTACCAAGCTCTAAGGCGATCTGCCGCCGGATCATGACGACGCGGTCCAGAAGATCCCCGCCCTGATTGACATCCGCCAGCGGAATGATGCCGTAGCCGAATTCCAGCTCAATGGGATCTACCGACAGCAAAGAAACCACGTTTTCCGGCTTTCGTATCTCCTCTGCCTCCGTCTCCACCGCTCCGGCTTCTTCCTCTATCTTTTCCACCGCCATGCTCTTGTTCATATTCAGACCGGTGGCAAGAAAAATAGCTCCCATTCCCACACAAAGAACCGGATTCAGGGGCGTAAACAGTCCCAGGAAACAAATAACCGCTCCAACCATAATCAATACCTTGGGAATACCAAAGAGCTGACTGATAAGCACCTGCCCGAAATCCGCTTCCTTAGATGCTTTCGTTACGAGAATACCGGTCGCCATGGAAATTGCCAGTGAAGGAATCTGCGAACTGAGACCATCACCGATTGTCAGTATACCATACTGCATCAGCGCGTCCTGAAAAGCAAGTCCCTGTCTGGTCATACCCATGACCGTACCACCGATCAGATTGACAAAGGTGATGATCAGACCGGCAGTCGCATCTCCCTTGACATACTTTGTCGCACCATCCATAGCTCCGAAGAAGCTGCTTTCCATCTGAATCTTCTCGCGGCGCTTTTTCGCTTCCTCATCGGTAATCGCTCCCGTGTTCAGATCCGCGTCAATGGCCATCTGTTTACCGGGCATTGCGTCCAATGTAAATCTTGCAGTTACCTCAGATACACGCTCGGAACCTTTATTGATAACAACAAACTGTACAATCAGCAAAATGATGAAAATAATCGTGCCGATGACCATGTCGTTTCCGCCGACAAACTGTCCGAATGTCCGGACAACGTTTCCGGGATCACCGGTATTCAGGATCAGTCTTGTGGATGACACATTCAGGGAAATACGAAAAATGGTCGTAAATAACAACAGAGTCGGGAAAAACGACATGTCCAGCACTTCCTGTACAAACAGACAGTTAAACAGGATTACCAGTGCCACCGATATATTGAAAACAAGTAACACATCAAGCAAAAAAGAAGGAATCGGCACGATAAAGAAAATAATCGCTGCCATCAGATACAATGCTACGCCGACATCAGCGCCACGCTTTATCATTCGTTCTCCCTCCTTTCTGATCGCCTTGCGATCATAAAGATGCAAAAATCCATTTGAAATCTACATCTTCTACATCCGGTTTTGTGTACGGTATACCGCTGCCAGTATCTCGGCTACTGCCTGATACAGTTCCGGCGGAATCTCATTCCCAATCTCCACATTCGTGTAAATCATACGTGCCAACGGTTTGTTTTCCACAATTTCCACGTGATTTTCACGGGCAATCTCCTTGATGCGCTGCGCAATCAGATCCGCGCCCTTTGCCACAAGGACTGGCGCCGTACCGGTGCCTGCTTCATACTTCAGCGCCACCGCATAATGCGTCGGGTTTGTAATGACGACATCCGCCTTAGGCACATCCTGCATCATACGCCTGCGGGATGCCTCCTGCATACGCTGGCGCTGCTTGCCTTTGATCTGCGGATCTCCTTCCGAGTTTTTCATCTCGTCTTTAACTTCCTGCTTCGTCATCTTCATATCTTCATTAAACTTGTGCTTCTGATAAATATAATCCACCGCACCGATGATACAATAGATGATGGAAATCCGAAATCCCACGTCAATGACCAGCGTCCCGATCTCGGCAATTGCCTGCTGCAATGTAATATTGTAAAGCAGAAAAATCTCTTCCATATGTGATTTCAACGCTGTATAAGCAATGATTGAAATCAAAGCGATCTTGGCAATGGACTTGACCAGTTCAAAAAGCGAATCTTTGGAAAACATCCGCTTAAACCCGTTGATTGGATTAAACTTATCCGGCTTTGGCTTTAATGGTTTTGTACTGACCTTCCATTTGACCTGCACAATATTAATCAGGAATGCCACCACCACTCCTGCCGCAAAAAAAGGTCCTGCCAGCTTTAACGATGTCATCACGGCATGATGCAGATACGACATAATCACTACTGCATTCAGCTCCCGCGCAGACACGGTCTCCGGAATTTTATTATAAATATCGTGAAAGATCTGCAAAAAATTGCTTCCCATAAAGGAAACAATCACCTTTAACATCAAAAAAAGCACCACAAGCGTTGCCGCCTGATCGAGTTCCCTGCTCTTGCAGACCTGCCCCTCACTGCGAGCATCACTTAATTTTTTTGATGTCGCCGGTTCGGTCTTTTCTCCACCGGGACCATCCTTTGCAAAAAACTGCAGATCGTAGATCAATAACATTTTGTGATCAGCCAGCTCCATATATCCCCTTTACAACCATTCGCAGCATCAGTCTTACTTCATCGCCGATCAGCGCTGCCGCCCGTGGCAGCAGGATTACCGTCACAACGAGAATCGCATAACCGAACAATATTTTAATCTGAATGCCGACCGCAAACATGTTCATCTGCGGGGCCACCTTTGCCATAATACCAAGAATACAGTTCATGATCATACAACATGCAAACACGGGCAGCATAATACGAAAACCGATAATCAGCATATCTGTAACAAGCCTTACCATACTATTTGCCAGATACTCCCATTGAAAGATCTGGGCGTTGACCGGTATCAATGTAAAAGAATCCGCCACCGCTTTGATAATATAGTGGTACAGATCAGAAATCAAAAGCAGAAGCATGATCGAGTAATAATACATATTTCCGCTAATACTTTCCTGCGTACGGGTGAGTGGATTGTATTCCTGCGCCATCGACAAACCGACCTCCATGTCAATCATATGACCGGCAAAACCGATAATGTATGTACAGGCGTTTGCAACCATGCCGAGCAAAAGTCCGGTAAGTGCTTCCTTTACTGCAATGATACCATATTCCAGCATGCCCTCATAGACAAGCTCACCGGGCATCACCTGCGCGACAAGTATCGCTAACACCGCCGAAAAACCAACCTTCAGTCTCGTAGGCACGCTGTTAAATCCAAAAAAAGGTGCCACCGCGACAAAGCTGGCGATGCGCACCAGTACTAACAGATAATATTCAAATGTAAGCAGTGAAAAAGTATAATTTATCATCCGATATACAAACTGAAATTATTCCAAAGCTTTGTCATGAAATCCGCCATCTTGTCCAACATCCATCCCCCTAAAAGCATGAGTGTCAAAAAAACCGCAACAATCTTCGGCACAAAGGTCAGCGTCTGCTCCTGAATGGAAGTAACTGTCTGAAAAATACTGACGATCAGACCGATGACCAATGATACCAGAAGCGGCGGCGCCGAAGTGATAATAATCGTCATGAAAGCCTCTCTTGCGACATCTAAAATCACGCCCTCTGAAAGCATTTCACATCACCCTACCTTTCAGTAAAAACAGTTGTCAGTAAAAGGTCTTGACCAGATTTCCGATCACAAGCTCCCATCCGTCTGCCAATATAAAGAGCAAAATCTTAAATGGCATGGAAATCGTCGTAGGCGGAAGCATCATCATTCCCATGGACATGAGTATGGAGGCTACCACCATATCGATCACAATAAACGGTATATAAATAAAAAATCCGATGATAAATGCCGTGCGCAGTTCACTTATAATAAAACTCGGAATCAGAACACTTGTCGGAATATCATCGTTTGTCTCATAGGTCACGCCTGCGATATCACAGAAGAGATCCACATCCTTACGCTCCGTTTCCTGATACATGAAATTCCGGATCGGATCCATTGCAGCCTCAATCGCTTCCTCCTGTGTGATCGTACCTTCATCCAACGGCTTGATGGCATTCTCATTGATTTCAGAAAATACCGGCGACATAATCATAAGTGTTAAAAACAACGCCAGTCCGACGAGTACCTGATTGGGAGGCGTCGTCTGTGTTCCCAGTGCAGCCCGAAGAAAATGCAGCACAACGATAATCCTCGTAAAGGATGTCATCATGATCAGAATCGAAGGTGCCAGCGAGATGATCGTAAGAATCAGTACGATCCGTACTGTAGCAGACATCGTTCCGTTTTCATTGTTATAGATAATAGAAAGTCCGTTCACATCATCCGAACGGATATCGCCGGGATCCTGATCCTGCGTAACGGACAGACTGCCCGAATTATCCGGCATATCAGTTGGAGCCGCATACGCAGTCTGACCGGTCAGCCCGATGGTCAGCACCGCTGTAAATACAAGCACTGCCACTATAAATGAAACACTACAATAAATCTTTTTTGCCCTACTTCGCATGCTTCTTTTTGAATTCCTCCAGAATATCCGAAAAACGCTCTCCCGGTCTTGATGTCTGTTTCATCGGCAAAGTGGTTGCACGCAACTCATCCGCTGTCAATGTGGCAAGCAGCGTCATTTGATCCTTACTGACGCCGACCACCAGATATTTATCTGTTCCGGCCCGGACTATCTGTATTGACTGGCTGTTTGAAACACGGATTCCTTCTAACACGGAAAGATTCCCCTGTGCAGTCTTTGTCCTCTGATACCCTGCAATCCAACGCGTCACATAATAGGTAAGAGCCAGCACGAATACAAAAATGACCAGCACCGTAATCAGATCAATCACACTATTCATAAAACTACTCGAAACTGATAAAATCATAAGCCCTACTTCACAATCTCTGTAATGCGGACACCGAAGCTCTCCTCAATGACAACTACCTCGCCCTTTGCTACATATTTTCCATTTACAAGTATGTCGATCGGCTCACCGGCAATACGGTTCAGCTCGATAATGGTACCGGGCGCAAAATCAAGAATTTCAGAAATAGACTTTGTCGTCCTGCCAAGCTCAACGGTTACCTCCAGCGGCACATCCATGATCAGGTCAATATTTTCCTTTGCAAACTGTGCCGCAAATTCGCCTGAAAACGGTGTGAACTGCGCAGGCTGTACATTTACCGGCTGCTGATACATCATCGGGTTCATCATCTGTGGATTCATCATCTGCGGATTCATCATCTGCGGATTCATCATCTGCGGATTCATGCCCATATCCATCTGCGGCTGTGCCTGCTGAGTGGCAGGTGAAGGAGCTGCTTCCGGTTCTTTTTTTGCTGTATCTGCAATACCAATCTGTGCCTCCTGCGCATCCATCTCCATATTTTTCGCAATTGCCTGACACATACCTCGTGCAAATGACACAGGATAAAGCTGCATGATCTCGCTGTCCACCAGATCGCCGATTTCCATTTTAAAGGAAATCTTGACAAATTTGCCTGCCAGAAATTCATCGATCGAGCCTTCATCCACGCTCTCCTGTAAATCGATCAAATCCGCAACAGGCGGTGAAATATCTATCGTTTTGCTGAGCATGGAAGACAATGAAGTAGCTGAACTTCCCATCATCTGGTTCATTGCCTCACTGATTGCGCTCAAATGGAGTTCGCCCAGCTCACCCTCTGTATTTGTTCCATCACCACCCATCATCAGATCGGTGATAATCTTCACATCATTTTCTTTTAGCACCAAAATATTGTTGCCATCCAGCCCGACCGTGTACGCGATCCGGATAAATACACAGGGACGCTCATAATTTTTTACAACATCATCCCATGTTGCAATAGAAACGACCGGCGTAGAAATCTCCACTCTGCGGTTGACCAGCGAAAACAGCGTTGTAGCTGCAGTACCCATGCTGATATTCGCAATTTCTCCAATCGCATCCTTCTCCTCCGGAGTCAGGATTTCTTCGCCCGGGTCAGAATCATTTCCGGATGTCGCAGCGCCTGCACCACTCATCCCATCTGGATTATTCAACAGCGCATTGATTTCTTCCTGTGATAATACTCCATCCATCTGCTTATTCTTCCTCTCTGATCACTGATGTCACACGCACTGCATAATTGTGACCGGACGATCCCGGCAATGCGGTGAATTTTCTCATACTTCCAACATATACATCCAGTTCCTGATCCACATCTGTATCCACCCGGATAATATCACCAGGCATCAGGTTCACAAAATCTGAAACAGAGATCTGGCTCTTTCCCAAAACTGCCTTGACAGACACCGGCGCGTGTTCAATCAGATCCTCAATCACATCCTGATAGGTATCCTCATCCTTGACCTGCATATTCGAGTACCAGAACTTTGTATTTAACTTATCCATGACCGGCTCCAGCGTGATAAAGGGAAGACAGATATTCATCAGTCCCTCCGCATCACCGATCTTTAGATTGATTGTGACAATTGCAATCATCTCACCGGGTGAAATGATCTGGGCAAACTGCGAATTTGTTTCAATCCGCTGCAATCTCGGCTGTATCTCTGTCACGTTTTCCCATGGTTCCCGCAACAGATTGACACATACATTCATAATACGCTCAATAATGAGCAGCTCAATTTCCGAAAAATCTCTCGTCTTTTCCAGCGGAAGTCCCACGCCGCCAAGCATACGGTCCACGATCGCATAGCCCAGTGAAGACGCGAGTTCCATCAAGATATCTCCGTGCAGTGGAGCAAATTCGATCACTCCGAGCAAAACCGGATTTGAAAGGGCGTTAGAGAACTCCGAGTACGTAACCGCCTCAGAGTTCATAACCTCTACCTGTATGTTTTTTCTCAGATATACCGGCAAATTTGTCGATAGTAGTCTTCCGTAATGTTCAAAGATAATCTCCAGAGTACGAAGATGCTCCTTAGAGAATTTGGACGGGCGCGCAAAATCATAATTTTTGACCTGCTTGTCACTGCTGTCTTTGATTTCTTCTGCATCAATTTCACCGCTGCTCAGCTGTTGCAGCAACGAGTCTATTTCGCCCTGTGACAGTACGTCACCCATTCATCCTCACCACCTTTGGTACATTCCTATTCTTGCGATACCATGCTGCCTGCCAAAGCTATTCGCTGGTCACCTGGACGAAGCCAACATCCACAACCACATTGGAATCGAAAAATCCCTGCAGCTTTTCCAGAATCTCTTTCTCTGCGCGCTCCGGCTCAGCCTTGATCTCCTCCTTTGTGTAGGTATGAACAACATCATTCACAATATTTTTGATATTGGAATCATAGACCTTCGCCTCGATTCCATTCTTTCCCAGCTTCTCATAATCCTCATTGGAATTGTCCAGTGAAAGCACAACTGAAACAATCGCATAATGCTCCTGTCCATCCTCACTGTTTCTCAGGTTGACAGTCACTGAACCCTCCAGTGTATAGGGAACCAGATTCTCAATCGGAACACTGGAAAGATTGGCATTTCTTCCGCTAGCAAGTTCCAGATCAAGTGCCGTGCAGATCTCGGTGATCAACTCATTGCTCTTCTTTGCAGAGGGTACAATACTGATCATCGTAATCGCTGTTAATACCAGATTCACAACGAGCAGTGCCAGAATCAGCACTGACATCAGATTTTTTTTCATGGCTTTGCTACCTTTCTTTCTTCATCTTTATCTACCCGGCATCTACTCTATGTCCGAGTTGTAGGAATTGTAGATTTTAATCACCACACGACGGTTCAGCGCGCGTCCCTCAGCTGTTGTATTGTCCGCGATCGGAACATAATCGCCGCGCCCGGATGACTTGATGTGAGCCGGGTCTAAGGTTGTCGTCTCACGCAGATAATCTGCCACTGCCAGAGCACGGTACATGGACAGTACATTATTATCCTCAAACCGACCGTTATGGATAGGCACATTATCCGTATGCCCCTCTACCTCAATAATATTGTTTGTATAGTGATTCAGGATTCGACCTACTTTGTCAACCAGTGGCAGTGCCTCCTGTTTGATCACTTCCGAACCGGAATCAAACAATACCGATCCGTTTAATGTGATCATCACATACTGGGCATTGAAAGTAACTTCAACCTGATCCTGGATACCGTATTTCGCAGTCTTATCATTGACCTTCTCAGCAATTTTCTCGGACTCTTCCAGGCCTTTCTGCTCATACTGCTCCTGCAGTTCCTCTTCAGACAATTCCTTTTTGGCAGCATTCTGTTCATTTTGCTGATCCTGTATCTGCCCGTCACTTCCCGGATTTTTCCCGGTCTGACCGGTATTCTGACCGGGATCACCCTTTTCAATGACACTGTCATCCGCACTCATCTGCTGGCCGCTCTCCTCAAACTCACCTTTTCCCTGACTATTGGCGTCCGGATTGTAAAATGTATCATAATATTGCAACTGATTAATTCCCGCGCCAACCATCTCACCTTCGCCGATGGATGAAGCTCCACCCTGCAGGACACTAAAGCGAGACTGCAATGAAGCAATCACCACTTGAAATTTTTCTGCATCTACGGTCGACATAGAAAACAGAAGCACAAAGAAGCAGAGCAGCAAATTCATCAGATCCGAGAACGTCGCCATCCATGCAGGTGAACCAGCAGGCGGATCTTCTTTTTTTTGCCTTGCCACTACTCTTCACCTCCGCCTTCCGTACCAAGCAACATACGCTCCTTCGGTGTGATAAAGGTCTTTAGTTTTTCCTCTATCACATGGGGATTCTCTCCTGCCTGTATGGACAGCAGTCCTTCCACGATGATCTGTTTGATGATCATCTCATTTGCATTGTTCAGCTTCAGCTTACTGGAAGTCGGATTACACAGCCAGTTCGCGATCAGTGAACCATACAGCGTCGTCAACAGCGCAACCGCCATATTCGGTCCGATGGTAGTCGGATCATCCAACTTCTTCAGCATGTTTACAAGTCCGATCAGCGTACCGATCATTCCCCATGCCGGACCAAGCTCTGCCCATTTTTCCCAAAAACTGATCACCTGCTTATGACGATCCTCCGTGCATGAGAGATCCGTCTCTAAAATTCCTCGCACAAGCTCCGGGTCTGTTCCATCCACGACAAGCATGATACCCTTTTTCAAAAAGGCATCCTCAATATCAGACGCAGCTTCCTCCAATGCCAGCAAGCCTTCTTTTCTCGCCACATTCGACAGATTGATAATATTTGTGATCATTGCCGCCGGATCATACCCCGGCTCCTTCATACTGAGCGCGATCCCCTTAAAACCGGTCCCCATAAACGACAGCTTATTACAGGCGATAACACCTGCCAGTGATCCTCCGATCGTAATAAGAATGGATGGCGGATCGACAAAGTTCGGTAGCAGTGAAAAACCGCCATCACCGGTAACAATACCGAACACCACCATTGCCACGCCAAGAAGCATTCCTATCAAAGACGCTAAATCCAAAATCTACTCACCTGCCCCAATCGTCAAATTCCTAATCTAATTTCTATAGTAATTGATTTGTCATAATTTGTCCACATTTTTATTATCACGCGATTCGCTCAATATATCGCAGACATGGAAAAATCGGCAATAATCAAGTCGAAATTTCCCTAATTACACCGATTATACCACATCTTGGGGAACGATGTAAACCCATTCCCCAAGATATATTTTAAGTTCATTTATTATCTCTTCAGATTGATCAGTTCCTCCAGCATGGAATCCGAAGTCGTAATGACACGGGAATTTGCCTGAAAACCACGCTGCGTTGTAATCATGGAAGTAAATTCTCCTGCCAGATCAACATTGGACATTTCCAGCTCGCCGGCGCTGATAGAGCTGCCGTCCGCGTCGATTTCCACACCAATACCATCGAAGTCGCCGGAGTTTAATGTTGCGCGGTAACAGTTATCACCGGTAGCCTCCAGACCAGAGGCATTGGCAAACTGGGCAACTGAAATCTGACCAAGAAGAACTGTGTTTCCATTGCTGTAAGACGCATAGATCTTTCCACTCTGATCCACACTCATTCCGGTCATGGCACCGAGCTTTTTACCTTTTCCGATCGTGTCTGCATCTCCGCCGCTCATTGCTGCCGTGGTGGAACCGCCGTTATTGTAATTGAGCAGTGAGGAGAAGTCGATCGTCACATCCTTAAAGCCGTCATAGCCGGCCGCCGAGAGCTTTGACAAATTCAATGTCTGTGAGAGATTATTACCGCCACCGACACTCGTCAGCGTTCCGTCGTCAACGGTATTAAACTGCAAGGTAAAGCCATCTTTCGCGGGCGTTACAATATGATAATTGCCGCCGAACATATTGTAGCGCACCTCAGCGTCACTGGGAATGTCTTCCGTGAAAACTGATCCGGTAGAAGAGGTTGCGTTTGCCAGATCCGATCCGACAATCGTCGTGTAGGAGTAATCCTTTAACAGTTCCTCCACACCCGCATACTTGGCAGGCAAATTCAATGCTGTCTTTCCATCCTCCAAAGCAACCATGCTGTTAAATTTCTTTGTCCCGGTCGCGTCCGTCAGCGTAATATCGCCGGACGTATAGGTGGGCCAGTAATAGATGACCGCATTCTCCGGATATTTGTCAGGAGCATCGCCCTTCTCCAGATTTAACGCGGATCTGATATCCTCCACGTTGAAACGATAACCGGTGATTCCCTGATCACTGGTCACGACTGTTCCCAGCGATGTATAATCCTCCAGCGTCTGCTTCTGAGTCAGAGAGAAACTGCTGTACTTTATTCCGCCACCAGTCAGTGTATCGGCAACAAACGCTCCGCTGGAATCGATCTTTCCGTCCGTGAACGTCCACTTCACACCGGAAACACTGTATGTATTACCATCCGCCCCGGTCTCTGTCGCTCCGGCTGCCAGCTCCGCTGACTCACCTCTTGCCACAACCGTTCCTGACGCATCCTCCACATAGACGTAATCGTTAGCGCCTGTTCCCTTTGAATCCTTTAAATCTGCCAATGCGTCAGCCAGTGTCACCTTCTCGGAAATAAATCTCACCCGGTAACCATCCGGCAATGCCTCCTTTCCGGTCAGTCCCAGCTGGGCATTGATATCCGCCGCATCCCAGTAATAGGTGTAGGTGGGTTTTGCCCCGCTGCCTGCCGTTGCCGCCTTGCTGGCCGCACTGGTCTGAATCGCGCGGTTGATATCGTTTTTGCTCTTTCCGGTAGCAAACTCATAGTTATCCGTAATATCTGTATTACTTCCCTGCGCACTTCCGCCACTGCCCGGTCCGAACAGTTCGCCCAGCGCGATATTTGACGTAAGAATTGATTTTCCCTGCGCGTCAATAATATCTGTCAGATTCACCGCATATTTTCCACCCTTGGTATCCTGTGCCTGAATCGAGAAACGAGCGGTATAAGGATAGCCGAGATTATCATACACAAGCAGGTTCATCACAGAACCGGTGGAAGAAGTGATCTGTGTATTTTTACCGTCCACGACACCGGTACACTGTGCCTTTGTCGTTGCCTCCGGTTCCGATGTCATGTTCTCCGGTGCCATCACCTTCAGGGCAGATACCGTGTCCTTGCGGATCGTCTGGGTCTCGGGATCCACGCCCCAGCCCATAACCGTGTATCCGGTGGACTTCATACAGAGATTTCCCGCACCGTCGACATAGAAGGAACCTGCCTTTGTAAAGACATTCTCCGAACCGTTATTTACAATAAAAAAGCTGCTGGTGTTCTTATCTGTAATCTTTAAGTCAAAGGGCAGTCCGGTAGTCTCGGACGCACCTGCCGAAGTAATACTCAGTGAGGTGGAACCCGTTGTCACACCAAGACCGATCTGCTTGGCATTGATACCTCCGGTACCTGCCTCAGCATTTGCTCCGGATGCTCCGGAGAGTGTCTGATACATGATGGAACTAAAAGTTACGCTGGATGATTTGAATGCCACGGTATTGACGTTTGAAATATTATTACCGATAACATCCATTTTTGTCTGATGTGTCTTAAGACCTGACACAGCAGAGTAAAGTGATCTCATCATAAGGAAATGACCTCCATTCTTTGGCGCCTGTCATACTATCGTTGTCTCATCTGTCAGTCAGAGACATTCGCTTCCTGTAAGGTCCGGCGATCATACGATAACTGCGCCATCAATATTTGTGAAAATATTTTCGCCTGCATCTGCCTGATCTATCGCTGTAACAACTGTCTTATTCGGAACATTTACGATAAATGCCAGCGAGTCTACAAGTACCAGTGACTCGTTAATTCCCTTTGCACCGGCTTTAAATACGCCATCCGCGAGCCGTTTGCTCTGTTCCGCGGAAAGGCTGATCCCCCGATCGTTCAGGCGATTCACCGCATGCTTGGAAAATTTCAGCGGATTCAGTTCATTCTGCTTCGCCCGAAGCACCTCGTCAAAAGATATTTCGGCAGTTTTCCCCGATTCCTTGATACCTTTTTTCAGATAAGTATCTGTTACCTGCTCGATCGAATGAAATCCGTTTCGAATCGCGTTCGTCTGATTCATCGTCTCTCTCCTGTCCTTGGAAGTTATGACTCCTCTGGAGTCCCGGCCTCCGTGCCGTTTTCTTCTGTTGTCTCGTTCTCTGTATCCTCGCTTCCGGTCGTTGTGCCGCCGTTTGCAATCGTATCACGAAGTGCAATCAATGCATTTAACGCGGTTTCCGCTGCCAAAAACTTATCCAGAGCATCCTTGCTGTTTTTTGTAATAAATTCCTTCTGGTAATCGGTCAGACCATCATATTGATTACGAATGTGCTTAAACGCCTCCTCATCAGCCAGTGATACATGATCCGCATCCGGCATCTGTGCCATCGTACTCTCAAAATCGTCCGCAATCACTACCGCGTCCATATATTCTGAATCTGCAACCGTATAGAGATCATCCAGATTGTAGAGGGAACCGTTAATTGCAAGATAAATATTACTGCCTTCTTTCATCATGTAGTCAACAACGCCGACCACATCGCTTGTCTCTCCGGTCACGGAATTGGTCGGACGCATAATGACGGTTTTTCCTACCAGTCCGTTCGCCTCTAAGCTCTCTGCTGTATGTGACATGTTCTCTGTTGCCTCCACCTGGGTGAAAGTCGCCAGCTGTGACACGTACTCAGTATTTGACTGCGGCTCCAACGGATCCTGATACTTCATCTGGGCCACTAACAGATTCAGGAAGTCATCCTTATCCAGATTATTATTGACCTTTTCCTTCGATGAAGATGTCGCGCTTGCCGATGTGTCAACGATTGCGCCATTCTCAACTTTTTGCCATAAAGCCATTGGTTATTCTCCTTTCTTAAAATGCTGCCACACGCTCCCGTCTATGGGCGCTTTGTGTTTTTTACCGGTCAGGCGGTAAAATCAACGGTACCACCGTTATCCCGCATCATCTGAGCGACCAGTGCCTCTTCCTCACTCATTATCCCTGACAGCTCATCGAGATTGTTTCTGTTCAGGTTATGCCGGCCGTTCTGCCCTCTCGGCGCGTGTCTTTCCTCCTGCTCCTGCATCTGTCCGTTTGCGGCAGCATTTCCGTCAAGATTCTGTTCGAACTCATGTGACCGGGCTGTCACCTCCACTGCCTCTACCTTGATTCCCTGCGCCTCAAGCGTGGAACGAAGCTCTGCCAGCTGTGTCTGCAGCGCTTCCTTTACCTGATCATTGGACGCTGTAATCTGTGCAGTTACATTTCCATTCTTCTCCGTCACATTGAGCACTAATCTTCCGAGATTTTCCGGATTCAGCTGCATCTCTACCGTTGTTCCCTCCGTGGATGCGAAGGTTCTCGCCAAGCCCTCCATCTGTTCCATCAGCTGTTCCAGTTCCACATAACTCTGCAGCTGCGGTGTCTCCGGTTTTGCTGCGACATTCACATCGTTTGTAATGGCGGGATTTTCACGAAACATACCCACATGCTGCCCGGTCATCGTATCTGTATGATCCGCCGCGGCATTAGAAAGCTGCTGTTTACTTTTCTCTCCCTGAGGCATCGGACTCTCGTCCTGACCGTTTGTCTGCGCAGATTGCTCTGAGATCGCCTCATCTGCCACCGCATATGTCTGCTCCGGCAGTTCTTCCGTAACACTCTGCTGCTCCTCAGGCACAGTCTGCATCACCGGGCTCTGCTGTTCGACCACTGCCACGGTCTTTGTCCCGGTCCGATCAGATGGTACCTCAGGCATCTCCTGCAAATTGACCGGCTGCTCCGGCAGTTCCTCTGCCTGCATATCTGTCATCGGCTCGGATTCCGGCGTTTCCGAAACATTTAAAAGCTCTTTCACCTTTTGTTCCAGATCGTCAATCTGCGCCGAGAGCTGCTCTAACAAATCAGAAAACTGCACTGCGTTTATTCCGTTGTCCTGCTGAAAGCCTGAAATCAGTCCGGACACTTCCTGCATCGTGATCTGGAAATTGCCATTTGTAAGCAATGCACTCACATCTGTACTTCCGGTCAGTTCCTGCACCACCTGGATCAGATTCTGTGGCTGTAGCAAATCGAGTGCTGTAAATCCCAGTGTTTCCATTGCCTGTGCGATCTCTTCATCGGATACCTGCATGGTCTCCTTCACAGCTTCTTTCACCTTACCCGCCAGCTCCTGCACCTTTTGTGAAACAACTTCACCGTCCGTGCGCTCTGTCTGTGCCTTCGCGATTTTCCGACTGTTCGACGATCCGAATTTTTCATAATCTTTCTTCAAGGCATCCGTACTTTGCCCCATGAAAACCCTGTCATCTGACATCTCATTTGAACGGGCTTCGAAACCGGTTTCCGTGTTCAGAAAGCCCTGCGCATTCTGATTCATGATACTTGCAAACTCATCAAGCACCAGTTGCGACTGGTCATGCTTTTGAAATGTCGCATCTCCTTTTGCCGGCATCGCCATACCTGTGTTCAGGTTTGCTACCTGTGTCATAACACACATTCCTCCTTTCGTTGCATTTTCTATCGCAAAGAGCCTATGGCTCTAAGATAGCGGTAATGATTGCGGCGTTCTCTGCCTGCATCTCTGCCATGATGTTAGCTCTTGACTCCGTATCCATTGCCCCGAGAATATCCGCTACAAGCTTGGAATTATCGTCCATCATCGTATCAAACATCGCCGCCGCTTTTTTGGGTTTCATGCTGGAGTAGGTTGCCACATAATCCTCTGTTTCTTTATCCTTTTTCTGCTGTTCCAGCACCTGTCTGTAGATGACCTGAGCATTTGCAGGATCAATGGCTTCATAGTACTCCTGATAATTACTTATATCGGGCGCATTGTCGGAAAAAACAACCTCCTCATCAAATTTTTGTTTCAATTCTTCAAATTTGGCCTCGTTTTCTTCATAGGCAGACAGCTTTTCCAGCTGTGAATTCAACTCCTTAATTCGCTCGTCTTTCTTTTCGATCTTTTTCTGTGCCTTTGCCAGCTGTTGCTCCAGCTGTTTGACATATTCCGTTGCCTCACTGAGTGTTGTGTACGGATACTGCTGCTGCTCGATGGGCACCTCAACCTCCGGCAAAATCTTGTTCACATACGGCACATCCTTGAGAATCGGATACATGACCGTCGAGCCAAAGCCACCGACATCCCACTTGATCACGAGGACAAGAATCCCCAGCCAGATTGCAATGATAACAATCGTTGCCAGAAAGACTGCCACCTTGCTGCCGACTCCACCATCATCCTCAAAATCCGGATCATCCGGATCGATTCCCTTTTTAATCAGCTTCTCTCTGCGCTTTGCCTCCTTCGCAGCCACTTTCTCTGCTTTTTTTGCAGCCTTTTCCTGTATCAGCTCCGCCTTTGACTTTTTCACTTCTTTTTCTTCTTCTGCCATGAATGACACCACCTTTACTCCTGCTCTGCATGATCGTGATAGGTAAAGCTCACGAGCTGGTCAATTTCTTTTGCTTCCTCTGCGGCAAGCTCTGCCTTAAACTCTTCAAATGCCTTTTCCTTCAGCTTCTCATGCGCTTTTCGCTCTACCATAACTGCATTTAAGCGTTTTCTTGCCAGCTCCACATTTTTTTCTGCCACATGCACCTTCATGATCTGGTCACGAATCAGAGATTTCATCGTGTCGATCGCCCGCTTATTTTCATGAATCGCACGCACATCAATCTTTCCCACCGCAAGCTCACCCGCCCGCTTCTCATACTCCATCCGTCGCATCATAAGCTGCTGAAGCTTTTTGTTTTCTTCCTGCAGATGCTGACTGGCGATTCCATAAGCAGTTTTTTCCTGCTCCTCCAGCTTATATTTGATATCCAGTATACTCTGCATGCGATATACAAACTTTGCCATATCCGCTCACATCCCCCTGAGTTAATTCACAAAAATGTTCTTCAACATCTCCACTTCCTGCTCAAACTCAAACTTTTCATCCGTACGCTGCAAAAGATAATCGTTAACCGCCGCGTTTTTTGAGATTGCATAGTCAATCTCCTTATTAGATCCGTTTTTGTAGGCACCAATGTTAATCAGATCCTCTGCCTCGGCGTAGGTAGCCATCACGTTTTTCAATTTTCCGGCATACTCCTTCTGCTCTTTCGACGCAATGGCGCTCATGACACGGGAAATACTCGCCAGCACATCAATCGCCGGATAATGATTCTTCTGCGCCAGCTTCCGGTTCAAAACAATATGTCCGTCCAGAATACCCCGGGCGGTATCCGTGATCGGCTCGTTAAAATCATCGCCATCCACAAGTACCGTGTACAATCCTGTAATGGATCCCCGATCCGAGGTTCCGGCCCGTTCTAACAGCTTTGGCAGTTCCGCATACACACTCGGAGGATAGCCTCTGGTCACCGGCGGTTCCCCGGAAGCCAGTCCGATCTCACGCTGCGCCATGGAAAAACGGGTTAAAGAATCCATCATAAGCAGGACATCTCTGCCCTGATCCCTGAAATATTCCGCGATTGCCGTCGCTGTCATAGCAGCTTTTTTTCGGATCAAAGCCGGTTTGTCAGAAGTGGCAACCACCACCACCGAACGCGCCATGCCCTCCGGTCCCAGGTCGCGCTCGATAAACTCCCGTACCTCCCTGCCACGCTCTCCGATCAGCGCGATCACGTTAATATCTGCCTTGGTATTTCTGGCAAACATACCCATCAACGTAGACTTTCCGACACCGGAACCGGCGAAAATACCGATTCTCTGCCCCTTACCAACCGTGATCATACCGTCCACTGCCTTTACCCCCAGGGGTAATACC
>JALELN010000024.1 GCA_022771765.1 Lachnospiraceae bacterium | reverse complement strand
GTAGAAATCGAATGGCTGTTGGACGTTCCGGTGAGAGAGGATCTGTACGAATATATAGTCAACGAGTAGAGGTACAACATGAAAACAATACGAGTAGTAGCTGCTGTCATAAAGGCAACAAACGAAAAAGGGGATCCGATGATCTTTGCCACACAAAGGGGCTATGGAGACTTCAAAGGTGGCTGGGAATTCCCGGGCGGAAAAATCGAAGCAGGAGAAACACCGCAGGAAGCCCTGGTTCGCGAGATCAGGGAGGAGCTGGAAACCGAAATCGCAGTAGGGAAATTGATAGATACGATCGAATACGATTACCCTACGTTTCATCTCTCTATGGATTGCTTCTGGGCAGAGATCGTGTCAGGAGATCTGGTGCTCAAGGAACACGAGGCTGCAAAGTGGCTGACAAGGGATGAACTGAATTCCGTGGAGTGGTTGCCGGCGGATGTGACGTTGATTGAGAAGGTAGGTACAGTGCTGTAGATTACTGGAATATTTCATCGTCCTGAAAAAATGCGTATCAGTCAAGGATGCGGACGGCAGATTCAACCCGAAATATGATGAGAACGAGACAAAGACGATCGCCTGCAGACATGTATTTTTATCTGTCGGTCAGAGCATCGAATGGGGCGATCTGCTGAAGGGCTCCCGCGTCGAACTGGGGCGCGGTAACGGAGCAGTTGCGGACGCAAAGACTTTCCAGACGGCAGAACCGGATATCTTTGTGGGCGGAGATGTGTACACCGGACCGAAATTTGCGATCGATGCGATCGCAGCCGGCAAAGAAGGCGCGATCTCTATTCATCGTTTCGTACAGCCGAACAGCTCGCTGACGATCGGACGTAATCAGCTGCCTTATAAAGAACTGGACAAAAATGATATCTCTATCGAAAGCTATGACAACTCTGACCGTCAGAAACCGGGACACAGTGAGAACATCGACGCAAAGGTGTCTTTCCGCGACGCGGTGCTTCCCTTTACCGAGGAGCAGGTCAAAAAAGAAACCGCGCGCTGTCTGGGCTGTGGTGCAACGATCGTAGATGCGAACCGTTGCGTGGGCTGCGGCGTCTGCAAGACAAAGTGTGAATTCGATGCCATTCATCTGCACAGGGATCATCCGGAGTGCTCCGTGATGCGAAAGAGCGAAGATAAGCTGAAATATGTGCTGCCCTATGGCGCAAAGCAGAAGATCAGGCTGACGTTTCAAAAGAAAAAATAGCGTATGATATGATAGGATCAACGAAAGGGAGTAACCCTTGAGTTGGTCCTATTTTTCAGTACTGCATACCATTTATTTTGCAATGAATACCATCGGCAATAGCAATTTCTGCGTAGTAGAGTGCATTTATTGTATCTACTAAAAGGTCGCTGTTGTTTCTTGCGCATGATTCAAGTATTGCTTTTTTCTGGGAGCGGTTGTAGGTGTATTCTTTTTTACGAATAAGTTTTGAGTTTTCATCGAGAGCAAAGACAAAACGGATTAATTCTACATCCTGACCGGGCATATATTTTTCTTTGCTCTGTTGTGTTCCGGCGCTTTCGTCTATCCATGTACAAATGCAGTATTTTTCCATGTTAATATTGGCATTGACTGCAATTTTGTTATTTGATACCCATCCAAGCATATATCCGGTATTGATGTCAGTAAGAAGGACATCAACGTTGTTCAATTTTGTGCTGCTTAAAGTAGGGTTGTAGTTAATTGTAAGAGGACCGCTATTTTTCCAGAATATATCAGTGCTTTTTGTAAAGTTTAAAGCTTTTTTATACATTTTGGATGTAGTGGATATGTTATTTGGAATAATTGCTGTGCTAACAGGATTTCTGCCAATGATGTCATTGAAGAGATATTGAGGACGGTTGTAACCGTTTGATCTGTATGTACTATTTTGAATACCCATCAGATGTGGGAAGTTTGCTTTTTCACCGATGAGGATGAAGCTGCTTCCATTATAGGTAATGACAAGATAGAAAGTCTTCAGATAGTTGTCCTGGAAGAAATCCGCACATGATTGAATGTGGGTAATATCCATATATGTTCTTTCTCCTTTTTGCTAAAACAAAAGCCCTTGGAATTACCCAAGAGCTTTGTTACCGGCAATCGTTCACGATTATTTTTTTAACAGGGGAGTGCCCGGATCAGCCGATATGATTCCCTCAGCAAGTGAGCCTGTGTTATTTTCTACATTTATTATACACAGTTTGAGAAAAAAATCTACAGGTAAATTGTATAAAGATATATTTTTTCTCTTGTGGTGGATATTTATTATATTGCAATATATTTGGAATGTCAATCACCAAAAAATGGATAAATGAAAAATAATCAAGAATTGGAACAGAAACGGAAAATATGACATGTCAGATAGCTTTACAGATTATCACCTGGCAAATGGTGGTGGAACATCAGGCCCCTCCTCGGATTGGTGGAAATGGGTGCTGCTTGCAGTTGTAGTGGGGGTATGCCCGCCGATTGGAATAATTATTTTTCTGGGAGTGCTGATTTTTGGATGAGAGCGCAGAAGAGCGAGAACCGGTAGGAATTTTTAATAGCGTCGATAAAATGTATCAAAATATGACAGACTCCATGAAATCATTGAAGCAGTCTGTAAATAGTGATATATTGTATAAAGAGTACGTATTTTGGCTGATGCGAAAAGGAACATCTATGAGTGATAAAACATTAGATTATTACAATCAAAACGCAGATACATTTTTCGCAGGAACAGTTTCTGTGGATTTCAAACAGACGCAGAATAAGTTTCTGGACTTCCTGAATGAAGAGGCGCATATTCTTGACTTCGGCTGCGGCTCCGGAAGAGACACCAAGTACTTTCTGGAAGCCGGAATGAAGGTGGATGCGATTGACGGATCGGAAGAGATGTGCAGAATTGCCAGTGACTATACAGGGATTGAAGTACAGCAAATGCTGTTTCAGGAACTGGATGTTCACGATCAATATGACGGTATTTGGGCCTGTGCATCTATCCTTCATCTTCCGAAAAACGATCTGAAAATAGTTTTGCAGAAAATGGCGGCAGCGCTAAAAAAGTATGGAATTAT
>JALELN010000006.1 GCA_022771765.1 Lachnospiraceae bacterium | reverse complement strand
GGTAATCGGTAAGCAGGGTCGTATTGCGAAAGCAATCCGTTCTGTTGTGAAGGCGGCAGCCTCAAAAAGTGAAAAGAAGGTTATTGTGGATATCATGCAGTAGCCATGAGAGCGCATACTTGAGTGAGTATGCGTTTTCTTATATATGGATGTGGGAGAGAGGGCAAGCAGCGTGATCTCCCGCTCCGGTTGCACTCGGGTGTCTCGCTGTTCCTTCGGCTCGGGCTCGATGTGTCCTTCGCACACATAGCCTTTCGCCTTATCTTTTTGATGGTGGCAGATTGATTTTACGCTCGCACTTCCTTGTGCAAAAGTCGCGGGAGACTACGCTGCTTGCCTTGTATGCACAACAGATATGGAGAAGAAAGGAAACATAATAACATGGAAAATTTGCTACAGGTCGGCGCAATTTTAGATACACACGGACTGCGCGGCGAAGTCAAGGTATTTCCGACCACGGATGACCCGTCACGCTACGATGATTTAGAGGAAGTGGAACTGCTTACCAAGGAGGGAAAATATATTCACATGGAAGTCGAGCACGTTCGTTATTTCAAGAATCTTGTCATCGTAAAATTTAAGCATTATGATAATATTAACGATATTGAACAGTACAAAAAATGTAACCTCTATGTGACCCGGGAAAACGCGGTAGAACTGGACGAGGATGAGTATTTTGTGGCAGATCTCATCGGATTGACCGCAAAGAGTGATGAGGGTGAGGAGCTCGGCACGCTGACGGATGTACTCACCACAGGAGCGAATGATGTTTACGTGATCAAAGGCGCGGACGGTGAGGAACTGTTGGTACCTGCCATCCATGACTGTGTGCAGGAGGTCAATGTGGAGGAAGGGTATGTCATACTTCATCTTCTTCCCGGACTGCGCGATCTGAATAAAAAGGAATAGACTATGAATTTTCATATATTGACATTATTTCCGGATATGGTTGCAGAGGGCCTGAATACGAGTATTATCGGAAGAGCCGCAGACAAAGGCCTCGTGACGATCAACTGCATCAATATCCGTGACTACACACTGGACAAACATAAAAAAGTGGACGATTACCCTTACGGCGGCGGCGCGGGCATGGTCATGCAGGCGCAGCCGGTGTACGACGCGTGGAAATCAGTCGTAGAGCGGATCGGCTACAAGCCCCGGACCGTTTATCTGACCCCGCAGGGCAGCATTTTCTCTCAGCCGCAGGCAAAGGAACTGGCATTGGAAGAAGACTTGATCCTGCTGTGCGGACATTACGAGGGAATCGATGAGCGCGTGCTGGAGGAGATCGTGACGGACTATGTTTCCATCGGAGATTATGTGCTTACCGGCGGCGAGCTCCCGGCGATGGTCATGGTAGATGCCATCAGCCGCATGGTGCCCGGCGTACTCACAAACGACGAGTCCGGAAGCACGGAATCGTTGGAGGGCAATCTGCTCGAATACCCCCAGTATTCCCGCCCGGAGGAGTGGAACGGCAAGAAAGTGCCTGCGATTCTTTTGTCCGGCGATCATGCCAAGGTGGACGCGTGGCGCAGGGAGCAGTCCATCCTTCGTACTGCCGAGCGCCGTCCGGATCTGCTGGAGAAGGCGCAGCTGACCAACATGGAGCAGCAAATGCTCAAACATGAAAGATATTAAAAAATAGATGATCGTCAACAAAAATCGACATTACTCTACATGAATATTTGCTATACTTTTTTAAAATATCATAAGGTGGTGGCTTCTATGACATATGAAGAATACTGCGAGAAATTTGAAAAAGGGTATGATGACGTGCGCAGATGAAGGAAATAACCGGAAAGACACCTCAAAGTAGCGCAGAAAATGTAAAAAAGCAAAAAAATCACTTGCAAACACAGCCACAATCTGATAAAATCTATCTGTTGTGAAAAAAGGCGATGGTCCTCTGGAACTGAAAGACAGGGAATTCCTGTGAGAAAATGATGCAGTATCCAAGAACATCAAAATAACAGGAGGTCACAAAAATGAATAACACAGAAATTATCAAGAACATTGAGACAGCTCAGATGAAAGAGCAGATCCCCGAGTTCAACGTAGGTGATACCGTAAAGGTTTACGGAAAGATCATCGAGGGAAACCGTGAGCGTATTCAGGTATTCGAGGGAACCGTATTAAAGAGACAGGGTAGCAGCAACCGCGAGACTTTCACAGTCAGAAAGTTATCCAACGGTGTTGGTGTAGAGAAGACCTGGCCTTTACATTCTCCCAACGTAGAGAAGATTGAGGTTGTCCGTCGTGGTAAGGTACGCCGTGCGAAACTCAACTACTTACGCGGTCGTGTAGGTAAGGCAGCGAAGGTAAAAGAGCTGGTTAAATAAAAACTGTGTAAAAAGCGGAGGGACAAGTACAAAGGTATTTGTCCCTTTCTTTATTTTATGATATGATCTATTCAGAGCCAAGGCAATCGTCTGAATAGATCATGCGATTAGGAGGCAGGTCATGGCACGGCGCAGAAAAGGATTAAATTTCAGAAGAAAAAAACGGGAGTTGAATATCCCTCTGCTCCGCGAGATAGCGGTGTGGATACTGGAGATCGCAATCACGGTGGCGATCGCGGGCGTGTGCGTCTATTTTGTAGGTGTGCGGACGACGGTGGTCGGACAGTCGATGAGTGATCAATTGCAGGACGGCGATCAGGTGCTGATTAACCGTTTTGTTTATAAGTTTACGAAACCAAAGATCGGTGATGTCATCGTCTTTTTGCCGAACGGAAATGAAAAATCGCATTATTATATCAAGCGTGTGGTAGCCGCAGGCGGTGATACGGTTCAGATCATTGACGGTGTGATCTATGTGAACGGAGCACCTTCAGAGAAGGTTCATTTTTCCGGTACGATTTCAGACCCGGGTGTGGCAGCTGAACCAATTACACTGGAAGCTGATGAATGCTTTGTGATGGGTGACAATCCGGGCGGCAGCGAGGACAGCCGTTTTGCCAATATCGGCAATGTAAAATCAGACTATATCATCGGAAAGGCGTGGTATAAAATCTGGCCGCTTTCCGATGCAGGATTTGTAGATTAGATAACAGGAGTAAAACATGCAGTTTCAATGGTACCCCGGTCATATGACCAAGGCAAAACGACAGATGCAGGAAGATATCAAGCTGGTAGATCTCGTGATCGAGCTGGTGGATGCACGGATTCCCATGAGCAGCCGCAATCCCGATATTGATGAGCTTGGGAAAAATAAAGCACGGCTGATCTTACTCAATAAGGCGGATCTGGCAGATGAGAGACAGAATCAGGCATGGATGACATTTTTTGAGAACAAAGGCTATTTTGTGGTACGCATGGATGCCCGCAGCAAGGCGCAGATGAAGCCGGTAAACGGCGTGATTCTGGATGCCTGCAAGGAGAAAATCGAGCGTGATAGACGCCGCGGCATCAAAAACCGTCCGGTGCGCGCGATGGTGGTGGGTATACCGAATGTGGGAAAATCCACATTTATCAATTCCTTTGCCGGAAAAGCATGCGCAAAGACCGGAAATAAGCCCGGTGTCACGAAGGGTAAGCAGTGGATCAGACTGAACAAGAACGTGGAACTTCTGGACACTCCCGGTATTCTCTGGCCCAAGTTTGAGGATCAGAGTGTCGGTCTGAAGCTGGCTCTGATCGGCGCGATCAAGGATGAGATTCTGAACATTGATGAGATGAGTCTGGAGCTGATTAAATATTTGCAGCGGGACTATGCCGATGCATTATGCGCACGCTATGGGCTGGATACATGTGATGATCCGGTGAAGGTGCTGGAAGGAATTGCCGCGAACCGCGCCTGCATCAAAAAGGGCGGTGAGCCGGATTTTTCCAAGGCGGCGGCGCTTTTGCTGGATGAGTTTCGCTCCGGCACGATTGGACGCATGACACTGGAGAAACCGGAGGAATATGACGCATGAAAAATGTAGCAAAGAGTCTGCTGGGGCTCGTTCTTTATATTCTGCTGATTTTCGGAATGGCATTTTTGCTGGGACACTTTGTTGTGGGACAGGTACAGGTGGATGGACCTTCCATGAATGATACCTTGCAGGATCAGGATCGTGTACTGATCAACAAATTTACTTACCGGGTGAAGACTCTGGACCGGTTTGATGTGGTTGTCTTTAAATATGCCTATGATACGGACACTGATTATATTAAGCGGGTGATTGGTCTGCCGGGTGAGACGGTACGCATCGATCGGGACGGCAATATCTATATCAATGAGGAACTGCTGGAGGAGAATTACGGCAAAGAAGTCATGTTGGAGCCGGGAATTGCAGAGGATGGAATTACGCTTGGCGAGGACGAGTATTTTGTGCTGGGAGATAATCGGAATAACAGCAGTGACAGCCGGGATCCGGATGTAGGGGCGGTCTCAAAAAACCAGATCAAGGGTAACGCATGGCTGCGGCTTCAACCGGAATTCGGTCTGATCAGATAGAAATGGGGTTATGTGTATGACAAAAGAGAAAAGAATCGGAACGATTAAAGAAGAATTACAGGCAGCAGAGGATACCTCTCTGCCTTTTTTTATAGAAGAATATGAGACGGATGCCCGCAGTGGCGTTCAAAAACTGGTGGAACAGGCAAAAAAACGTCTTCAAAAGCTGGAGGCTGAGAAAAAGCGGATTTATGCCCTGCAGGAATATGAGAGAAAATATCCGGATGCGGCATTGATCTGTGGAATTGATGAGGTTGGCAGAGGACCGTTAGCAGGACCTGTCGTGGCAGGAGCTGTGATTCTGCCGAAAAATTGTGAGATTTTATATATCAATGATTCCAAAAAACTCTCTCCTGCAAAACGGGAGGAGCTTTACGATGTCATTATGGAACAGGCGATTGCGGTCGGACTCGGACAGGCATCGCCGCAGCGGATCGATGAGATCAATATTTTGCAGGCTACCTATGAAGCGATGCGGGAGGCTATCAACAATCTTGGGGTGACACCCGATATATTATTAAATGATGCAGTGACGATTCCGCAGGTGGAGATTCCTCAGGTGCCGATCATCAAGGGTGACGCGAAGAGTATCTCCATCGGAGCGGCGAGTATCGTTGCCAAGGTGACGAGAGACCGGATGATGGTAACCTATGACAGCGAGTATCCGGGCTATGGATTTGCCGATAACAAGGGATATGGCTCAGCGGCACATATTGCAGCATTAAAGGAGCTCGGTGCGACGCCGATCCACAGGCAGACATTTATAAGAAATTTTTTGTAGACCAGAGGTAAGAAATATGCAGATTTCCTATGTCGGACAATACAATAAAAATGCCGCGCAGGCGGTGGGAACACCGGTTCCTGCCGCGGCGGTATCCAGCCTGACAGCATCTATTAAGGATCTGGCACCGGGCAGCATTTTTGAGGGAAACGTCTCATATGTCAAAGGGACAAATGTGATTCTCAGTCTGGAAAACGGACAGAACATCCATGCCAGACTGGACAATCATGCGCCCAAGCTTGTGCAGGGGCAGTCCATGTTTTTTCAGGTTAAGGCGAACGAGGGCGGCACGGTATCCATTCGTCCTTATATGGGCGGCGGAACGGCAAATCCGACGCTGATGCGTGCGCTGGAAGCTGCCGGTTTGCCTGCAAATGAGCGCAATCTGCAAATGGTGAACGCCATGATGAAGGAACAGATGCCGATTCATGCAGAAGCATTGTTGGATATGCATCGTGTGGTGGCAGCAAATGATACGGTCAATGTGAACACGCTTGTGCAGATGACAAGACTGGATATGCCGGTGACTCCGCAGCTGGCGGCGCAGTTTGAAAATTATCAGAATGATACCTACATGCTGCTGGGGCAGATGGATGAGTTTATGGAGCAGCTCCCGCAGTTTCTGGAGACACAAGTTACGGATGTGCCTCATCTGGTTCAGATGAATACAGAACTTCTGGGGATTCTCACGGAAGGATTGGAGGAAGAGCCGGTTTTATTGACGCAGGAAGAGACACAGGAGATCGCTGTTCCTCCGGAAGGAGAGTCGGTGACACAGACCCGGATGACACTGCCGCCGCTTGACACGGTGGGGACCGGTGAGGTGGAGGGGCTGTTTTTATCAGGGATCGCGGGTGATGAGGGATCCATACAGGGAGCACAGACGCAGACTTATCTGCCGGATCAGATCGGCACGCTCTTTGACGGGCAGACAGAGGAGGAGTTTTCCGATGTACTGCGCAGTATAGGCAGTCTGGCAGAAAACGAGGCAGTTTTTGATGAGGATGGTGCGCTGAACCGCGATCTGACCGCCAGACAGCTGCTGGGCTTTATCGATCAGGAGCTGGTGCGCGCGCAGGATACGTTAGAGCCGGATGATGTGAAGGATCTGTTTTCGCAGAAAGGTTATCGGAAGCTTCTGAATCATGTGATGGAGGAGCAGTGGCTCATACAGCCGCAGGATCTGAAGACCAAGGATAAGATTTCCGAGCTCTATGAACGTTTGAACCGTCAGATGGAGCAGATCGATAAGGTACTCAGGGCCACGGGCAACAGCCAGTCGCCGCTTGCCCGAAGTACCGAGCAGATTCGGGGAAATGTAGAGTTTATGAATGAGGTCAATCAGATCTACAACTATGTGCAGATTCCGCTCAAGCTGAATGGACAGAATGCAAACGGGGATCTCTATGTCTACACAAACAAGCGCAAACCCCGTGAGGAAAATGGCGAGTTGTCGGCATTTTTACATCTGGATATGGAGCATCTGGGCTCTACGGATGTCTATGTCAAAATGAAGGGAAAAGCGGTGGATACCAATTTTTCTTTCTCGGATGACGCAAGCTTTGATCTGGTGCAGAAATATCTGCCGATTCTCGATGCAAAGCTGACAGCGCTTGGCTACGATACAACGATCACGGTGAAAAATGATGATAAAAAGGTCGATTTTGTGGAAGATTTTTTGAAAAAGGATCTTCCCGGCGGCAGCAGCGCGGGGGTTGTACACCGTTATTCTTTTGATGTGCGGGCGTAGTTTTCTTTGATGGACAAGAGCAGATGCGGCAGGGATGGTGAGGATATAGGATATGGCAGGTGGATTCAAAAAACAGATGGGTGAGAAGTCAAAAACGGCGGTTGCGCTCTCCTATATGCCGGGAGATGCGGCACCGAAGATTCTGGCAACCGGAAAAGGCGCTGTGGCGGAGCGCATTATCGAGACGGCGAAGGAAGCAGATGTCCCCACCTACAAGGATGACAAGCTGGCAGACACGCTGTCACGTCTGGAGATCGGCGATATGATTCCGCCGGAGCTCTACGAGGTGGTAGCGGAGATTCTCGTCTTTGTCAATGATATGGACAAGATACGGGCGAAGCTTGGCAGATAAGATCAGGAGGTATGTTTGCAAAAAATAAATAAAAGACAGGTCGGTGCGGATAAAGAAGCCTTCGTCTGTGAATGGCTGGAAAAGCACGGTTATATGATATTGGAACGCAATTTTCGCTGCCGCAGCGGTGAGATAGACATTGTGGCGCGGGAAGGCGGATATCTCGCGTTTATCGAGGTCAAGTATCGAAGAAGTGACGCAAGCGGACTGCCGCAGGAGGCGGTGGATGTGCGAAAGCAGCGGGTGATATCCCGCGTGGCACTCTATTATCTGCATCGCTTTGGATATGGTGAAACGACACCGGTGCGTTTTGATGTAGTGGCAGTGTTTGGAGAAAAAGATTTTTCCGTGGCGCTTTATCAGAACGCTTTTGATTTTTGCGGATATAATGCCGGATGACGGATGAGCCATGGGTGAATGAAATGGAAAGTGAATGATCATGAGAGAAAAAGTGAAACACAGTTATGAACTGATTCCCTGGAAACGAGCATGGGGAGATGACACAAAGAAAGATCCGGTGATGAAAGAGCAGCAGATGCGCCTCGCTTCGGGCGAGGAGCTTACTTTATTGCAGTTTCCGATGCTTTCGCAGTGTGCGTGTGTCCGGCATGGATTTACGACACGTGCGGGTGGTGTGAGCGGCGGTGAGTGGAGCAGTTTGAACTTAAGCTTTACCAGAGGTGATGATGAGGCGGCAGTGCAGGAGAATTTTCGCCGGGTGGCAGAAGCTTTTGGTGTTTTGCCGGGACAGATTGTCTGTTCTATGCAGACGCATACGACGAATGTGCGCAGAGTGGCCGGGGAAGATGGCGGCGCAGGCGTGACAAAGCCGCTTCCATGGACAGATGTGGACGGGCTGATCACGGACGAGCCGGGGATTCTGCTTGGTACTTTTTATGCGGACTGTGTGCCGCTTTATTTTGTGGATCCGGTGCACCGCGCCATCGGGTTGTCCCACTCCGGCTGGCGCGGCACGGTAGCGCGTATGGGCGGGGTGACGATCCGGGCGATGGAGGAAGCCTTTGGCAGTCGGCCGGAGGAGCTTTTATGCGCGATCGGACCGAGTATCTGCCAGAACTGCTATGAGGTGAGCGCAGATGTGGCAGAACAGTTTCAGGCAGCATTTCCGGGGGCGGGGGAGGAACTACTGTACCCGACCACCGGAGAAAAATATCAGTTGAATCTGTGGGAGGCAAACCGAAGGGTGCTGCTGGACGCAGGCGTCCTGCCCAAACATTTGCAGATCACGGATCTGTGCACCTGCTGTAATCCGCACAATTTATTCTCGCACCGCTATACCGGCGGGCGGCGGGGAAATCTCGGCGCATTTCTCATGCTGCGGGAAAACAGGTAGGCACAACGGTATTAGTCAGCCGGGCAAGGCGGGATTTTTGCGGTGTTTCCCAATACGCGAAAGAATCCACAGATAGGCGGCTGCCTGTATGAGCTGGCTGAGCAGCATACTCCACAGATACACGTACAGTCCGAGGCGCGGGACCAGAAAGTATATGGCAAACAGCCGGATTCCGCAGCCCATAAGATTCAGAAGAAAGGTGTACAGTGTCAGGTTCAGTCCGTGCAGGATGCTGCTGAGCGTACCACTTAGAAATAAAAAAGGGCACATGAAGCCGAGACTGACGATATAGGAGCCTGCCAGACTGCTGCGAAACAGGAGGCTTCCGACAAAGCGTCCAAAGAGTAAATAGGCGAGTGTACAGGCCAGCCCTAAGATCACGCACAGCTCTACGGTACGCCGGATGGTCTGGGCAATCTGCCGGCGGTCGCCCTTGGCGGCTGCTTCAGAGATCGCAGGCAGAAGAAGAACAGACAGCGATCCGGTCAGAACCGTGGGAAGCATGATCACAGGCATTGCCATACCGGTCAGTGTTCCGAAAACGGAGAGTGCGTCAGAGCGCCCAAGGCCGAAGGTAGTCAGCGCAGATGGAATGAGGATCGCTTCCGCGCTGGCAAACAGGTTTAGAATCACGCGGCTGCCGGTGAGCGGCGTAGCAAAGCAAATCAGCCGCTTTGTGACGGAGAGGGAGAGATGGCAGCGGCGGAATTGAAATGTTGTGAGACAAAACAGGGCAGAGGCCACTTCGCCGCATACGGTTCCCCACATGGCAAGCGCGGGCGTTAACGCCGCGCTTTTTTCTGTGACAATCAGATAAAACAGATAGACCGAGAAGACCCGGACGATCTGCTCAAAGAGCTGTGAGATCGCGGGGATCGCGGTCTTATTTTTTCCGTAATAATAGCCGTTAAAGCAGGCATGCAGACAGGCAAAGGGCAGGGAAAGGCTGATGATACGAAGCAGTGGTTCGCAGGCCGGTTCGGAGACGATATGTTTCGCCAGCCACGGCGCATAGCGGTATAAAACAAAGGTGCAGCATGCAGAGAGCGCCATGCAGACGCAGATCCCGCAGTATAGCGGCGCGTGCTCTTCAGATTCTGCGGTATATTTGGAAATAGCGGTCTGGATACCGCCGGTGCACAGTGCCAGGCATAGCGTGAGAATCGGAAAAACGAGCTGATAGATGCCGAGTCCCTCTGCACCGATCGTATGGGAGAGGAATATCCTATATAAAAAGCCAATGACTCTGCTGGCAAGTCCGGTTGCAGTCAGAATGACTGTTCCGGTAAAAAGTGGGTGATTGTTCCATTTTGTAATGTTCATGTCCGGGTATGCTGCCTGTCAATGATAGATTCCTTCTAATGTATGAAAAGGGCGGCAGGCTTAGAACCAACAAGCTGGCGGATTGGCGATTACCACGTTCTGGAAGGGAGATTTTTATGATTTATCTGGATCACGCGGCTACCACGCCTACTGCATCGGAGGCGCGGTTAGCGATGGAGCCTTACTATAACAGGCGATACGGAAACGCTTCCACACCCTACGAGTTTGGGCAAAAAAGCAGAGAAGCGGTGGAGGCGGCCAGATGTACGATCGCAGATACACTCCATGTACAGCCGAAAGAAATATATTTTACATCCGGCGGTACGGAGAGCGATAACTGGGCGCTGAAGTCAACGATGGAGGCGTACAGCGGTGCCGGAAGGCATATGATTACGACAAAGATTGAGCATCACGCCATCGGAAATACATGTGAATATTTGAAAAAAAGAGGTTTTGAGGTGACAGAGCTGGCTGTGGACCGGGATGGGCGTATTTCGCTGGAGCAGCTGGAGCGCGCCATCCGCCCGGATACGGTTTTGATCTCGATTATGTGTGCCAATAATGAGATTGGAACGATACAGGATATGAGAGCAATCGGCGGGATCGCGAAGCGAAAAGGTGTTTTGTTCCACACGGACGCAGTGCAGGCATACGGACAGATTCCTATAGATGTGGCGGGATGGAACGTAGATATGCTCAGTGCCAGCAGCCATAAATTTTATGGACCGAAGGGCTGTGGTTTTCTCTATATGAAGCAGGGACTGCGCACGGCGAGTATGATCCATGGCGGTGGGCAGGAGAGCGGCAGACGCGCGGGCACGGAAAATGTGCCGGGCATTGTCGGCATGGCGAAAGCAGCGGAACTGAGCTTTCAACGGATGGAGGAGACTGCTTCCAGAGAACAGCATCTGCGTGACCGCATGATTTACCATATCTGCACAGAGATACCGGGCGCGTATCTGGTAGGAAGTCTGACACACCGGTTGCCGGGAAATCTCAATATTTGTTTTCAGGGCATTGAAGCCTCCAATCTGGTGCTTCTTTTAGATGAGGAGGGCATCTGTGTCTCTGCGGGAAGCGCATGCAACAGTGCCTCACCGGAGCCGTCCCATGTACTCAAAGCGGTCGGGCTGTCGGATGCGCAGGCATATTCCTGTATTCGTATGACCCTTGGCCGTGACACGACTGTGGCAGAGCTGCAATATACGCTCGCCACACTGAAACGGCTTGTAAAAATATTAAAGAAAGGGTAAAATAAATCGAATATAATTACAAATAGTAGGAGAAATTATGAGTTTACAGGAATATCTGCGTGAGCGCCGCCTGATTACAGACGGCGCGATGGGCACCTATTATGAGAAAAAATATGGCGATGCGGATGTTTTTCCGGAACAGGAAAATCTGCTGCATCCGGAGCGCATTCGTGACATTCATCTGGAATATCTGCATGCGGGTGCCAGACTGCTGCGAACGAATACATTTGCCACGAATCCGGTCTTTTTTCCGGAAGAGACGCAGCGGCTGGAAAACTTACGGGCAGGGTATGATATCGCAGAGGCCGCGGTTCAAAAGTATCGCGAGGAAACCGGATGCGCGGAAGATATTTTTATCGCCGCGGATTTCGGACCCATTGGTGAACTGGAGGAACAGAGCGCTGCCGAAGTCTTGAAGGATTACAGACAGATGTGCGATGTATTTCTGGACTGTGGCGCCACGGTTTTTGTATTTGAATCCCAGCGCGATGATAAGTATGTAAAACAGCTGGCGGACTATGTGAAGGAGCGTTGCTGTGATGCCTTTGTGCTGGTGCAGTTTACCTTTGACAAGAGCGGTTATACGAGGGCGGGTTTGTCCGTGCGGCGCATCAATGAGAGCATGGCGGGAGCAGACGCGGCATCCATTGATGCCTATGGATATAACTGTGGTGTGGAGGCCGGTCATCTTTTGCAGCTGTTACAGGCACAGCCTCCCTATTGCCGGAAATTTCTGAGCGCGTTGCCGAATGCGGGCTATCCGCTGTCGCTGCGGGGCAGAACAATCTATACGGAAAATGAGCAGTATTTTGTAAAAAAGAGTGTGGAGATTGCAGCGCTGGGTGTAGACATTATCGGCGGCTGCTGCGGAACGACGCCGGGCTATATCAGGGATCTGGCACAGGCATTGGAAGGTGTGGAGCGCGGGGACAAGCAGGTGATATCCCGGCCGCCCCATGCGGATGTACAGATCAGGCAGAACGGATTGGCAGAAGAGTCGGTGTCTGATGCGTTTCTGGACAAGCTGTCATCGGGCAAAAAGCCTGTGATCGTAGAGATGGACCCTCCTTTTAACGGAGATATCTCAAAGGTGCTAGCGGGAGCGGAAAAACTGGCGCAGGCGGGAGCGGATCTGCTGACCCTGTCTGATTCGCCGATGGCGCGGGCGCGCATGGATGCCGGTGCGCTGGCGGCAAAGCTGATCCGTGAAGTGGGAATTCCCGTGATGCCGCATATTGCCTGTCGTGACCGCAATATCATCGGTCTGCGTGGCATGCTGATGGGCGATTATATGAACGATATCAGACAGCTTTTGATCGTGACCGGTGATCCGGTGGCCAGGGATGCCCGTGGGACGATTTCCGGGGTATTTGATATGAATTCCATTCGTCTGATGGAGTATGTGACGCATATGAACGAGGAATTGTATGCAGACGATCCGCTGCATTTTGGCGGCGCGTTGAACTATCACGGCGCAAATCCTGACGCGATCATTCGCCGTATGGAGAAAAAGATCGAGGCGGGCTGTGAGTATTTTCTCACACAGCCGATCTACTCCGATGAGGATGTGGAGCGGATCGCCTACATCCGCGATGCACTTGGAGAGCGCACAAAGATCTGCTGTGGAATCATGCCTCTTGTGAGCTACAAAAATGCCATGTTTTTACACAACGAGATGGCAGGTATCAGTATCCCGGAGGAGATTCTGGCAAAATATGATCCCGATATGTCCAGAGAGGCAGCGCAGGCAGTTGCGGTAGAGATCTCGCTGGGACTTGCCGGAAAACTGTCGGGCATCGCAGACGCCTACTACTTCATGACACCCTTCAACCGGGCGGATCTCATCTGTGAGATCATCGCCGGGCTGTAAAAACAATTTAGGAAGGAAATCGCTATGACTAGAAAACAATTTCGAGAGATGATAGAGAGCCGTGTCGTCGTGCTGGACGGAGCGACCGGCACGAATTTGCAGAAGGCCGGAATGCCGACCGGTGTCTGTCCGGAGCAGTGGATCTTAGAGCATCCGCAGACGCTCATTGACCTGCAGAAGGCATATGTGGAGGCCGGTACGGATATCGTGTACGCCCCCACATTTACTGCCAGCCGTATCAAGCTGGAAGAATATGGACTGGAGGATCGGCTGGAGGAGATGAACCGCGCGCTGGTGGCACTTTCAAAAGAGGCAGTCGCAGGCAGCGAAGCTCTGGTCGCGGGAGATCTGACAATGACCGGAAAACAGCTGTCACCCATCGGAGATCTGCCCTTTGAGACACTGGTTGAGGTGTACAAAGAGCAGGCGCGTGTGCTGGCAGATGCAGGCGTGGATCTGTTTGTGATCGAAACGATGATGAGTCTGCAGGAGACCCGTGCGGCGCTCATCGCGATCCGTGAGGTGTGCGACCTGCCGGTGATGGCGAGCCTGACCTACGAGTCAGACGGGCGCACGCTTTACGGTACGGACGCGAAAACGGCCATGGTCGTATTGCAGAGCCTCGGCGCGGACGCGGTCGGTCTGAACTGCTCAACAGGACCGATGGAGATGGTAGCCGCGGTGGAACAGATGCGAGAGGTGGCGTATATACCGATTCTCGCAAAGCCCAACGCCGGACTGCCGCAGCTGGAGGACGGTGTGACCGTCTATCGCATGAGTCCGGAGGAGTTTGCCACTGCGGGTGCGGCTCTTGTAAAGGCAGGCGCGTCCATTGTGGGCGGCTGCTGCGGAACGACACCGGCGCATATTGGGGCACTTGCGGATGCCATAAAGACCCTCGCCGCACCGGAAATTTCCACAGAGAAAAAGCGTCTGCTTGCCACTGAGCGCAGTGCGCTGGAAATTGACCTTGACGGCTCATTCCTTGTAGTGGGCGAGCGCATCAATCCCACAGGAAAAAAGGCGCTGCAGGCAGAACTGCGTGAGGGCAGCCTGGATCTGGTGTGCCGGATGGCAGCCGAGCAGGAGGAAAACGGTGCAGCGATTCTTGACGTCAACATGGGAATGAACGGCATTGATGAAAAGGCAATGATGCTGGCGGCGATCGAGGAACTGACCACTGCCAGCAGTCTGCCCCTCTGCCTTGATTCCAGCAATGTGGAAGTGCTGGAGGCGGCGCTGCGTATTTATCCCGGACGCGCACTGGTCAACTCCGTTTCATTGGAAAGTGAAAAAATTAACCGCCTGCTTCCGATTGTGGCTAAGTATGGTGCCATGTTTATTTTGCTTCCGCTGTCCGACGAGGGCATTCCCGCAACCGTAGAGGAAAAGCGCGGTATCGTGCGCACGATTTTGGAGCGCGCCTATGCTCTTGGATTCACAAAAGAAGATATCGTGGTAGATGGTCTGACTGCCACGGTAGGCGCAAATCCTGACGCGGCACTGGAATGCTTTGACACGATCCATTACTGCCGTAATGAGCTTGGACTGGCAACGATCTGCGGACTGTCAAACATTTCTTTCGGGCTTCCGAACCGTCCATTTGTCAATACGGCATTTCTTACGATGGCGATCCAGCAGGGGCTGACCATGGCGATTGCGAATCCGTCACAGGATCTGCTCATGAATGCGGCGTTTGCGTCTGATATGCTGCTGCACAAGCCGGACAGCGATATCCGATATATTAGCCGCATGCAGGTGTATGAGAAGCATCTTGCGGAAAAGGAAGCATCCGCGCAGCCGGTAAAGAAAAAAACAATGGTGCAGGATACTACATCAGAAGGTGAAGTGGATGCCGTCTTCTCCTGTGTCTTGAAGGGTGATAAAAAGCATATCGTGGCAAAGGTCGAGGAGGCATTGGCAGCAGGAGAGCAGCCCGGCGATATCATCAGCGGGAAACTGATTCCCGCGATCAACGATGTGGGAGATAAATTTGAAAAGCAGATTTATTTCCTTCCCCAGCTCATCGCATCCGCAAGCGCGATGCAGACAGCCATCGAGCATCTGGAGCCGTTGCTGGCGCAGGGCGATGCAGACGGCGAGAACACGACGATCGTGATTGCCACGGTTGAGGGAGATATTCATGATATCGGGAAAAATCTGGTGGTTCTCATGCTGAAAAATTATGGATACCATGTCATTGATCTCGGCAAGGATGTGGCGGCGGAGACCATCGTGACGACTGCCATGGAAGAACACGCACAGATCATCGGACTTTCCGCACTCATGACAACGACGATGATGCGCATGAAGGATGTGGTGGAGCTGGCAAAGGAAAAGGGATGTGAGAGTAAGATCATCATCGGAGGTGCCTGCATCACGGAGAGCTTTGCGCAGGAGATCGGCGCGGACGGATATTCCGCGGACGCGGCCAGCTGTGTGAAGCTTGTGCAGCGCCTGGTTTCCTAGGCGATGAATAAAGGCGAAGGTGGCATGTTTCCATATAAGACGCGCTCTCGCTCCGCGAAAAGACGTAACGGCTACTAATGAAACGGCTACTAATGATTTTCCATCGTGAAAAATTTCACTCGGAAAATCTAAGTACCGACGCTTTTCGAGGGTCTTATATTGGAAAACCTGCCCTCTCCGCCTAATTTACTGTCTTGGAAGAAAAAGATGTTTGTCAGATTGCACGAGTCTTGCATGGAATCATCTCTGGCACTTGCTTATAATCAAAAAGGAACAGCAACGCTGTTCCTTTTAATATTCAGTAGCGAGAGAGAGACTTGAACTCTCAACCTCCCGGGTATGAACCGGACGCTCTAGCCAGTTGAGCCATCTCGCCATTTTTTAAAAGTATGGGACCTATAGGGCTCGAACCTATGACCCTCTGCTTGTAAGGCAGATGCTCTCCCAGCTGAGCTAAGATCCCATATGTGTGAGTCGTTTTCGCGACCCGACTTAAACAAGTATACAGAACGAAGCGAAAAATGTCAACAGTTTTTTGAAAAAAATTCTAGAGACTTTTTTCACCAATTTTCCGGCGTTCAAATTGACACTATCATGCGTCACGTGATATACTTATATGAATTATGTGTAGCAGTTCCAAATGCATTTTTGTAGAATGCGCAAATGCACGTTGCAGTAGAGAAAGGGGTAATTTTATGTCAGGATTTTTTAATGCGGACAATAAGCTGTGGTCAGCAATCAACTCAGCAGTGGATGCAGTTCTTTTGAACATCATGTGGTTGATCACATGTATACCGGTCTTTACGGTCGGTGCGGCAACGACTGCCTTTTATTACACAACACATAAGGTCATCCGCAATCAGCGCAGCAGTATCTGGAAGGAATACTGGGCTTCCTTTAAGGCGAATTTCAAGCAGGCGACAAAGACCTGGCTGATCTTTCTTGTGATTTTCCTGATTTTTTATTTTGATATTAATATCTGTACGGAAGCTTTAAAAGCAGGTGAAAAGATCGGGGTGATGGTATATTTCTTCTATGGGCTGCTGGCAGTGGTGCTGATTTGGTTTATGTATGTTTTCGCGTACATTGCGCGTTTTGAGAATGACGTGAAAACAACGTTGAAAAACGCGGCGATCATGGCATTTACAAACCCGGGATATTCGCTGATCGTTCTTGTATTAGTGGCAGCGACAGTGTTTGTATGCTGGATTGTATTTCCGTTTTCGTGGTTTGTTCCCGCAATAGCGATGGTATTTATCAATCTTGCGCTGGAAAAGGTCTTTCGCAAATATATGACAGAGGAAGAACTCAAAGAAGAACAACAGAATGATATGATGAGGAGATAAAAAAATGTCGATGACAATCCATAACCGGTTGCCGGAGCCGGAGATCTTAAAAATGGAGTATCCGCTCTCACCGGAGCTTGTCGCGTTAAAAAAAGAGCGCGATGCGGAGATTAAAAAAGTATTTACCGGGGAATCAGACAAGTTTCTTGTTATTATCGGGCCGTGTTCTGCGGACAACGAGGATTCTGTCTGTGAGTATGTGAGCCGTCTGGCAAAAGTAAACGACGAGGTGAAGGATCGTCTGATCCTGATCCCCCGTATTTATACAAACAAGCCACGGACAACCGGAGCCGGATACAAAGGAATGCTCCATCAGCCGGATCCTACACAGGAGCCGGATCTGTACAAGGGAATCGTGATGATTCGTAAAATGCATATTCGCGCAATGAACGAGAGCGGACTGACAGCTGCAGATGAGATGCTTTATCCGGAAAACCGCAGTTATCTGGATGATATTTTGTCCTATGAGGCAATCGGTGCACGATCCGTGGAAAATCAGCAGCATCGACTGACCGCCAGTGGTATGGATATTCCGGTCGGAATGAAAAACCCCACGAGCGGCGATATGTCCGTGATGCTCAATGCGATCCGGGCAGCGCAGAATCCGACATCGTTTATTTACCGGGGTTATAATGTGAGCACGAGTGGCAATTCGCTGGCGCATTGTATTCTGCGTGGATATGTCAACAGTAGGGGGGAGTGTCACCCGAATTATCATTATGAGGATATGATGCAGTTGCTGAGTGCATATAGTGAACAGGAATTTGCCAATCCGGCGGTGATCGTAGACACGAATCATTCCAACTCCAATAAGCAGTATAAGGAGCAGATCCGGATTGCGAAAGAAGTATTGAATAATCGCCGGCACAATGCAGAATTGAAAAAACTCGTGAAGGGTTTTATGATCGAAAGCTATCTGGAGGAGGGCAGTCAGCCGATCTGCGATCACATGACATACGGAAAATCGATCACAGACCCCTGTCTCGGATGGGAGGATACCAGGCGTCTGATTGATACCATTGCAGAAATGAGTGTTTAATTATGCATAAAAAATTGCAACAGATTCTAAAAGAACTGACGAATATTTCCGATATCCGGTTTGCGCTGTATGAGTCACCGGAGGAATATGTGGAAGGCACGATGACGGCAGATGATCTGTCAGCAGAACAGCTGGAAGCATTGTTCGCCAGCGGCGAGAAAGAGCCGGTGACTGCGGGGCTTATGGCGTTTCCCGTGCGGGCGGCAGATGAGAGACTGCTGCTCATTGCGGAGGGAAATGCGCCTGCCGTACTTGTACCGGGGCGCATGGCGGCAAGCGAACTGCAGCTGTTCTTTGATGCGATCAAAAAAGATACCGACAAAAATGCCTTTGCGGCAGTGCTTGTGTCGGGGGAGGTTCCGGTCAGTGATCTTTACAAGCAGGCGGGGCGCTTAAAATTAAAGGATGTACCTCGTGTCCTGTACTTGTTTGAGCTGGCACAGCCTCTGGAAGATACAAATGCGCTTCGTATGCTGATGAGTCTTTTTGCAGACGGCAGGCAGGATCTGCTGTTTCTGGAGGATGAGAAGCATCTGGTGCTTATCAAAGCTTATGAAAAAGGCGTGACGGAAGAACGGGCGAAGGAAGATGTACTTTTGGCGATGGACACGATCGTGTCTGAACTGATGATTAAAACCCGTGTGGGCTACAGTACACCAAAGGAGACTCTGGCGGAACTGGCGGATGCAAAGCGTGAGGCAGCTCTGGCACTGCGCATCTCCGGCATTTTTCAGGAGCAGCGTGAGGTGGTGGCATATTCCAGACTTGGCATCGCGCGGCTGATCTATGAGCTGCCGAGAGATTTGTGTGAGATGTTTTTACAGGAAGTATTCGGAGACAAGCTACCGGATCAGGATATTGATGAGGAAATGCAGGTAACCATCCGACTGTTTTTTGAGAACAACCTGAATATTTCAGAGACTGCGCGTCAACTCTATTTGCATAGAAACACGCTGGTGTATCGTCTGGAGCGCTTTGAGAAGCTGGTAGGACTGGATATCCGGCGCTTCGATGACGCGATGACCTTCCAAATCGCCATGATGGTGCTGGCGCATTACAGACAGATGTAAAATATGATCAGGTGCCCGGAATATCGCAGGGCACGGAAGATGGAGAAAAAATGAGAGTAGGAATCGGATATGATGTGCATAGACTGGTAGAGGGTCGAAAACTCATTTTAGGAGGTGTGGAGATCCCGCATACGCTTGGTCTGCTGGGACATTCGGATGCGGATGTTCTGTTGCACGCAATCATGGACGCGCTTCTGGGCGCTGCGGCGCTGGGAGATATCGGCCAGCACTTTCCGGACACGGATCCGGCATATGAGGGCGCAGACAGTCTGCAGCTTCTTTCCCATGTCGGCGATCTGATCAGCCGGGAGGGCTATGCCATAGAAAATATAGACGCGACGGTGATCGCGCAGAAACCAAAGCTTGCGCCGCATATTGAACAAATGCGAGAGAACATAGCGAATACGCTGCATCTGGAGCTCACACAGGTCAATGTCAAGGCGACAACAGAGGAGCGGCTGGGATTTACCGGAAGAGAAGAGGGAATCAGCTCCCAGGCGATCTGTGCCCTGACCGGTTTATTTGATGCCAGCGCGCCGGTGGCATCGTCAGAGGCAGGCTGCGGGGGCTGTAGCGGCTGCCCGAAGCAGAGAGAAGAGTAATAACAGAAAATGATGCCGGAAATACCGGAATGGGCTGCCGGGACAGCGTATATTCCGGAACCACGGCAAGGAGGATAGATTCATGAAAATTTATAACACAATGAGCAGACAAAAAGAGGAATTTGTACCTTTGGAGGAAGGAAAGGTCAGCATGTACGTGTGCGGACCGACGGTATACAACCTGATCCATATCGGAAATGCCAGACCGATGATCGTGTTTGATACATTCCGCCGTTATCTCGAATATAAGGGCTATGAAGTCAACTATGTATCGAACTTTACCGATGTGGATGACAAGATTATCAAAAAGGCAAACGAGGAGGGCGTGGACGCTTCCGTTATTTCCGAGCGCTACATCGCGGAGTGCAAAAAGGATATGGCAGCCATGAATGTTAAGCCGGCGACGACACACCCGTTGGCAACGAATGAGATACAGGGAATGATCGACATGATTTCCACCCTGATCGAGAAGGGCTATGCTTACGCGGCAGAGGATGGCACGGTGTACTACCGTACGCGCAAATTTGCGGAGTATGGAAAGCTTTCCCACAAGAATCTGGATGATTTACAGGCAGGACACCGTGATATTCAGGTGACCGGAGATCTGAAGGAGGATCCGCTGGATTTCGTGCTCTGGAAGCCGAAAAAAGAGGGAGAGCCTTACTGGGAGTCTCC
>JALELN010000200.1 GCA_022771765.1 Lachnospiraceae bacterium | reverse complement strand
CCACTGATCCAATGTGTCGCTTTTTGTCTGCTCCATTATCTTCTTCTCTAATCGTTCAGGCACTTCTCCCTTGGCAGCCAAAACAGTCAGTAATGCAGATGCTCTTCCTTCTGCTCTTCCTCTTTCCTCACTTTCTTCCATCTCCCGCGCGATAATTGCTCCAACCTTTGTCATGCTCAAACACCTCCTGATCTCATTTGCCAGTTTACTATCAATGATTTTATCCGAGAAACTTAAGATTCCTGCCAGTGCCATCTCCTGCTTTATGATTTGTTATTGGAAATTTAAGCAAGAGTTGTTTCTTCTGAAAATACATATAGATGATTGCGGTAACACTTGTTATCGCACATGTAAGATAATAGCTATGAAGCTATTTGGAAAATACGATAATTGCTCACTTTTACCTTATCACGAACCCGTCTTGTTGTCCAGATGTTTCGCGGAATATGCTGACTCAGACCGATTTTCCGCACACAAAAATGACCGCAGATCTCTCTGCGGTCATCCGAATCATCCTAATATACCAAATCATACACATATTGTATGCCACCGTCCTTCTGGTCATTGACCAGAAAACCGATCTGAGAGCTGTTGTAATACCACTCTCCGCTGGTAATCGTTCCATCCCAGTTCAGGAAAAAGTCTCCCTGTGTGGTGACGGAATTCCCATCGTCATCCTGTACAAAACCGATTCCCGTTCCATTCCCACGCAAAACGAGATATCCGTCTTTCTGTCCCGCATGCAGCTCATACGCCACGCTCGCCACCGGTGCCAGCGTCTGCTGGGAGCAGGAAAGTTCCACATCTGTGCCATCCGCGCGCTTCAGCCTGATATTTGGTGTCAGTTCCGGAAGATTGTGCTCGACGGGATTGGAACCCAGCCGGATCAGCGAACTTCCGGCAAAAAATCCGGCATCCGAAAAAGAACTGTAATAGGCCTCTTTCTCACTGTCGCTAAGCTTCATATCATAAATGACAGATCCAAAGATCTTTTCCATATCTTCTGCAACATATTCTTTGACATCGGCATCCGAAAAATCGAACCGGCTGTAGCTGTATGCAAGCTGGGCCGCTGTCCGCTGCTGATAGTCCATCATCTTGTTTACCAGACTGACCTTACTGCCTGCGGCCGCTGCTGTCTCTCCCGAAGCTGTCTGCTCTCCATCACCGCCTGTCAGCCCTGCCGCGCCGGACTGGGCAATCGTTGTTTTCAGATCTGTGATCGCCTGCGGCTCATTAAAGCTGTTGTTCACCAGCTCACCCGCAGTAATCAGCTTTACATAGATCTCCTCGATCTGCTTATCCGAGTAATCAGCGACATTTTCATCTGCCAGATTGATACAATAGGCATCTGCCAGCTGACCGTTCGCATCCGCCAGTGCCGCATCCTCTTCCTCACCGAGTACATTTTTATAGTAATTATAGAAACTGGTCTGAAGCTCTACCTGGTTTTTCGCATAGGCAAGCACAAGATTTCGGTGAATATTTTCCTTTGTCTCACCCTGCTGCGCCGTCAGCCCCGGCATCACGAGGGGTACGACAAATTTTGCCGCCACCAGTACTGCAATGATTACTGCGCCAATCACTATATTACGCTTTGTAATGATGTGCACCTTTTTTTCTTTTTTCTTTTTTGTACCCTTTTCAGCCGCCCGGTCTCCACCCGGCGCAGCCGACGGCTCTGTCGCTTTTGCACCTGCTGCCGTCTTTTCCAGTTTTTCTACAAATTTGAGACCATAGGATGACGCAAACACCGGTTTCCCGGTGATCTCTTTCAACACGGCTTTCGCCTCTGCCGGTTTCGTGATGTCACGTTTTTCCATGATCGCTTTGATCTTTTTCAGATCACTGGAAGCGTCCAGATACTCCTGCTCACTGTCAAATTCCAGATCTCCCAGCTTCCATTTCTTCTCTGCCATGATTTTCTCCCGAACCACCTGATATGAATACAAGCCGGCAGACAGGGACTGCTTACCCTGTCTGCCAACATCAACTGCTTACCAGCCTATCATACCCGAATCGGATGCATCATGCAAGCTATTTTGCCTGCCAGATTGTCTTCGGCATCTCAAACTGCACACAGCCCATATACATCGGTGCCACATCACCCTCGTTGAAACAGATGACCAGTGCACCGTCACTACTGATATAAAAGCTCTGATCCTTTGGAATCTGCTTAAAATTCCACTCCGGAATATCCGGATCGTTCAGCCAGTAATAAACATTTTCGTCCGCGTCCATCTGCTCCTGCATCTGGCGCTTGATTTCCTCGCTGATCGTCTCGATATAGCTGTCATCATCAAACAGATCTGATAGCGTCAGGATCTTTCCGGTACTCCGGTCAATGGTGTAATAGTGATCCTGCTCATACCCACTGCCCATTACCTCCAGGACCCACACCTTCATAGAAAAATACCGGTCATTATCGGTCACAATCTCATGTCCGACATGGATACTGTCCGCTCCCTGCAGATCTGTATCTGCCTCCAGCCCTGACTCAAATTCTGCGATGATCTGATCTGTCAGTTCCTCAACAGAGGCATTGATCTTGTCTGCGGATTGCTTTAACTGCTCTTTTACCGTATCGTCTGTGTCCGCCTCCGGCTCCACCGATACCTTCGGCACGGATACATCTGCCTCATAACGCCCTTCTTCCACATGATAGTCGCGCCATACGACAACCTTCACGATCGTGGAGAGTACAGGCAGCTTTTCCCACGCATGAGCCACGGAAACGCTCAGATTCGGAAGTAAAATCATCACTGCTGCCGCGGCCGCCACTGCTCCGGCAATTGCCTTGTTCCATCGTTTCTTTCGATTTTTCCGGTGATTCTCAATCGATATGACCTTCGTGGTTTCCGGCTGAGCCGCCTCTGCCACCAGATCCTCATCAATATCACCGATCGCATTCAATAATTCTTCAGTTGTCATGCACATACCTCCTCGCGGATCAAAATTTCCTGCAACTTTTTCCGACATCGGAACATCGTTGTTTTCACCTTGCTCTCACTGCAGCCAAAATATTCGGCAACTTCTGCCACAGAATCCATATAAAAATAGCGTCTTACAAACATGATGCGCTCCTCCTTTGGCAATCCCCGCAGAAAATCACTGATCACCTGTCCCAGATAGCTCTGCTCCGCTACCCGCTCCGGGGAAACGCCTCCGGATACGCATTCCTGCAGCTCATCCAGGCACACTGCCACCCGGTCTGCCTCACGCTTTTTCTGATGTGCTCTGCGATAACGGTTCAATGACAGATTCCGCGTAATCTTGGCAAAATACGCACCTAAGTTGTTCGGAATCGTAGGCGGGATCGTCCGCCATGCCTGAAACCATGTATCATTGACGCATTCTGCCGCCTCTCCCTCATCCTGTAAGATCCGATATGCGATCGTATGACAATAAGCACCATAGGTTTCTTCACTTTTTCTGACTGCTTCTTCATTTCTTGCCAGATATAACTCCACGATTTCCTTCTCTGACATGTTCTCTCCTCTCTGACTGTTTGGGTCCTTTACAGTCACTTAGCAACAAAAGATGGAGGGGAATCATCTTTCCCTCCATCTAAAATGACACCGTTTTTTCCGGTCAGTTACTACGTTTCATCTATTTTCAATATATAACAAAAAATCTGTGACATCTGCCACAGACTTTCTTTCCAATCGATGCGACAGGATTTGAACCTGCGACCCCTACGTCCCTAACGTAGTGCTCTACCAAGCTGAGCCACGCATCGTTATTTTATTTGCCGATACGGCTTTCACTGACTTTAAAAATCAGCAAAGTCGATGCGACAGGATTTGAACCTGCGACCTCTGCGTCCCGAACGCAGCGCTCTACCAAGCTGAGCCACGCATCGAAGTGCGGATCTGAAATCCTGCTATCTTCGCTGCCGTGCCCGAAGCACCACAGCGAAGATTATGATAGCATAGATTTTTATTTTTGTCCAGCCCTTTTTTTATTTTTTACAGGATCATCTTTACACAGCCATAAATTCCGGCATCATTTCCCAGCTCTGCCAGCTTAAACTGAGCCTCACGGCATGCATGGAAGGTATTAGGCATATAATATTTCTCCACAACATCCGTAATGATCTTTCCTGCCTTTGACACTCCACCGCCAATGACAAACATCTCCGGATTGACAACACATGCGATCACTGCCAGACCCTTTCCGAGGATCTTTCCAAACTGCTCCACGACTCCCAGTGCCAGCGCGTCTCCTGCTTTTGCGGCATCAAACGTATCCTTGGCTGTCACTGTTGCCAGCTCACGCAGACTGCTGGGCTGATCAGAAGACTCCAACGCCCGTTTTGTGAGTGTCACCACTCCGGTTGCAGAAGCATACTGCTCCAGACAGCCCTTCTTACCGCATCCACACACAAGCGTCTCCTCATCGTTCACCGGAATATGTCCAATCTCTCCGCCTGCTCCGTTCGCGCCTGCAACAATATGCCCGTCAACAATCACTCCGCCGCCGACGCCTGTCCCAAGTGTAACCATGACGATACTCTTTGCGCCTTTTCCTGCGCCCTGCCACATCTCGCCGAGTGCTGCCACATTTGCATCATTTCCGGCTTTCACGGGATAACCGGTCAGTTCTGAAAGCGTCTCCTCCACATTGAAAACACCCCAGCCGAGGTTCACGCACCTGCATACTACGCCTTCGGGCGTCACCGGGCCGGGTACACCGACACCTACACCCTGCACATCATCAGCAGCAATGCCTTTGTCCTGCAGCTTTTCCTTAATAGATGCTGCTACATCCGGCAAAATCTGCGACCCGCTGTCCTCCTTGCGCGTAGGAATCTCCCATTTGTCCAGCAATTCTCCATCTGTGCGGAACAATCCCAGTTTTACAGTCGTACCTCCAATGTCTACACCAAATCCGTATGTCTTCATCTCGTTCTCCTATCAATCAATAATTATCACATCGCCCGCTCCGTCATCCGGATCCTCCTCAGGCTGTTCTTCCGGCTCCGTCGGTTCCTCCGGTTCCGTTGGCTGGTCAGGTGTCTCCGGTGTCTGTGGTGTCTGCGGTTCCTCCGGCGGCTGTGTATCGCCAGAATCAGTCTCTCCCGGTATCTCTACCGGCTCCTGCGGCTGCGACGGTTTCTCAGGCTCTGACACCTCTCCGGGTACATCTACCGGCTCTTCCTCAGGTTCCTCCTCAGGTTCCTCCTCAGGTTCAGGCTCTGCAACATGGATACTGTCATTATAGCTGACATACGGCATAAAATCCAGTGATTCCTTGTCTTCATGTAATTTTTTCATAAAATCCTGCCAGATATGACCCGGATAGGTTGCTCCGGACAGATCCTTCATCTCCTGCGGGGAATCATAGCCCACCCAGACTGCCGTTGTATAATAGCGGGTAAAACCACAGAACCAGCCGTCCTTGTGATCATTTGTCGTTCCGGTTTTGCCGGCAGATGGCATATCTCCCAAATCCAGTCCCCGAGCTGTTCCCACAGTCATGACCCCTTTCAGGATATCTGTCATCATGCGGGCAGCATTCTGATCATAGACCTGCTTTTCCTGTTCCTCGTTCTCATAGATTACCTCACCATCTGCGCTCTCAATGCGTTCGATACAGGTCGGTTCCCGATAAATACCATCATTCTCAATGGTCGCATAACCACTCGCCATCTCAACCGCCGACGTTCCATAGGTAAATCCGCCCAGCGCAACTGCCGGAACCTCATCGCGCTGATCCAGCTTCGCAAAATTCATTTCCTTTAAATACTGTAACCCGACTGCCGGAGTCAGCTCATCCAGAAGCTTCCACGCAATCGTATTCTTTGACTGCTCCACCGCATAACGCAGCGTGATATTGCCGGAGTATCTGCCATTTGAATTAGACGGACCTCCCTCGAATTTTTCATCTTTCACAATAGAATCCGGTGTGTAGCCGCGTTCCAGCTGTGGTGTATAGACGATGAGCGGTTTAATGGAACTGCCCGGCTGACGGAAGCTTTGGTACGCACGATTTAAGGTATGACCGTTAAAGTCCTGACTTCTGCCACCCACAATCGCAGTCACACGACCGGTTTCATTATCAATACACACACCGGAAGACTGTAACTTATAAATTCCCTCATCTGTCGTGTCCGTAAAACCGGAAAGCCCGTCATCAATGGATGTCTGCAGTTCCTGCTGAATGTCCAGATCAATCGACGTATAGATTCGGTAGCCTCCGGTAAACAACGATTTCTGACAGTCCGCATACATTTCATCATAAAGAGTTTCATATGCTTCCTTCTGAGCATCATCCGCAAACTCTTCCTGAAAAACGAAACCTCTCTGTTCCATAAGAGCACGCGTCGCGCAATAGTACGTATATGTTTCCACGTAATCATATTTTTTCCGCTTCGGACGATTCAACGTGAGTGATTTCTGCGTTTGTTCCTGGTAGGTATCCCACAGAATCTTGCCGTCGTCATACATCTGTTTCAAGATCCGGTCACGTCTGGAAATCGCGTTTTCAGGATTCTCAACAGGGTCATAGATCGTAGGGTTGTTGGGGATTCCGCACAGCAGCGCCTGATCCGCGAGATCCAGCTCATCCACTCCCTTGCTGAAATATCCCCTGGCTGCTGCCTCTATGCCATAATAGCCGTTTCCGAAATAGATGTTATTCAAATAAAATTCCAGAATCTGCTTCTTGCTGTAGCGCCGCTCAAGACCTGCCGCAATAAACATTTCCTCGACCTTTCGCTCCCATGTTTTCTCATTGGACAGAAAAACCGTACGGGCCAGCTGCTGCGTGATCGTACTGCCACCCTGCGTAATCTTCTGATTCCTGAGCATTGCGACACCCGCACGGACAATCGCTTTAAAATCTACTCCGCGGTGCTTATAAAACTTCTTGTCCTCTATGCTGACAATTGCCGCTTTTACTCCCTCCGGTATGTTATCATATGTCAGATAATAGCTGTCTTTTTCACCTTTTACGACAGATATCTCTTTTCCATTCACATCATAAACCACACTAGTCTGTGACGCCCGGAAGGTCTCCTCCGTCGAAGTGTTGACCAACTGATCCGCCTCTGTCCGCAGCTCCTTGATCTTTTTTGCGTAACCACCAAAGAAATAGACCGCCAATGCACCTAAAATCAACGTCAACAGGATGATCTGCGAGATCAGGATTGCTTTCAGTTTTTTGTTACTTTTCTTTTTTATTTTAGCCATAATTTATTAAATCTCTTTTTAATATTTGTATTCTAGTTGCTGATTTCTTCAATTTTATTGAGCTCCTCAACAGAGAATTCACATTTCTCCACGATCTTTACATTCTCCGCGATCTGCTCCGGTCGGGATGCGCCGATCAGTACGGAGCACACCTCATTATCCTTAAGGATCCAGGATAACGCCATCTGTGCCAATGTCTGTCCACGCTGTGCGGCGATCTCATTCAACGCCCGGATCTGCTCCAGCCGCTCTGGTGTGAGAGCGCTTTCCTTTAGGAATCTGGGATCTCTCGCAATCCGGCTGTCTGCAGGAATTCCATATAAGTATTTGTCCGTAAGCAGACCCTGTGCAAGGGGACTGAAGGCAATTATGCCCATGCCGGCCTCCTTACAGTATGTCTTGACGCCATCCTGCTCAATCTCCCGATTGAAGATCGAGTAGCTCCGCTGGTTCACGATCAGCGGACAATGCAGCTCCTTCATAATCGCGATCGCACGCCGGGTATACTCTTGGTTATAATTCGAGATTCCTGCGTACAACGCCTTTCCACTGCGCACGATCTGCGCCAGCGCCTCCATCGTCTCCTCCAGCGGAGTCTCCGGATCCATGCGGTGATGATAAAAAATATCCACATAATCAACACCCATACGCTTCAGGCTCTGATCCAGGCTGGCAACCAGATATTTCTTGCTACCCCAGTCACCGTAAGGCCCGTCCCACATGTCATAACCGGCTTTCGTCGTGAGAACCAGCTCATCCCGATAAGGCATGAAATCCTCTTTCAAAATGCGTCCGAGATTTGCTTCTGCCGCACCATACACGGGACCGTAGTTATTTGCCAGATCAAATTGTGTAATGCCACAGTCAAATGCCGTGCGGCACATTGCTTTCATATTATCGTAATTATCCTTTGTACCAAAATTATGCCAGAAGCCAAGCGATACCGCAGGAAACTTCAGACCACTGTTGCCCACACGGTTGTAAACCATCCGCTCATAACGGCGATCGCTTGCCACATAGATATCTGCCATAAAAAAGCCCCTCCTTTTTCTTTGCTATTATCGTTACCTATTATACTTAGTTATACGATAAAAAGAAAGAAAAAAGAGGGGTTTTTTGTAACTTTCCAGCAAATATTACTGCTCCATCTGCTTCCCAAGAAATCCTGCAGCGATCAGCACCAGCTGGTTTTCGGTCTCGCCCATCCGCACTTTTTCGTTTTTGTCATAGAGAATGACAGAGCCAATGGCATCTCCTTCACAGATAATCGTACTGATCGCCTGTGTAACATACACACCGCTGTCATCCAGTGTAATTTTAATAAAATTGTTTTCATCCCTGCTTGCCACCATCGTCTGACGGTTCTCCATCAATTCATCCAGTTCCCGGCTAATCGGTTTGCCCTCAAATTCCTTTTTTCCCGCACCGGAGGCTGCAATCACATGGTCACGGTCCGTGATACACACCAGGTGACCGGTTGTCTGTGCCATCGCCTCCGCATACTGCCCCGCAAACTGTCCAAGCTCTCCGATGGGCGAATACTTTTTCAAAATGATTTCTCCCTCACGATCTGTAAAGATCTCCAGCGGATCTCCCTCACGAATCCGGAGTGTACGGCGAATCTCCTTTGGCACGACCACCCGCCCCAAATCATCTATACTTCTGACAATTCCTGTTGCTTTCATGCTTCTAGTTTCCTCCATTTGCTCTGACTGTGCTACTATTATCTGCAAACAGAGGAAATTTATGCGCAAAATACTTCGGTCCCTTTCAAACAATTACATCTCCGCAAGATTCATAAAACGGTTCCACTCTTCACTGTCACCGCTACCTTTCACCAGAAACGTATATGCGTGCTCTTCACCATCAATTGATATACGATAGATACCGTCCTCTTTTTTCAATTC
>JALELN010000110.1 GCA_022771765.1 Lachnospiraceae bacterium | reverse complement strand
AAAAAACAGGGCAAAGAGATTTCCCTTGATGGCCAGGGGATAACCTGCCGGAAAGCTCATGCAGATATTATCGTTTTTATCGAGACAGCTGCGCACAGTAGCGTAGGAGCTGTCTTTTTTTGTGAGGATCGCGGGGCAGGCGAACTTCATGGAAAACAGAGGCTGCAAAAATGAGAGAAAGCTTGTATCCGCTCCTGTCGCCTCCAATAATTCCGGGTGAAAAATGATATTTTCATACTCCATACGCTGATCGGGAAGACCGCTGATCGCATGCAGCTGTCCGGGGAGGATCAGTGCGATCTCCTCGGCGTGAACTTCATAGGTTGTGAAATCCACAGAGATCGTACCGCATCCTTTCTTTATATAGATGAATTCTACCTCATCATGCCAGTGCAGCGGAACCTGCAGGAAATCCAGCGGAATTGAGCATAAATAGGTGTTATAGGGAAATTCTGCTTCAAAATGCGTTTTTTTCTCGTGATAAGATTCATATTCAGGAATGTTCATATTGTATTTCCTTTCAAACAGATCAGACCATTGCCGCAGGCAATTTTAATGGATTTTTGTCTATCAACCATAGAGCGGTTGATAGAATTGTACTATATTTCGCTAGAATACTGCAAGCATTTTTCACGACAGAGCATATATAATAACCTCAGTTGAAACAAAGAGATCCCAATCACATTTAAAAGGAGAAGAATGATGACAGTCAAAGAATATGTAAAAAATAGATTTGGACGTTTTATGGACCAGTGCACAAACGAGGAAATCTATGTTGCATTACTGGAGTATGTGAAGGAAGCTGCAAAGGAAAAGGAAAGCAATGAGGGAAAGAAAAAGCTTTATTATATTTCCGCAGAGTTTTTGATCGGAAAGCTGTTATCCAACAACCTGATTAACCTTGGTCTGTATGATGAGGTAAAGACAGAACTGGAGAAATGCGGTAAGTCATTAGCGGAGATCGAGGAGATTGAGGCAGAGCCTTCGCTCGGAAACGGTGGACTTGGAAGACTGGCAGCATGCTTCCTTGATTCTATCGCGACTCTGGGGCTCAACGGTGACGGTGTTGGTTTGAACTATCATTACGGATTATTTAAGCAGGTATTCAAAAATCATCTGCAGAACGAGACACCGAATCCCTGGATGACCGAAAACAGCTGGCTGCGTCCGACCGACAAGACATATGACATAGAATTTGGTGGATTTACTTTGAAATCCCGCATGTATGACATTGATGTAGTCGGATACGAGAATCGTACCACAAAGCTTCATTTGTTTGATGTAGAGACTGTTGACGAGTCTATCGTTGGAAATGATAGTATTGGTTTTAATAAAGAGGATATCGCAAAGAACCTGACATTGTTCCTGTATCCGGACGATAGTGATGACGCAGGACGCCTGCTTCGTGTTTATCAGCAGTATTTCATGGTCAGCAACGCAGCTCGCCTGATTCTGGATGAGGCAGAGGCAAAGGGTTCTAATCTGTATGATCTGTATGATTATGCAGTGATCCAGATCAATGATACCCATCCGACGATGGTAATTCCCGAGTTAATCAGACTGCTTCAGGAGCGCGGTATGACCATGGATGAAGCAATCAATGTTGTTTCAAAGACCTGCGCATACACGAACCACACGATTCTTGCGGAGGCACTCGAGAAATGGCCGATTTCCTTCATGAAGAAGGCAGTTCCGCAGTTGATGCCCATCATCCGTGAGTTGGATGCGCGTGTCAACAAAAAGTGCAACGATCCCGATGTAGCAATCATCAACAAGGACAACTGTGTCTGCATGGCTCACATTGATATCCACTATGGTATCAGTGTCAACGGTGTGGCTGCGCTGCATACAGAGATTTTGAAAAATACAGAGTTACACAAATTCTACGAGTTATATCCGGAGAAGTTTAACAACAAGACAAACGGTATCACCTTCCGCCGCTGGCTGTTATACAGCAATCCTGAACTGTCCGCTCTCATTGAGGAGCTGATCGGACCGGGCTTTAAGAAGGACGCGATGGAGTTGACCAAGCTGGAGCAGTTCTTAAATGACGATTCTGTATTAGAGAAGCTTCTTTCTGTCAAAGAGACAAGAAAGGCAATCTTAAGAGACTACATGAAGCGCACACAGAATATCGAGCTGGCTGAGAATGCAATCTTCGATATTCAGATCAAGCGTCTGCATGAGTACAAGAGGCAGCAGTTAAATGCGCTGTATGTCATCCATAAATACTTTGAGATCAAGGCAGGCAAGCTGCCCAAGCGTCCGATTACCGTAATCTTTGGTGCAAAGGCTGCTCCCGCATACGTGATCGCAAAGGATATCATTCACCTGATCTTATGTTTACAGGAACTGATCGCAAACGATCCTGAGGTAAGCCCTTATCTGCAGGTTGTCATGGTAGAAAATTACAATGTGACACTGGCTGAGAAACTGATCCCGGCATGTGATATCGATGAGCAGATCTCACTGGCTTCCAAGGAGGCATCCGGTACCAGCAACATGAAGTTCATGTTGAACGGTGCAGTGACAATCGGAACGATGGACGGTGCAAACGTAGAGATCGCGGAGCTGGTTGGTAAAGACAATATCTTTATCTTCGGCGAGTCTAGTGAGACAGTCATCGAGCGTTACAAGCGCGGAGATTATGTTTCCAAGGATTACTATGAGAAGGATGAAGACTTAAAGAAGTGCGTTGATTTCATCGTGAGTGATGAGATGATGAAGGTTGGTCAGAAGGAAAATCTGGAGCGCCTGTACAACGAGCTGTTGAACAAAGACTGGTTCATGACTTTCCCTGATTATCAGGATTATGTAGAGACTAAGGACAAGATCTTTGCTGCATACGAAGATCGCAAGGGCTGGGCAAAGATGATGTTAAAGAACATCAGCCAGGCAGGTTTCTTCTCATCAGATCGTACGATTGAGCAGTACAATAACGATATCTGGAAATTAAACTAAGATAAAACAAAAATGACCTCCCTAAGCACCTGTTGACAGATCCGTTGACAGGTGCTTTTTTCGTATTCTGTTCGAGAAAAACTTCAGTTTGTTAATCTTCATGTATAGAAAAAATACAATATTTTCTTGACTTTCAAAATGAAAAAGGCTATAGTAGCGTTCGATAGATGGAAGAATGCGATAGATGCAGGATTCCTGATTAAAACGGAGACTTACGAAAGGAGGTGCGAGGCGATGCAGAAGCTGAATGCATGGAAAAATGTATGTTTGTTTGTGTGTATTTTCCTGATTATCATTTCCGGCTGTAAAGCTCAGACTGTAAAAGGGATGAGAGATCTGTATGGATCTGCTCCTTCTCAGGTCGTTTTACAGATACCGACGAAGGTACATACCGAGTGTCCGAATATGTTGGACGAGGGACAGTGGCTCGCAAATGATGATGCAGCTTCTCTGATTAGTATGCATGATAAAAAATCACTGTTGGCAGGCAGAAATGGTCTGAGTCTGTTCCCGATTGGCATTCTGCTGGCGGGGCCGGTAGCTTTGTCCGCATATGTGACTGCGCGGATCTATCACCGCAGCAGTTGCCCGACGCGAGTATTGTCGCGAATTCTGTCGTTTATTTTAAAAGCGGACGGGCAGAAAGATAACATCTCTTTTTTGTTACTATAGATTATTTATAGAAGATGAAAAAGAGAGGTTTATTTATGGTTGCAAAAATTTTAGCACTTGCAATCTTTTTAGTGATGTTCTTCTTTATTGTCACTGAAAAGTTTGAGCGTCATTATGTGACGCTTGCTTGTGGTGCAGTGATGCTGATTCTTGTGTTCGGCGTATGTATGCGAAGCCCGCAGGCAATATTAAATACATTAAACTTTCACAGTATTTTCACACCGGATTTCTGGCATGCTACATCGGAGGCGGGAGAGTCTTCCGGTGGCATTAACTGGTCAACGATTATTTTTATTGCCGGTATGATGATTATGGTAGAGGGCATGGGCAAAGCCGGATTTTTCCGCTGGCTGTGTTTGAAGCTCGCAAAGCTTGTCAATTACAAGCCGGTTCGTATTTTTGTAGTATTTATGCTGATGTCCGCGTTTTTGTCCATGTTCATTGACAGTATTACCGTGATCCTGTTTCTGGCGGCTGTGACCGTGGAACTTTGCCAGCTGCTCAAATGCAATCCGATTCCGATGATTCTCTCGGAGGTGTTCTGCGCGAATCTGGGTGGATCGGCAACGATGTGTGGTGATCCGCCGAACATTATCATCGGTACATCACTGCATTATGCATTTTCCGATTTCCTTACAAATACCGGATTGATCGCAGGAATTTCACTGATCGCAGTTGTCATTTACTTTTATATCTGTTTTCACAAGCAATTAAAAGTGGAGACCGGAAAGACTGCAGAGACGGTCGATTATCCTGACCCGAAGGATGCAATCACAGACCGTAAGCTGTTTGGACTGAGCGTTGCGATTTTTGCAGTGGCAGTTGTACTTTTGATCACACATGCATCTACGGGACTGACGGTGGCGTTTATTGGTGTGTTTGTTGCAATTTTGACACTGCTTGTGCATCACGCTGAGATACCGGAGATTTTGAAAAAAGTAGATTATAAGACCCTGTTGTTTTTCATTGGCTTGTTTGTAGTGGTTGGTGGTCTGGAGCAGACCGGCGTGCTGGTGTTGATTGCCGACGGAATCAGTGCGATTTGTGGTTCAAACGCAAAACTTATGGTAGCAGTGATCCTTTGGATATCTGCGGTTGCCAGTGCGTTTGTTGACAATATCCCCTTTGCGGCAACGATGATTCCGGTTGTTCAGACATTATCACAGCTGCAGGGTGTGCCTCTGCCGACACTGGCATGGACGCTTTCCATGGGAACGGATATTGGAGGCAGCGCGACACCGATTGGTGCGTCTGCAAATGTTGTAGGTATTTCTGTTGCTTCCAGAGAGGGTTATCCCATCGGATGGGGCAAATACTGTAAATACTGTGCACCTGCGACAATTATGGTCGTTGCGATTTCAATGGTGTGCATTTATGTAAGATACTTTTAAAAAGGAGGTTCATAAATTATGAGTGATTCTCAGGTCATTATCAGCATCGGACGCGAGTATGGCAGCGGAGGTCACGCGATCGCGGAAGAACTATCCAAACGTCTTGATCTGAAATTTTATGATCACAATATTCTGGATGAGATTGCCATGGAAAAGGGTGTTGATCCGGATACACTGCGCAAGTATGATGAGAAGCCGCACAAGCTGTTTTTGTCCAGAAGTGTGAAGGGGCATCACAGCTCCGCAGAGGTCAACGTTGCCTACATGCAGTTTGACTATCTGAAAAAGAAAGCAGAACAGGGCGAGTCGTTTATCGTGGTTGGACGTTGTGCGGAAGGAATTTTTGAGGGTCATCCGGGTCTGATCTCTATTTTTATTCTGGGAAATAAAGAGGATAAATGTAAGCGTGTCATGGAATTGTATCACTTAAGTGAGCAGGCGGCTCTGGAAAAAATGCGGCGGCACGATGAGTACCGCAAGCGTTATCACAATAACTTCTGTGAGGATAAGTGGGGAGATTCCAGAACCTATGATCTTTGCATCAACAGTAGCTTAAAAGGCCTGGAGGTGACAACTGACGTGCTGGAGTCCTATATCCGTACACGGATGGTATAAAATTACATGATGGATATAAAAGGATGGGTGAAGTCGTGCTCATCCTTTTTCCATACTGCTTTTGTGGAAACAGTTTTCCAACGGAACTGTTCCGGCGTGAGGACAACACAATCGGACGGATACCAGAGGAATATAAAAGCGCGCGCGGCGCAAAAACGCGCAAGGGGAAAAAGAAAAAGAGAAAGATGGGAAAAAGTTAACAATGAGGATTGGATTTATCGGAGCAGGAAAAGTAGGCTGCTCACTGGGAAAGTATTTAAAGGAATCGGCAGGAGACTGGCAGATTGTAGGGTATTACAGCCGCAGCACATCGTCTGCTAAGGATGCGGCTGTGTTTACTGACAGCAGGGTCATTGACCAGGTGGAATTATTGGCACAGATGGCGGATGCGATTTTTATCACGACGCCGGATAGTGCGATCGGGGAGATCTGGGAGATGCTATGTGCCTGCAATATCCCACTGGAGGACAAGATTATCGTGCATTGCAGTGGACTGCTTGCTTCAACGGTGTTTACGGGGGCGGCAGAACGTGGTGTTACGGTGGCAAGCCTTCATCCATTCTATGCGGTGTCAGACCGGTATCATTCCTATGAGACGCTGTCGGAGGCTTATTTTACATTGGAGGGAAGCGGTGAACGCATGGAAGAGTTTCGGGAGCTTCTGACGGCAAGTGGTCTTATGATCCGGCAAATTGATGCAGCAGCAAAAACTGCATATCACGCAGCGGCTTCGGTAGGTTCCAATCTGATGGTAGGACTCACGGAGCTGGCGATCAATCTGCTGCTTCGTTGTGGTTTTGACAGAGAGCAGGCGCGAATGGCGCTTCGACCCTTGATGCAGGGGAATTTGGATGCTATTATGGAAAAGGACACTGTGGA
>JALELN010000155.1 GCA_022771765.1 Lachnospiraceae bacterium | reverse complement strand
TTGATCCAGTCCGGAGATTCACTCTTGATAAAGCATGGCTTGTATTCTTTCCACAGATACTTTAGAGATACCGCCGCATAGATCTCATTTAAAAGTTTTTCATAAGCCACGATACACACCCCTTGTCTTCTCTAATACACTATGATCTCACTGATACAGGTATCCTCATATTTGCTTCCGGCCACTGCGTCATCAATCGTGATGCTGATTTTATCCGTAAAGATTGGATGGTCAAATCGGATCCAGTTCTCCGTTTCTGCTCTCTCATACGTTTCAAATGGTTCCTTTACTTCATCAAATACCGGGGTCGTAAGATCTGCCTGCTTCACAGTGCCATCTTCCGCCCGCACCGTCACAGCAGTCACTTTTCCATTGATGCCATACAAGTATTTTGACTCCAGATATCCGTTGCAGATGACCAGTCCGTATACGGTCTGCTCTTTTCCGAGATCCAGCTCAATGGTCTCTCCTACCCCGGTTCCTGAAACACCCTCGACCCAGCATGTATTTCGATTACCATCTATCAAATGAGAAGCTTCATATGTTTTTGGGCTCTGAGGTGCCAGCTCGCTTGATGCCGCAGCTGATACCGCAAGATTCACATTTTCCTGATGATCAAATTCAGAATACACCAGTGTCACTCCGAGCCGGGAATCCGTGTTCTTTTTGAACAGGTATTTTGCATATCCCACAAAATACATATCTCCTCCATTATCTCCATAGGCGCATGCCCCCTCCAGCAAATAGAAATCCTCATTCTCTTTGATAGAGTAATTTAAAAATTCATACCAGGGATCGCCGTCGCCGCCATTGAAGCTCCAATATCCATCCCCCTGATCCTCAAAACAGGAAACCTCTGATAAATCCAGATCATCATTTCCGTAGAAATCTTTTACAAATCGTTTTGCCGCACTTTCTTTGAGCAATCTGGCGGAATCTGTGGATTTCCACATGTGATATCCTTCAATTCCTTCTATATCGTTCCGCCATGCAATATCATTAAAAATATGCCACAACAAAACCGAATCGTCATCTGCACGGAGCTTTGTATATAGCTTCTGAGGCTCTCCGTTGCCCCCTTTCGCATACTCCATCTGAAGCGCGGTAAATGCCATAGAACTCAAAAGATCCTCATCCGCATTCCGGGAATCATCCAATTTACTCATTCTGCTGCAAATCGTCGCACATTCTTCTATCGTCGCACAGGACTCCTCTGCCGTTGCAGCTTCCTCCGTCTCCTGTGTGCCCCAGAGCATATCGTCGGTTGCTTCTCCTGTGGAATCTTCTTCTGCATTTTCTGCCGGATCTTCCTCTACTTCTTCCGGTTCCTCTTCCGGACTGTTTTCCGAGTCTTGCGTTTCCTCTGACTGCCACCCGGACTGATCAGTGGATGCTTCCTCTTTTTTTGCAGAAATAAGAACGATGCTGAGCACACAAATCGCCACTAACAGGATCACGATTCCGCCAATCAGCATCCATAGCGTCTTCTGAGATTTCTTTGGCGCGTTCTGTTGCGTGTTCCCCTGTTCCTTCTTCACTTCTTTTTTCAGCGGTTTTCCACAGCTCACACAAAACACTGCGCGATCGTCATTCTGTTGTCCACAATTCCTGCAAAACATCGTAACTTCCTCCCATATAATCATATATCGTATCTGTTCAGTACCTTCACAGATACAATGCTTCGACCTGTCCTGAACAGTTACCACATATCTTTTATTATATAGCACCCTCTGTGTTTCGACAACACTGCTTTTTCGTAATGACTCACTTCACCAATGCGAAAAAAGGCATCGGCCATTTTCTGACCGATGCCTTGTGGAAATTCAGAATCATCTCCAGCAATCCTCAAACACTTATTATATTTTTTTCAGCTTAATTGTGATCTTATAGCTTTCATCAGCCATCTTTTTCGGCACAATATAAAGCGCCTGCTTTTTCGGATTCAATTTCACCTTAGAACCACTCTTAATGGTCTTTCCCGGCTTTCCATCACTGGTAAGTGTAACGTTCAGCTTTTTCGCTCCCGGACCTGAGATCGTAATCTTGTAGGTACCCGCTACATCAACAGGCAAATCCCAGATATTTCCTATATCACAATATGCTGTTTCGGAAATAGTTCCGCTGGTACGAGGTTTCTTGATCTTTACGGTGATATCCTTTGTATCCGAACATCCCTCATAACCTGTAGCAGTTACCGTCACCTGAACCTTAATCTTATGGGTTCCGGCAGTAATTCCTTTTTTGATTGTCAGTGTGTTGTTACTAAAAGCAAGATACTTATCTGCCTTCGTAACCTTATAACTAATTTTTGATTTTACACTTTCGCCATCCTGATTTTCCACTGTACAATCATAAAAACTTTTGATTTTCTTATCTTTCTTAGAAAAAACTGTGGTCAGGTATTCCAATGAATCATCTGCTACTGCCTGGGAGCAATACAGAGACAACTTCTGTTCTGTTTCTTCCACTTCAGCCTCTTCCTCGTCATCAGCTTCATCATCCCAGCTCTCGTCGTCCCAGTCCTCATCATCCCAACTCTCATCGTCCCAGAACTCTTCATCGTTCAATTCTGAATCGATATCCTCATTTTGTGCATACACCGGAATCGCTACTGTGGCCACCATAGCCGAAGAGATAGCAAATATCAACAAACCCGCCTGTAACTTTTTCATTTTTTTCATACAAATCCTCCAATACTTTTTCTTTTAATTATACTGTCACCCGTCAAATTGTCAAGCTCCATTTCCCAAATACGGTATTTATCCCAACATTTCCAAAAGCGCCTTCCATCCGCCCTCTTGATAGATCTCCTTATAATAACCGACCTCATCCCGGATCAGTTCATCGATGACCTTCATGCCCAGCAGTTCCACCGGTGCTTTGTCATCTGTCATCATGTAATTTCCCGGAACATATTCCGTTAGTTCGGAAGATACTTTGTTCATCATCGTCCTCAGCTCATCGTTGTCTTCCACCGCTAAATTCGCCGCAAAAACATCCGGCATATCCGCGTTATTTGACGCAAACAGTTCTCTGTTGGTGCTTCCTGAAACATCAGCTGTATAGACAGTGGAAAATACACTGGATATGGTATCAGCCAGATATTGATTGATATTCCCCTCTCCGGTGCCTCTCATGTTCATATTTACAACCATGACACCGTCATCTGTCAAATGCTCCTTTACCAGTTGAAAAAATTCTACGGAAGACATCTGAAACGGAATCGTGATATCCTGATAAGCATCTACCATGATCACATCATATTTCTCATCAATCGCGTTCAGATAAGCCCGTCCATCATAGGTGGTCACGTCCACATTCTCGGGCAATTCGAAATATTTTCCGGCAAGGTCTGTAATTTTCTGATCGATCTCAACTCCGGTCAGATTCACATGATCAAAATATCTCGTACACTGCGTTGCATAGGTACCGGTTCCATTTCCTAAGATCAAAATGTTTACTTCATCCTTATCATTGATTCCGGTCATGAACGGAGCC
>JALELN010000131.1 GCA_022771765.1 Lachnospiraceae bacterium | reverse complement strand
TGGTGGCATCACTCGGCGCCTTTGGAGTGGTAAACAGTCAGGAGATTACACCTATGAGTGAATCTGTTCAGATGGCAGCTGCGGCGCAGCAGACAGAACAACCGGTGCAGCAGGGACAGACAACAGAGGACCTTGCAGTCGGCTCAGGGGCGGGCGATGCTGTGGTAGAGCCGGTCAAGACGCTGGGCAGCTACCGGCTGGCGGGCAGCTATGAGGAAGTATGTGAAATGCTGAATGAGCTGGCTGACGAGCGAAACTATAATCAGGTGCAGATATACGGCGCGGCAGACGGCGCAGCTGAGGAATCTATGAAGGAGGGAACTCTGGTAAAAGGAGAAGCGGCTGCGGATGTTGCAGGTAATGCTTCCGCAGGAGCTTCCTCCAATGTGGTCGCAGACCTTGAGGAACAAAAGACGCAGGCATCTGAAAAGTCTGATTTTTCTACGACGAATCTGCAGGTGACCGGCGTGGATGAGAGCGACATCGTTAAAACGGACGGACATTATATTTACATTGCGACCAGTGATAAGGTGCAGATCGTGGATGCAAGCGCGGACACGCCAAGCCAGCTTACCGGCATTATCCCGGAACTGTCAGGAAACATGGACCGCATTTGCGAGATGTATGTGGCGGATGACAGGCTCCTGCTGATCCTGCAGACGGAGGATACGGATGGACTGGAGCAGTCGGTGGATGACTCGTTTTCAAAAGCAGAACTCATCATGGAGGATGTTGCCTATTACCCGAATCGCGCCAACAGTGTGCACACAAAGGTGCTGACTTATGATATCACAAATCCGGCCGCTGCAAAGCTGATCGGCACGTTCACACAGGACGGCTCCTACAACAGCTCACGGAAGATCGGTGATCAGTTGTATCTGTTTACGGATTATGGTTATCCGATGATTTACCCCTATATCATGCCTCGTTTTGAAGCGCAGACAAAACAACAGGAAATGGAGCTGATTCAGGAGGAAGAAATCCGCGTGACGGAGGAGGACGTGAAAAAGACGCTTCCGCAGATCCAGGGGGTTACAATTCCGGAAAACTGTATTTATCTGCCGGAGGAAGGAACGGAAAGCGGCGTACTGATCTCTTCGATGGATGTAAAGGAGCCGGAGAAGGCGACAGATCAGAAGCTGATCTTCAGCGGTTATTCGATGCTGTATGTGACAAGGGATTCCATCATTTTATATTGCACGGATTATGACATGGCAAGTGAAAGGGAGCGCACAAACCTGACAAAGTTTTCGATTGATGATGGAAGGATCACAGCGGACTGCGCAGAGTCGGTTCCCGGATACATTGAAGATACCTTTGCGATTCATGAAAATAAGGACGGCTATGTGTATGTGTTGACCACATCCTACACGGAAAACGGCAATACGAACCAGCTTTTTGTGCTGGATGAGAAATTGAAGATCCATGGAAAGATTGCGCATATCGCGGATGGCGAATCGGTCTATGCAGCCCGTTTTGTGGATGAGATCGGTTATTTTGTGACTTACCGCAATATGGATCCGCTTTTTACGGTAGATTTTAGCGATCCGGCAAATCCGACGCTGATCGGCGAGCTGGAGATCCCCGGCTTTTCCGATTATCTGCAGTTCTGGGATGACACGCATCTGATCGGTGTGGGTGAGGAGCACAAGGCGAAGGACAGTGAGTTTATCGGTATCAAGGTGTCCCTGTACGACATTTCCGATCCGACGAATGTGAAAGAGAGCGCAAAGATCGTCATGAAGGATGCATGTTACGCGCCTGCGCAGTACAACTACAAGGCGCTGCTTGCAGACGCCGGAAAAAACGTCATCGCTTTTCTGACACAGGATAAAGGAGATAATTATCAGATTTCCCAGAGAATCTTTACCCTGCAGGATGGCGCACTGAAAAAGGCTGCCACGGATCGGATTTCCGTGGAGGACTGGGATTACAGTACAGACAGTTACCGGAATCTCTACATCGGCGATAAACTGTATCTCGTGCGGGAGGGACTGGTCATCGTCTATGATATGACAAAGGGCTTTGAGCGGACCGCGACCCTGAAGCTGACCTGATGTCAGGAAGACGATGTTCATGGATTTGGGTATTGTAACTGTGAAGGCACTGAACCGTTATCGAAAAATTTTATAAAAATCCACACAACGCAGAATACACGTGGTATAATCAATCGGGCAGGAGAAGAGCTTCTGCCCGATTTTTCATAGGCGCTCCCGGCAGCGCACATTTTCTGAACAACTCGACGGAGAGGAGTAGTTTATGGCATTGCATCTGATTCTGGGCAATTCCGGAGCGGGAAAATCGCATTATTTATATGAGCATATTTTATCGGAGGCAGGACAGCACCCGGAGCGTACCTACTACGTGCTTGTGCCGGAGCAGTTTACGATGGCGACGCAGCGCGAGTTTGTCAGACGACAGGAAAAGCATGCGATCTTGAACGTGGATGTGCTCAGCTTCAAGCGCCTGGCATACCGTGTGTTTGAGGAGCTGGGCAAGGATACGCTGCAGGTGCTGGAGGATACCGGAAAAAACCTCATTCTGCAAAAGCTGGCAGGGGATCTGGAGCCGAAACTCACGGTTTTGCAGGGCAGCCTGCACCGGATGGGTTATATTGATGAGATCAAATCATTTCTGACGGAGCTGGCGCAGTACCGGATCGAGCCCCGGACCTTGAGCGAGATGGCCGCACAGGCAGATGTCTCGCCGCTTCTTTCTGCAAAGCTTTCTGATATCCGCCTGCTGTATGAGGCATTTTTAAAGGAGATCGACGGTGATTACCTGCTGGCAGAGGAGGTGGTGGAATACCTCGCGAGACTCGTGCCGGATTCGGAATTGTTCTCCAATGCGGTACTTGTGTTTGATGGTTTTACAGGCTTTACACCGGTGCAGCAGACCTTTCTGGAGGCGGTCTTTCCGGTGGTGATCGACAGCTACGTGGCACTCACCATCGACGCGCGGGAGGATTTTTACAGCGCAAACCATGTAGAGCAGCTGTTTTTTCTTTCAAAAAAGACGATTCATATGCTGTTTCAGCTGGCGCGTGAAACCGGTGTTTCCGTCGCGGAACCGGTGGTGTTTGGCGATGGAGGAGAGCGCCGTTTTGCAAAAGCACCTCTGTTGTATCATCTGGAGCAGAATCTGTTCCGTCTGGGACAAAAGCCCTATACGGGTGAGATGGAGGGACAGGAGCAGCTGCATATTTCAGGATTTTTAAGACCCGTGGAGGAGCTTCGTTTTGCGGCCGGGGAGATCCGTCGGCTGGTGCGGGCGGGTTACCGCTATCAGGACATCGCGATTGTATCCGGTGATGTGGAAATGTATGCGTCCTACGTACAGCAGGTATTTTCGGAGTACGAGATTCCATATTTTCTGGATCAGACAAATCCGATTCTGTTCCACCCTCTCATTGAGTGCGTGCGCGGTCTGCTGGAGCTGGCAAAGCGCGATTTTTCCTACGAGAGTGTGATGCGCGTGGTGAAATCCGGATTGCTTCCCATCGAGACCGGACAGGCGGATCTGTTGGAAAATTATGTGCTGGCTTACGGTATCTGCGGGCGGAGTCGCTGGGATCAGCTCTGGGTGCGCTGTCCGGACTGGATGGATGCGGAAGGTCTGGAGGCGTTGAACGAAAAGCGCGCAGAGCTGATGGCGGTGTTAGATCCTTACATGGATGTGATGACAGCGAAGGATGCGACGACAACCGCGCGCACCCGGGCGCTCTATGACGTGATGGTGGCATTTGAGCTGGAGCGCAGTCAGGAGGACGGGCGGATCTGGCGGATCATTATGGATCTGTTTGACAAGCTGGCGGGACTGCTCGGTGAGGAGGTACTGCCGCTGGAGGAATATATCGATGTGCTGGAAGCCGGTTTTGAGGCAGCGGAGATGGCAGTCATTCCGCCGGGCTTTGATCAGGTGCTCATCGGTGATATTGAGCGGACCCGTCTCGAAAATATTCGCGTACTGTTTTTCCTTGGTGTCAATGACGGTGTGATTCCGAGAATCAATAATGAGGGTGGAATTTTAAGCCAGTTGGAACGTGAGACATTGGCCCAGGCCCATTACGAGCTGGCACCGACAGCCCGTGAGCGCGCTTTCATCCAGCGTTTTTATCTCTATCTGAACATGACGAAGCCATCAGAACGGCTGTATCTGACCTATGCGGGCTGTGGAGCGGACGGTGCTTCCAGACGTCCGTCCTACCTGATCGGAATGATCCTGCGCATGTTCCCGAAGCTCACCGTGGCAGATGGCTCCGCCACCTTGCCGATGGATCGCATCGAGGCACCGGGAGCGGCGATGCGCTTTCTGACAGAGGGGATGGATGCGGCAAAATGCGGAGATGTCACACCTGAATGGCGCGCGTTGTTCGCCTGGTACAGGGCGCAGGAGCAGTGGCAGGAGCCGCTGCAAAAGCTGTTGTCCGCAGCATTTTACCGGTTTCATCAGGAGCCGCTTTCCTCTGAGGTGAGCCATCTGCTCTATGGAAGTGTGCTGGAAAACAGTGTCACCCGGCTGGAGCGGTTCGCGGCCTGTGCATATGAGCATTTCCTGACCTATGGTCTGCAGCTTCATCCGAGGGAGGAGCATACCTTTGAGGCAGTGGATTTTGGTAATCTGGTGCACACGGCATTGGAACACTATGCGAGGGGGCTGGCACAGAGTGACTATGACTGGTTTTCTGTTCCGGAGGAGGCGCGCAGACAGCTTGGCAGGAACGCAATGCAGACCGCCATGGAGCAATGCCGAAATGACGCGCTGTTTACATCAGCCAAAAACCGTTATCTCGCGACGCGTATGGAGGAGCTCTTGCATCAGACGGTGGATACGCTGACCAGACAGGTGCGAAAAGGACGCTTTTTGCCCGCTGATTATGAGCTGGGCTTCGGTGTGGCAGGCAGTCTCGACGTGGCAGAGTTTGCCTTGAGCGAGGAAGAAAAAATGCGCTTGCGGGGGCGGATTGACCGCGTGGATGTGATGGATACGGGCACGGACACTTACGTGAAGATCATTGATTACAAGTCCGGTCAGACGAAGTTTTCACTGCTGTCCATGTATTACGGTCTGCAGCTACAGCTGGTGGTCTATCTGAACGCGGCGATGGAGTTGATGAAACAGAGGCCGCACACGGGCGGGATTCTGCCTGCCGGGATTTTTTATTATCATGTGGATGAGCCGGTCATCGAGACAGAGGGAGCCGTGGACGAGGAGCAGATCTGGCAGGGTGTATTTGAGAAGCTGCGTCTGGACGGTATTGTGAATGAGGACCCGCAGATGATTGAGGCGATGGATGAGACGTTTACGGATAAATCCGATGTCATTCCGGTGAGCCGCACAAAGAGCGGGGAGCTGTCCAAGACCTCTAAGGCTTATTCGACGGAGCAGTTTGCAAAGATTAGCGCTTATGTCAACCATGTGATCGAGGAACTTGGCAGACGGATGCTGGCGGGTGAGATCGATGTGAATCCTTATGAACTGAAGGGAAGCACGGCGTGTACCTGGTGCAATTATCGCAGCATCTGTGGTTTTGATACTCACATGAGCGGCTGCGGTTACCGAAAGCTGCGTCAGATCAAATCCGATGAGGATATTTTTGCGGCAATGGATCGCGAGATGGAAGATGCATCGGAAGAAGACATGTCGGAAACTGTGAGAGAAAATGAGTCAGAGCGAAAGGAGGTGCGCTAGCATGGGAGTAACATGGACCGATCAGCAGCAGCAGGTCATTGACTTGCGCAACCGCAATCTGCTGGTTTCGGCGGCAGCAGGCAGCGGAAAAACAGCTGTGCTCGTGGAGCGCATCATCAAAAAGGTGCTTGATCCGAAGCATCCGGTGGATATTGATCGTCTGCTTGTGGTGACTTTTACAAAGGCGGCAGCGGCAGAGATGCGTGAGCGCGTGGCGAAAGCGATTGAGGCGCGTATGGATGAGGAAAAGGATAACGCGTATCTGCATCGCCAGTACACGCTTGTGCATCACGCGCAGATCACGACCATTGACAGCTTTTGTCTGTATGTGGTAAAAAACTATTTTCAGTGCATCGGGCTGGAACCGGGATTTCGCGTGGGTGATCCCGGTGAGCTCTCACTGATTCTCGAAGATGTTCTGACTTCCGTGTTAGAGCAATGGTATGAAAACGCAGATCCGGAATTCCTTGCATTTGCCGATAATTATGCAAGTGCAAAAAACGACACGAATATTGCGCAGATGGTGCGCAGGCTGTATGACTATTCCACCAGCTATCCGTGGCCGCAGGAGTGGCTGGAGCAGATCGCAGACATCTATGAGCCGCAGGCATTGACGGCGGAGGCACTGGCAGAGCCGGATAGCTGGCTTCAGGAATTGATGCGATATCTGCATGCCGTGATCGGCGGAGAGCGCGACAGACTGCGGCTTGCGAAACGGTTGTGTCTGGCACCGGAAGGACCGGACATGTATCTGGACAATATTGAGGGTGTGCTGGAGCAGCTGGACGGGGTGGATGACATTACGGATTATGATGAACTGGGGCTGGCGATTGCGAAGCTTGATTTTGGACGGCTGGCAGTACGGCGTGGATTTGATGGCGATAAAGCAGCACAGGATCTGGTGAAATCGCTGAGAAATGATGCAAAAGAGGAACTGCAAAAGCTTTATAAGAAATATTTCACGCTGCCACTGGCATCCCAGTTGGAGGATCTGGTTTACACCGGAAAATCCGTGCGTGTCCTCTCCCGATTGACACTGGATTTTTCACAGGCATATCGAGAGAAGAAAGAAGAACTGGGTCTTTTGGATTTTTCTGATATTGAGCATATGGCGCTGCGCATTCTTGTAGATGAAAAGACGAAGGAGCCCACGGCGGTTGCCCGGGAGTTTCAGGCGCTTTTTGAGGAGGTCATGATCGATGAGTATCAGGATTCCAATTATGTGCAGGAGGCGATCCTCACTGCGGTCTCAGGAGGCGGCGGAAGAAACAATCGCTTTATGGTAGGAGATGTGAAGCAGAGTATTTACCGTTTCCGTCTGGCAAGACCGGAGCTGTTTATGGAGAAGTATGACACATATTCAACGGAAGACGCACCCTGTCGGAAGATCTGTCTGGACCGGAACTTCCGCAGCCGCCCGCAGGTGCTGGACAGCGTCAACGATCTGTTTTACCGTATCATGAAGCGGGATGTAGGCGGCGTGGAGTATGATGCTGCCGCGGCGCTCTATCCGGGTGCGGATTATCCGGACGCTTTTGAGACGGACGCTTACAAGACACGTATTCTTCTGGCTGACAGCGGAGCGCAGTCGCTGGAGGAAAACGGTGTGGACAATGCAAAGGTGCTGGAGGCGGCGATGATTGCGGAGGAAATCTGCCGTGTAAAGGAGCATCAGCGTATTTCCGACGGCGCGGGGGGCTTTCGTCCGGTGAATTATTCAGATATTGTGATTTTGCTGCGCTCGCCGGGATCCTGGGGGGATGAGCTGGTGGAGCAGCTCTCTGTGCGGGGAATTCCGTCGCATCGGATGTCCCAGAGCGGATATTTTGGCACTTCAGAGGTACAGACCGTGCTCAGCCTTTGCCACGTGATCGATAACCCACTGCAGGATATTCCGCTGGCAGCAGTGCTGCGCAGCCCGTTTTTTGGCTTCTCTGATGAGGAGCTGGCAAAGCTGCGGCTATCGGGTTCTCATGCATTTTTTTATGACCATGTGGCAGACTATGCCGTGAAAGGCACGGAAGATGGTTTGCGTGAAAAAAGCGTGCGTTTTCTGGAACAGCTGGAGGATTATCGCGGGCGTTCACGCCATCTTTCCGTTCATGATCTGTTGGATCAGATCCTGCGGGAGAGCGGTTATCTCAATTTTGTGCGGGCGCTCCCTGCGGGTGAGAAGCGTCTGGCGAATGTGGAAATGCTGCTGCAGCAGGCAGTCAGCTTTGAGCGCACCAGCTATAAGGGACTGTTTTCCTTTATCAGATATATGGAGCAGCTGCAAAAATACGAGGTGGATTTCGGAGAGGCGGATGTGACGCTGGAGCACGAGGATGTCGTGCGCATCATGAGTATTCACAAGAGTAAAGGGCTGGAGTTTCCTATCGTATTTGTGAGCGGATTGGGAAGAAAATTCAATCAAAAGGACAGTACGGACCCGATGATTCTGGACAGTACCTACGGTGTGGGACTGGCGTGCGTGGAGGGAAAAAAACACCGGAAGCGCACGACGCTGCTGCGTGAGATGATCGCGGCGCGCATTGCGGGGGACAATATCGGGGAGGAGTTGCGTGTGCTTTACGTGGCACTGACGCGAGCAAAGGAGCAGCTGATCCTCACAGGGACACTGCGCGATCCCGAAAAGGCGCTTTTAAACTATGAGCTGCAGTCTGAGGAGGAGGCATCCTATCTTGACCGGCGTGAGGCAGGCTGCTATCTGGACTGGATCATGCCGGGGGCTTACCGGCATCCGGAGCATCTGTCCATTGAGACTTATACGGCAGGGGATTTTTCCCTGATGGAACAGCTGCAGGAAGCGGAACGCTATACCGAAAAGGAACAGTTTGTTGAGTCGCTCGAGTCGGTGGATGAGACGCTGTATGAACAGATCGATGAGCGGTTGAAAAGCAGTTATCCCTATGAGGAAGAGGTGGCACTGCGCACGAAGATTTCCGTTTCGGAATTGAAGCACCGGAATATGATTTTAGAGCCGGGTGATGAGGAGGCGCTTGCGTGGTATGCAAAGGAAGAGACACCGGAGTCCTATGTGCCGCTGTTTGTCAGGGGTGAGCAGACGGCTGCCGCAGATGCGCCGCATCAGGGCGCACTGCGTGGTACGGCGATGCACCGGATGATGGAATGTCTGGATTTTCGTGCACTGGCAGATGCGTTTTCGCAGGAGGAAGTCGTACGTCAGCTGGATGCGCTGCAGGAGAGCGGCCGGATCGCAAAAGATGCGGCGGCGCTTGTGAATACGCGTAAAATCTGGGCTTTTCTTCAGACAGATCTCGCGGGAAGAATGATGCAGGCGCAGAAAGCCGGAAAACTGTACCGGGAGCAGCCCTTTGTCATGGGGCTTCCGGCTCACGAGACGGATCCGGACATTCACAGTGAGCAGCTGGTGCTCATTCAGGGTATCATCGATCTTTATTTTGAGGAAGCGGATGGTCTGGTGCTTTTAGATTACAAGACAGATTCCGTGAAGGAGACAAAGCAGCTTTTGGAGCGTTATCAGACGCAGATGAATCTGTATGCGCAGGCGCTTGCCGCGGCGACCGGAAAGCCGGTAAAGGAAAAACTGATCTATTCCTTTAAGCTGGAAGAGATCATAGAGGCATAAACTGACGAACCCATCGGTTTGGAATGGGGAATTTACAGTGGTATGCAATGAAGGAGGAAATACATGAATTATATATTGGCATCACAATCGCCCAGACGTCGGGAGTTGTTAGGGAAGCTTGGTATTTCGTTTGCGGTGGAGCCTGCGGTCGGGGAGGAAGTGCCAAACGGTGCGACACCACAGGAGATTGTGCAGGGACTGGCTGCTTCCAAGGCACAGGAGATTGCAAACAAACATAAAAGTGCGGCAGATACGGTGATCATCGGAGCGGACACGGTGGTTGTGTGTGACGGGAGCATTCTGGGAAAGCCGAAGGATCGGGAAGATATGGCAGGGATGATAAGGAGACTTCAGGGGCGTGCCCACGAGGTGTACACCGGAGTTGCCCTCTGCTATGAAAAAGATGGTGTGTCCGGGTGCCACAGCTTCGCGGAGTGCACAAAGGTGCATTTCTATTCGATGACGGAGGAACAGATTGCCGCGTATGCCGCGCATTCCGATGGTCTGGACAAGGCAGGCGGCTATGGCATTCAGAGCGATGCTGCGATCTACATCAGTGGGATCGAGGGTGACTATCATAATGTGGTAGGCCTGCCGATTGCGCGGCTTTATCATGAGCTGGCGGCTTTGGAACTGATCTGAGATCGACAAACGGGTTTTGACAAACATTTAGTCGTTGCTATTTGCGAGATTTTCCGCTAAGATGAAAGAAGAATGAATCTATATACGCGCAGGAGGAAAAAATGAGTGCATTCAGTGAGCAGGATCTGCAGATATTTTTAGATCATCAATTGCAGCTGTTTCCGGAACCGGTGGCAGAGACGCAGGAGGAAGCAGAGTATTTTTTAGAGGATTGTATGGCAATTGTGTGTAAAAATAAAAAAGAAGTGAAACAATATTTTGAGGAGGAAGGTGTCGACCTGTGTGGCATGTCCGCAGAGGAATTGTTAGAGCAGCCGGAGGTGTTTGCACTTCCGGGAGGACGCTATCTGATCGTGGAAGCATAGGTGAATGAGAGAGGGAGATTTTCTATGGATAAATATGATGTGATTATTATTGGAGCAGGCCCTTCGGGTATTTTTTGCGCGTATGAGCTGATCCATACAAAGCCGGAGTTACGGGTTTTGCTGATTGAAAAAGGGCGTCGGATCGAGGATCGTACCTGTCCAAAGCGAAAGACGAAAGTGTGTGTGGGCTGCCAGCCGTGCAGCATCACCACGGGATTTGCAGGCGCGGGGGCATTTTCAGATGGAAAACTTTCCCTATCGCCGGATGTGGGCGGTACATTACCTGAAATTCTGGGTTATGAGGCAGCCTCAAAACTGATTCATGAGTCGGATGAAATTTATCTGAAATTCGGCGCAGATACGAATGTCTACGGAGTTGATAAAGAAAAGGAGATCCGTGAGATTCGCAGGAAAGCAATCAACGCGAATCTGAAGCTGATCGAGTGTCCGATCCGGCATCTTGGCACGGAGGAGGGTTACAAGATCTACGCCAAGCTGCAGGCTCATCTGTTAGAGTGCGGTGTGGAGATGAAATTCGGGACAATGGTGGAGCAGATCATCATTGAAGATGGCGTGGCAAAGGGCGTGCTTACCGATAAAGGCGAGGAGTTTTTCGCGGATGAGATTGTCTCAGCAGTGGGACGCGAGGGCGCGGACTGGTTTGCACATATCTGCAAGCAGATCGGCGTTGAGACCGAAGTTGGAACGGTGGATATTGGTGTACGCGTGGAGGTGCGCGACGAAGTGATGGAGCTTTTGAACAAAAATCTGTATGAGGCGAAGCTCGTCTATCATACACCGACCTTTGATGATAAGGTTCGTACTTTCTGTACGAATCCCTCTGGTGAGGTGGCAACCGAGTATTATGATAACGGACTGGCAGTGGTCAACGGGCATGCGTATAAGTCGAAAGACATGAAGACGAATAATACGAATTTTGCGTTACTCGTTTCCAAAAACTTTACAAAACCCTTTAAGACACCAATTGAGTATGGCAAAAAGATCGCGCAGTTGTCTAATATGCTCTGTGACGGAAAAATCATGGTGCAGACATACGGTGATTTTAAGCGAGGCAGGCGTACGACAGAGGAGCGGCTGTGCCGCAACAATTTGATTCCGACATTAAAGGATGCCGTTCCGGGTGATCTTTCACTCGTATTCCCGCACCGGATTATGGTTGATATCGAGGAGATGATTGAAGCACTTGATAAGGTGACGCCCGGTATTGCCAGCGAAGAGACGTTGATGTACGGTGTGGAAGTAAAATTCTACTCAAATAAGGTTGTGGTCAACCGTGATTTTGAGACAAGTATAAAGGGTCTGCGTGCAATCGGTGACGGTGCATCCGTGACCAGAGGACTGCAGCAGGCATCCGCAAACGGATTGTCGGTGGCGAGAAGCATTCTGGCAGGCATGTAATGCGAAACATCACATTAGATTAGGAGAAAGGTAAAAGCGAATTATTTTCGCATGCCTTTCGAGAGTTTAGGAGAAAACGATGAAAAGAATGGGTTATCGTTTGGCTGCTGCAGCGGTGGCAGCTGTGCTGGCGGTCGGTAGCAGTGGCTGTCGGGTCGGAAACGAGGAGGTTACGATCAGCCGGGGGATGGCAGATGATGAAGTTTTTCTGATTGATGGAAAAGTGTGCACACTTCCGGTGATGAAGCTGCTGCTTATGAACAATATGAATCTGCACGGTGAGAGCTATGGCATTGATCTTTTGCAGAATGAAGATCTGAAGGTGCAGAAGAAATTTGAGCAGTATGTAAAAAAGATCAGTATGGATGAGATCACACGGGTTTACAGCATGGTGGCCCTTGCGAATGCGCAAGGGGTGACGCTTACGGATGAACAGAAAGAACTGGCACAGTGGGCAGGAGAGGACTGTTTTCAGTCGCTCACGGATGAAGAAGTTGCTTATCTGAACATCAGTCAGGAGAATGTGCAGGATATTTATGAAAAATATGCGCTGGCAGACAAGTTATATCAGAGTCTGGTGCAGGATGTGAATGAGGAAGTCAGTGATGACGAGGCTCGTGTCATGGAGGTTCGTCAGATCTATACGACGAATGAAGAGCAGGCGCGCAAAGCGTTGGCTGATCTTGAGGCGGAGACAGAATTTTCCACGGTAGCTGCCAATTACAATGAGGCAGATGAGATTTCCCTGACACTTCAGCGTGGAATGCTCCCGGAAGAGGCTGAAACTGTTGTTTTTTCCATGGAGGATGGAGAGATATCAGATCTGATTGAGACAGATCAGGGATATTACATTTTCTGCTGCGACAATAAATTTGATGAGGAACAGACCCAAATTCACAAACAGGACATCGTCGAGCAGCGCAAACAGGAAGCATTTCATTCTGTCTATGATCCATTTGTGGAAACGATTCATTCGAAGCTGAATGAGAGTGTCTGGGACGATCTGTCGGTCCGTGAGATGGAGAAGTATTCTTTTGCAGATTTTGATGTGATGTATGAGAAATATCTGGGAAAAGAAATTATGAGTGAGATATAGTGAACAAAGTCAAAAAGATTTGTTGTTTCTTAAAATATCAAAAAAGAGTTTGCAGTTTTGCAAACTCTTTTTTGCATTGTGCGTTTATTCAATTGGTTTGAAACGTTGCGGAAAACGGTCGGCGCCACAAACATGCTTCTCGTTACCTGCTTCGCAGATAATATAATCATTCTCACGGATAAATACGAGACCGCGGCGGTTCTGTACATAGGGACAGACAATGGTGCCGTCCTCTCTGGTGATCTTAACGATTTTTTCTGTATTCAGACCGTCATTTGTTACAACCTGACTGAGCAGACGAAAGCCGTCCTCCATTCCTTTCCCGATTTCATACTTAACTGCAGTGACCTCCAATGGAACACGCGTGTATTTCTTCATGTTACCCCTCCCCCTTTGTAGATAATGTGTCAGTTCCGAACTCATTCTTGCTTAAATTATAGCATACGAATCGGAGAAAAGGTACTGTTTTCTGAAAAACTGAAAAAATACGTTTGTTTTATTTGGTTAGAAGCAGCATGATGTCGTTGGAGCGCTTCATGAATTTGGTCATTGCTTCCGGTGAGAGCGGCTGGTTGCTGATCATAGCCAGATCATAAAGCTGTTCACAGAACATGGGAACATGTTCAGAATCCTTGTTGTTTAAAATATACTGTACCAGTGCATTATTGTAATTCAGTGTCAGTGTGTAATCACCGCCAAACATGGAAGCATCCATGCCGCCCATCGCGTACATTTTCATCATATCCTGCATACGTCTGCCTTCCTCTGATAAGGTGATGATGGAAGGAGTATCTGCGTTCTTGAGCTTCTGTACCTGAATCGTGAGCTTATCATTGTTCAGTGCCTTGGAGAAGACCTCTTTTAAGGTCTCTGTAGCATCCTTTAACTCGTCCTCGGATGTTTCCTCCGTGAGTGTGCCGGTTACGTCTGCATCGATGCGCATGAATTTGTATTTGTCGTTGCGGCGCTCCAGCTGGGTGATAAATGAACTGTCGATATTGTGGTCAAGAATGACTGCATCCATGCCCTGCTCGCGGAACAGATTGATGTACTGGCTCTGCTGATTCTTATCTGTGACATAGTAAACAACGGAACGCTCATCCTTGTATTCCTCTTCGGTGTCGTTGTTTTCATCAGCAGTTGTATCGTCAGCCTTGGTCTCCTCTGAGGCGGCCTCTTCCGTAGAGTCTTCTTCTGACTTTTCCTCTTCTTCGACAGGTTTTAAGATTTCAGGCAGAGTGAGATATTTGTCATCAATGTTCTTGAACAGGATGTAGTCATTCATTTTGTCACAGAACTTCTCGTCCTTTAAGCAGCCGAATTTGATGAAAGGGCTGATATCGTCCCAGTATTTTTCGTAGCTTTCTTTTTCTGTCTTGCACATACCGATCAGCTTGTCGGCAACCTTTTTGGTAATGTACTCGGAGATCTTCTTGACAAAACCGTCATTCTGCAACGCGCTTCGGGAAACATTTAACGGCAGATCCGGGCAGTCGATGACACCCTTTAAGAGCATCAGGAATTCAGGAATGACCTCTTTGATATTGTCAGCGATAAATACCTGATTATTGTACAGCTTGATCGTGCCCTCAATGGAGTCATATTCCGTGTTGATCTTCGGGAAGTATAAGATTCCTTTCAGATTGAAAGGATAGTCCATGTTCAGATGAATCCAGAACAAGGGCTCCTTATAATCATGGAAGACGTTACGGTAGAATTCTTTATATTCTTCCTCTGTACAGTCGTTCGGGTTCTTGGTCCACAGAGGAGTGGTGTCGTTCAGAGCTACCGGACGCTTTACGATCTTTAATTTATCCTTTGCAGGAGAAACCTCGACAATTTCTTTTTCACCATTTTCATTCTCTTTTTCTTCAGTTTTGGCATCTTCATGGATCGTTTCAATAACCGTATCCGTATCCAGTTTGTCTGCAGGATCGATTTCTTCATATTCCTCCGGTGCGTTTGCCTTGCTCAGATAGATAGGGGTAGGCATGAAGGAACAATACTTTTCGAGAACTTCGCGGGCACGATACTCGTTGGCATATTCCAGACAATCCTCATTTAAAAACAGAGTGATGGTTGTTCCGACTTCTTCCTTAATGCCGTCAGTCATGTCAAATTCCGTGCCGCCGTCGCACTCCCAGTGCACAGCACTTGCATCTTTCTTATAGGAAAGTGTGTCAATGTGTACTTCATCGGCAACCATAAATGCAGAGTAGAAGCCAAGACCGAAATGACCGATGATCTGATCTTCGTTGGCTTTGTCCTTGTATTTTTCGATAAAATCAGTTGCACCGGAAAATGCGATCTGGTTGATATATTCCTCTACTTCGTCGGCAGTCATACCAAGACCGTTGTCGGTAATCGTTACTTTCTTGTTATCAGGATCAACTACAATCTGCAGCTGCGGTTTGTAGTCAGCGGGTAGCTCATATTCACCCATCATATCCAACTTCTTTAACTTGGTGATTGCATCGCAGCCGTTACTTACCAGTTCACGGTAGAAGATGTCCTGGTCAGAATATAACCACTTCTTGATAATAGGGAAAATGTTGTCACTGTTAATGGAAAGACTTCCATGCTTGTTGCTCATTTGAATCACTCCTTGTTTTCGTTCATTGTTTTTATGGTGGAATCGCGGTAATCATTGAAATTAAGCGATACGGCGATTCCTCGTTAGAACATAGTGTAACGCGATAAGCGGCAAATGTCAACAAAAAATTAGCACTCTTTTTTGGTGAGTGCTAACAAAACACTCGGAGGATGGTGTAAAAGCACTCAGAATGCCTGAAATTCCACGGTATCGCGTTGAAAACGCTTCGGGATCATTTGTGACTGTAGCTTCGGATTTTTTCGCGCGTCAATGGTGATACTATGGAAAAATGTTACCCAAAGATTCTGGAACTGTGCTTCATTTGCAGAGAAGCGTTCTGTGGCGTAGAGGTCCAGTTTGTCGGCGTCTGCCAGAAAAAAGTGTTCCCTGGAGGGATGGAGCAGTGCAAGCCTGCGGTTTTCGTCATAGATCATAAAATTTTCTTCCGGCAGGCGGTCAGAAAAATGCTCTCCCAAGATCGGAAGTACATGGTGGTTTGGATGAATCTTTGAGAACAGGATACCATTTTCCAGTTCCTGAAAGCGTACAAATCCGAGAAGATGCATAGCCTCCCTACCGGTAGCGCGGCACAGTTCAAACACACGAAATACACAGGGCTCACCGAGTGAGAGCAGTGTTTTTGTCCCATCGCCCGAAGCAAGCGCGAGTGCGATGGTCTCGTAGATGGCATCTGCCTTGTCCATCGTGTTCTTGCCCGGTACGTCGCCGGCCATGGCAGCCTGATAGATCGTTTCATAGAAGTCCTGTCCGAAGCGTGCTTTTAATGTTCGGGCAACCTTAGCGGCCTTTTCTGAATCGGTTTCAACCGGAAGATACTGCGTGAACAGAGAGAGGTTCTTCGGTTCGCGGACAGTCAGATGGATTTCCCGGTGGGAATGTTTATCGGCGTAGGCATTGTAAACGCCGGTGAGAATGCCGTCGATGGAGTTTTCGCAAATATATGTATACATGGTGGTATATCCTTCCAGACCGTCTGATGCAGACAGTCTGTTCCTTTCTGTAATTATGTAGAAACCCGGAGATTCATGGTCTGTTATGAGATCGCTGTATTTGTTCCGGAAAATCCAGTGTCAAACAGAGACAACTGCTCATAGCCTGCGTTTCGGATCTCTTTTGGGATCTGTGTCTGATCTGAGAGAAGTTGTCTGGTGATGTAGTCCTCGTCCATGCGGATGGGATACATGGTGTGCCCGTTGCAGGTAATAAAATAGATGGCGCGTTTCAGAACGACACCGATCTTTTTCAGGTCTGAAAAATCCAGTCGATTGCTGCGTCTGGCGGCAATAATACGCCTGGCGGACAGATAGCCGATGCCCGGCACACGCAGCAGCATCCGGTACGGAGCGCGGTTGATTTCGACCGGAAACTGTTCCAAATGGCGCAGTGCCCAGTCACATTTGGGGTCGAGATAAATGTTGAAGTCCGGCCGATCCGCACTCAGTAGTTCATCTGCCTGAAAATGATAGTAGCGCAGCAGCCAGTCCGCCTGATACAGTCGGTGTTCACGGAGCAGTGGAGGTCCGCCGGGTAATGTGGGAAGCTCACTGTTTCCTGTTACATTCACAAAGGCAGAGTAGAACACGCGCTTGAGTTCAAAGCGGTCATAGAGGCTTTCTGCGACCTTGATAATCTGATAATCGCTCTCAGGTGTAGCGCCGATGATCATCTGTGTGCTCTGACCGGCCGGTACAAAGGATTTTCGGTTTGGATCGCCATTCGATAAGCGCACGACCTCCGGGAGTGTACGGTTTACTGAGGTCAGTTCGTGTGTCGGCAGCTCCCGATAAGCTCTGATGCCGTTTTGAATCTGGCGCATGGGGCCAAGAATGGTCTTCCGGCTCTTGCATGGTGCAAGCGTGCGCAGGCTCTCCGCAGTCGGAAGCTCCAGATTGATGCTCATGCGGTCCGCAAGATGTCCGATCAGATCAATCAGCCGCGGGTCTGCGCCGGGAATCGCTTTTACATGGATATAACCGTTAAAATCGTAGCGTGTGCGGAGCAGATACAGAGTTTGAAACAGGAGTTCCATCGTATGGTTCGGACTATCGATGATACCGGAACTTAAGAAGAGACCTTCTATATAATTGCGCCGGTAAAATTCGGTCACCAGTGTGCAGATCTCTTCCGGGGTGAAGGTGGCGCGAGGCAGGTCGTTGTTACAATTGTTCTGGCAGTAGGAGCAGTTATAAATACAGTGGTTGGTCATGAGTATTTTCAATAATGAAATACAGCGGCCATCACCGGCGAAGCTGTGACAGATACCGGCTGCCACGGAGTTGCCTATTCCATGCCCTTTTCCTTTGCGGTCAACACCACTGGAGGTGCAGGCTACATCGTATTTAGCTGCATCTGTTAAAATTGCCAGTTTTTCCATTAGGTCAGATTGTATAGTGAGTTCCATGATCTGCTCTTTCCTTTCTGATGCCTGAATAATAATGCCTACAGGATCCTGAACATTGAATACTTGATAATCACGAACGTCTGTTCTATAGTGACTATATCACAGGAAAGAATCGAACGCAAGTTCGAAAATAAACTTTATAAAAAATTTATATTTATTTCATTGACGAAGAAAAAAGCAAGGGATAAAATACCATTTTAGTGTAGCTTTGCATGAATGGAATGATTTCATGTAACCATTTATTATTATTTAAGAGAGGATGTAACTGTCTCGCACAGTTACGAGAGGATCATTTATGAGGCATATTTTTAAAAATCTGCTGCGGCATAAGGTGTCGGTGGCAGCGATCATACTTTTGCTGATCATGCAGGCATACTGTGATCTGGCGCTGCCGGCATATACGTCCGGTATCGTGGATGTGGGATTGCAGCAGTACGGCATTGAGGACTGTGTGATGAAAGAGATGCGCCACGGCACCGGGGATGCGCTGCAGCAGTTCCTGTCAGAGGAGGGTAAGGCGGCATTTTCGGATGCCTATGTACTCAATGAGGAGACAGATCGCTATGAATTACAGAAGATTACAAAGGATGAACATAGCAATTTGAATGAGCTGTTGGAGCAGCCGATGGTGATGCTTTATGCGGCCGGTCATATGGAGGAACTGATGGCGGAAAACGGCATGGATGCCGGGCAGATGGCTGAAATGAGTAAGGATCCGGAGAATATGGAACAGATGCTTGCACAGTTCGGGGAGATCAGTGATTCGATTCTGACACAGATTGCAATTCAGGGCGTGACAGAGGAATACAAGGCTTGTGGCATTGATCTGAATGTGATGCAGCGAAATTACCTTCTCGCCACGGGGGCAAAGATGATGGGTCTGTCGATCCTGATGCTGGCTGCGGCGATTGCCTGCGGCTATCTGTCTGCGAAGACAGCTGCCAAAATCGGAATGGAACTGCGTGGTAAAGTGTTTAAAAATGTGTTGGGATTTTCCAATGTGGAGATGAACCGGTTTTCTACCGCTTCGCTGATCACACGCAGTACAAATGACATTCAGCAGATACAGATGGTGTCTGTCATGCTTCTTCGCATGGTATTCTATGCGCCGATTCTTGGTATTGGTGGTATTTTAAAGGTAGTCAGTACAAAGACGGGAATGGGCTGGATCATTGTGTTGGCAGTGGTAGTGATCAGTGGGCTGGTGCTGATTTTGATGGGTGTTACATTGCCAAAGTTCAAGATGATGCAAAAACTGGTAGACCGTCTGAATCTGGTATCCCGTGAGATTCTGACCGGACTGCCGGTCATCCGCGCATTCTCACGTGAACGCTTTGAAGAAGAACGGTTTGACGTGGCCAATAAAGACCTGATGCGCACGCAGTTGTTCACAAACCGGGTTATGACAATGATGATGCCGGCCATGATGATGATCATGAATGGTGTGACGGTGCTCATTGTATGGGTCGGCGGAAAGGGCATTGATGTCGGCAACCTTCAGGTGGGAGACATGATCGCATTTATTACTTACACGATGCAGATTATTATGTCTTTCCTGATGATCACGATGGTGTCCGTGATGCTGCCCCGTGCAGGTGTAGCCGCAGATCGTATTGATGAAGTCATTCGCACGCAGAGTACGATCCGCGATGCCGGGACCGTCCGTGATGACGAAAGACAGGAGTGGCGTGGAGAAATCGAATTTTCGAATGTGTCTTTTCGTTATGAAGGCGCTGATGAGGACGCGCTGTCAGATATTTCGTTTGTGGCAGAGCCGGGTAAGACAACGGCAATCATTGGAAGCACCGGATGTGGTAAGAGTACACTGGTCAATCTGATTCCCCGTTTCTATGATGTGACATCGGGAAGTATCACCATAGACGGCATTGATATCCGTGAACTGTCGCAGAAGAAGCTGCGCAGCTTGCTGGGCATGGTGCCGCAGAAGGGTGTGCTGTTTTCCGGAGATATCGAATCAAATCTGAAGTTCGGCGGTGAAGAGATTACCGATGAACAGATGAAGGAAGCCGCAGAGATTGCTCAGGCGACAGAGTTTATCGAAGAAAAACCGGAGCGGTATCACAGTGAGATTGCCCAGGGTGGAACAAATGTTTCCGGAGGACAGAAGCAGCGTCTGTCCATTGCCAGAGCGATCGCGAAGCAGCCGAAGGTGCTGATCTTTGATGACAGTTTTTCTGCGCTTGATTACAAGACGGATGCCATGCTGCGAAAAGCGCTCGCAAAGAAGACCAAGGATGCGACGGTCATTATTGTCGCACAGCGTATCAATACGATTTTGCATGCGGATCAGATTCTTGTGCTGGAAGATGGCAGAATCGTTGGCAAGGGAACGCACAGTGAGCTGTTGGCAGGATGTGAGGCATATCAGGAAATTGCAAGCTCACAGCTTTCCGAGGAAGAACTGAAAGGAGGTGTTTGCTAATGTCACAGACAGCCAACCGCCCCAGACGCGGTCCAATGGGACACGGTCATGGCCCCGGCGCGCCGGTGGAGAAAGCGAAGGATTTTCAGGGCACGATCCGAAAAATACTCACTTATATGGGCAACTACAAATCGGCACTTGTGATTGTTTTGATCTTTGCGGTAGCGAGTACGGTATTTAATGTCATAGGTCCGAAAATTTTAAGCCGTGCCACTACAGAATTGTTTAACGGTTTGATGAGTAAGCTGTCCGGTGGCAGCGGTATTGATTTCGCAAAGATTGGACGGATACTTCTCATCCTGCTGAGTATTTATGTATGCAGTGCAGTATTTTCATTTGTTCAGGGCTGGATTATGACCGGCATCTCGCAGAAGATGACGTTTCGGATGCGGCGGGAGATCTCGGAAAAGATTAACCGTATGCCAATGAAATACTTTGAATCCCGTACTGTCGGTGATGTGTTATCTCGTATTACCAATGATGTGGATACGATGGGACAGAGCCTGAATCAGTCAATTACACAGCTGATTACTTCGGTTGCAACGATTATCGGTGTATTTATCATGATGTTGACGATCAGTCCGCTGATGACACTGATTGCTATTGTAATTCTTCCGGTTTCCATGATCCTAATGATGTTTGTCATGAAGTTTTCACAGAAACACTTCACAAACCAGCAGAAGTATCTGGGAGAAGTCAACGGTCAGGTAGAGGAGATCTATAGTGGGCATAATGTGGTAAAAGTCTTTAACCGTGAAGAACAGGTAATCAAAACTTTCGATGAGACAAATGCGAAGCTGTACGAATCTGCGTGGAAGTCGCAGTTCCTCTCCGGTATGATGCAGCCGATCATGGTCTTTGTCGGCAATCTCGGTTATGTGGCTGTAGCAGTGTCGGGAAGTCTTTTGGCGGCAAAGCGTGTGATCGAGGT
>JALELN010000100.1 GCA_022771765.1 Lachnospiraceae bacterium | reverse complement strand
GATTGTACTCCGCACGTAATATATCAGACATAAAAAATGAACCCCTTTCCACTATACTTGTATCTGTTCAGTACCTTCACAGTTCACCTAATAGATCGTATGAAAGGGGTGTCTTTTTTATTCCTTGTTTTCTTAAAGAAGGAGCTGCAATTTTTTCGGCAGACACTCAATCGTGATATCCCACTGCCCGCCATGTGTCTCGCCGTCCGTATGTACCTCCAGATTGTCCTTCAACATAATATGACACGCGCGCGCGTCCACAACCTCATAGCCCGGAATATGCTGATGTAAGCGGGCTGCCAGAAACACAAGACTAAACAATGCCCTTACATTCGTGAGATCATGCGCCATTGCAAACGATATTCTGCCGTCATCTGATTTCGCGTCAGGAGCCATCGCCAGATGTCCGCCCTCATAAGGCTGGTTCATACCAGCAAGAAAGAACAGCCGGTGCACCCTGCGCTCCAGAAGCTCACCGTTTGCGTTGACAAACACCAGCTTACCCTCTATCGTCGGATAGGAAAGAATCAGACGCACCGTATTGATCATGTAGATCAGCTTGCCCAGATGAATCCGGTTCAACACCGCTTTCAGTTTTCCGCCCGCATACTTGCAGGCCTCCGCATCCAGACCGATACCGGAACTGATGGCAAAATAACGAAAGCGCTCATCCTTGTGAAACGTCGTCTTTCCAATGTCCATCTGATACATCTTTCCACCATCCAGAATCCTCGAAAGCGCCTGCATCGGATCTTCTGAAATTCCCAGCGCATAGCCAAGATCATTCGCGGAACCTGACGGAATATATCCGAATGTCACTCTCGTAAAATCATCAATCCCGTTCAGCACTTCGTTAAACGTACCGTCGCCTCCCACAATGACCAGTGTCAGCGTGCCCGTATGCTCTGCCAGAATCTGTCCGGCAATCTTCGTGGCATGACCCGGATAAGAACACTCGTAGGCATGATAATGCACACCGCGCCGGATCAGTTCCGGCTTGATCACATACTTCCAGATATTTTTCTTTTTGCCGGCACCGGCATTTCCATTCACGATAAAATAGTATTTTTTACTCATCCGTAGATCTAATCTCCTTTTTCACATTTTCTGCCGCAATTCGCGCAGTGGAATCTGCACGCATCCGCCGGCTCGCCAAGATTGGCAGGATGCCGCCCCTGCATACCACTCTGACGACGAAGCTCATACAGTTCTTCCATCTGCCCTGGCGTGAGTTCTCTTGGAACCCCCAACAGCTTTGACTGATAGAGAAGCTGCGCATAAAACTCCACCGACTCCATCTTCATATAGGCTGCCTCCAGAGAATCCGAGTAGGTTAACGCGCCGTGTTTCTCCAATAATACCGCATCGAAATATGAAACAAATTCCGATACCGCGTCGGGGATCTCCATGGTGGAAGGTCTGCCGTATTTCGCGATCGGCACACATCCGAAATTGATGACTGTCTCCGGCATGATCGGCTGCGAAAGCGGAATGTTCGCAACGGCGAAAGTAGTCGCATACACGGGATGCGCATGCACCACCGCCTTCACATCCGGACGTTCTTCGTACACTCTCAGATGCATCTTCATCTCAGATGAGGGCATCCGTCCGGAATTTGTCTGAATCACATTGCCCTTTGTATCTACCTTACACAGATCCCCGGGTGACAGGAATCCCTTTGACACACCGGTCGGTGTACAAAGAATCTCATTATCGCTGATCTTTACAGAAATGTTACCGTCATTCGCGGCAACCATATTTCTGTCATACATTCGTTTTCCGATCTCGCAGATCTGTTTTCTTATCTCGTCTTCTGATACCATCATTGTTCTCCTACATATTTTATCATTTTCTCCCGATCCCGACGACCTTGACAAACCAAATTCCACGCGCTACCATAACTATCAGGAGTGTGAATGTTATGAATACAAATGAAACAAATCAAACAAAAAATGAGGAGCAGCAGCCGGATCTCAAACGACAGGTGGTTCACAATCTGCACCGGGTGCGCACCTCGGTAAAATGGATTCTGATCGGAATCTTCACCGGACTGGTCGTAGGTGCCGTAGGCATCGCGTTCTCCTATGCCATGTCCTGGGCAACCACCATGAGGTACACTTACAGATGGCTTTTATTCTGTCTGCCGCTGGCTGGTGTTCTGATCGTTTCCTGGTATTATCTGTTTAAGGATCTGAATGATCCCGGAACCAATCTCGTCATCTCTGCCATCCATTCTGGCAAAGAAGTACCGCTTCGCATGGCTCCACTCATATTTGTGGCAACCGTACTCACCCATCTGTGCGGCGGTTCTGCCGGACGCGAGGGTGCTGCCCTGCAGATCGGTGCCAGCATTGGTAATCACATCGGGAAGCTCTTCCGCTTTAATGAAAACGACAAGCGTGTCATGATTATGTGCGGCATGAGTGCATGTTTTTCCGCACTCTTTGGCACACCGATGGCAGCTGCGATCTTTTCTATGGAAGTCATCAGTGTAGGAGTCATGTATTATGCCGCGCTCGTTCCCTGCGTCATCGCTTCCTTTGTGGCGCATTCACTGGCTGCGATGTGCGGCGTCGGTTGGGAACATTTCCCCGTAACTGACCTCCCCGCTTTTACCGTAAAAAGCGCATGTATTGTTAGTGTTCTTGCCATACTGTGCGCGGTACTCAGTATCCTTTTCTGTGAGCTATTGCACCGGACGACTCATTTTTTCCGCAAATACATCAGTAATCATTTTGTGCGGGCAATCGTCGGCGGCTGCATCATTATTGCACTGACACTGCTCGTGGGCAACCGCGATTACAACGGTGCCGGCATGGATGTGATCGCCCGATGTTTTGAGACCGGATCCGTTTTTCCCGGCGCATTCCTGCTGAAAATGATCTTTACCGCGATCACGCTTGGATGCTGTTATAAGGGCGGTGAGATCGTCCCCACCTTATACGTAGGTGCTACCTTTGGCTGCCTGTTCGCAATGATCACCAGCTTTGATTCTCCGCTCTGTATCGCAGTCGGCATGGGAAGCTTGTTCTGTGGCGTGACAAACTCTCCGATCGCCTCCTTACTCATCTGTTTTGAATTGTTCGGATATGAAGGCATGCCCTACTATCTGCTCGCGATTGCTCTGAGCTATATGTATTCCGGATACCACGGACTTTACAGCAGTCAGAAGATCCTGTATTCCAAATTCAAGACTGCCTATATCGACCGTCAGGCACAGTAATTACTGTGCCTCGTCGCGTTCGTCTTCTTCTTTTTTCTTGTTGTGCTGGTGCAGCCAGCGTTCAAAATTCTCCTGATTTTCTTCCATCCACTGTCGGCGTAGTTCCTTCTGTTCCTCTTTGCGAAGCTCGCGCTGCGTCTTTTTTCCATCCAGTGAGACGCGCGTACCATCTTCCGCAAAATAATCCAGATTTTTATATTCTGCTGTTTCAGAGGGCAATTTCCGCTGTTTCAAACGATAATCCACAAATGTATCCGCCAGATAATAGATGACACCGAACACCGGCACACCGATGAGCATACCGAGAACGCCCCACAATTTTCCGAAAAACATCACGGAAAACACAACCCAGAATGCCGAGAGTCCCGTGGATTTTCCGAGAATCTTCGGGCCGATCACATTACCGTCAATCTGCTGCAAAATAATGATAAAGATCAACACGATCACACCTTTCTTAAAATCGACCAGCATCACCAGAATTGTACTGGGAATCATGCCGATATAAGGCCCGAAAAACGGGATCACATTCGTCACTCCGACAATCACGGAGACCAGTGCGATATAGGGCATGTGCAGCGCACTCAGACCCAGAAAGCAAAGCACTCCGATAATCAGCGAATCCAAAAGCTTGCCCGAAATAAATCCGCCAAAAATCTCATTGCTCTTTCGTATCGTATCCAGAATCATCTTTGCATGGCGCTTATTAAATAGCGCGTAGACGATCTTTTTTCCCTGTCCGACAAAAGTGCCCGTCGAACATAAAACATACACGGAAATGATCAGTCCGACGAGAATATCCGCCAGAACCGTGATTACACCTACTACGCCGGATGCCGCCAGAGTCACATAGGACTGGATATTCTGCAGGACGTTTTCATTCAGCCAGTCAGAAATAACCTCCGTAGCATTCGTCAGCACATTATCCAGAAATGCCTGTAACTGACGATTCGATTTGATCAGATCCGTAATCTCATCCACATAATACGGAAAGTTACGAATCAATGATGAAATACTGATGACAACCTGCGGCAGAATTGTATATAGCAGCACACCTGCGATGACCACCGCAAACAGTACGACGGCAATCGCGCTGAAGGTCCGCAGCGCAGCATTCGTTTTCGCCTCATTTTTCGGGTTTTTGATCAGCCTGTGCAGCCGCTTTTCCACCCCGTTTACGATGGGATTCAACAGGTACGCGATCGCGATTCCGATAATGATGGATTTCAGTCCCGACACGATATAGGCTACCTTTCCGGTCCATGTGTTATAACTGAATATCACAAAGAAAAATAAAATGGCGCAAAGTATCGCCACAAGAAATGCTGATGCCTGCACCAGTGTATGCTTAAATATTTGTTTATTATTCTGATCCTTCTCCAACTCACTGCCGCTCATCAACGATACCTCCCCGCCTCTCGGCAACACATCTCCCCATATAATTTTACCAGCTATAGTGTACGGCAAAAAACGGTATAAATCAAGCATTGATTTTTGCCTGACGGGACATAATTGAGCTTGCGGGAACTGTTCTCAACGTGTATAATCATTTATATAAACTTAATTTTCTAAAGTGAATTAATTTTAACTATTCTGAATAGTAACAGTTCATCTTTTTTCTCAGAGGTACACCATGCGATTTATACCGGTAAATAAGATTCAGCCAGGAATGATTATTGTAAAAAATATATATGACGAAGACGGGCGCAAGCTTCTTGGCCGCAATAAGAAAATGACGGCTCCGCTCATTGATAAGATCCGGCATCTTGGCTATCCGGGCGTGTATATCTATGACCGTTTTTCGGAGCACGAAGAGCTGTCAGAACTGATCGATGAAGAAGAACGCATCAAGATGCTGCGCACCCTGCAGGGAAAGAATCTGGATCAGATTTTCTTTCTCTCCAACAAAATCGTCGATGATCTGTTGGATCAGGAAGAAATTCATCTTGATTTTAATACCTTGCGGCACTACCACCACTCTACCTATGAGCATTCGCTCAATGTGGCGATCGCTGCGGTCACCTGCGGTATCGGTATGGGGCTGAACAACCGACAGTTACGGGAACTGGCGCTCTCCGCCATGTTCCACGACATCGGTAAAGAATGTATCCCGCTGGAGATCCTTGACAAGCCGGGGCCGCTGACACCTGACGAACGCGCGATCATCAACTGTCATCCCGTATTCGGCTATGAAATGCTCAAACAACGCAGTGAGTTTCCGTCCACGGTACGTGTAGCAATCCTGCAGCACCATGAAAATGATGACGGCACCGGCTATCCGGGCGGCTTAAGCCACGAGGATATCTATATCTATGCCCGCATTATCCATGTAGCTGACGTTTTTGACGCACTGCTGTCCAAGCGCGCCTACAAGGATGAATACAGCGCGCTTGAAACGATTGAGTATCTGATGGCAAATTGTGACCGCATGTTCAACTATAAGGTCGTTACGACCTTTTTAAACTATGTCACGGTTTATCCGGTCGGCGTGACCGTCACGCTCTCCACCGGCGAAAAGGCGCATGTCATCAGAAACCGCAACGAGTTCCCGTTGCGTCCGGTAGTCATGACCGAAGACGGTACAACCATGGATCTTGCGCTTGACCGCAATTATCTGAACGTGACGATTGTGGGGAAATAGCTTAATTCGACAATTCCACCATCTTCTCCAGTACTGCCTTTGCCTTTCCGGAATCAATGGATTCTGCTGCCAGTCTGATGCCATCCGCGATGGAGTCCGCCAGTCCGCCAATATAGAGTGTCGCACCGGCGTTCAAGAGTACCACATCACGCTTTGCGCCCCGCTCAGTTCCGTCTAAGATTGCCTTTGTGATCTTTGCGTTCTGCGCGCCTTCTCCACCCTGCAGGTCATCCAGCGTACAACGGATCAGACCAAACTGCTCCGGTGTCACCTCAAAAACTGTCACTTCACCATTCTTAATCTCGGCAACCGTTGTTGTTCCTGCCAGATTAAATTCGTCCATATGATTATCGCCACTGACAACAAAGCCGCGCTCCACATCGAGACCTGCCATAACCTTTGCGATCGTCTCCGTCATCTTCGGGTCATAGACACCGACCACCATCTTTTTCGCTCTGGAGGGATTGGAAAGAGGTCCTAAAATATTGAATACAGTGCGGATACCAAGGGCTTTTCTCACCGGTCCGACATACTTCATGCAGGGATTGAAATGCGGTGCCATCATGAAGCCCACACCGGCCTCCTCCACACATTTCTGTACCACATCCGGATCTGCCGCGATATTCACGCCGAGCGCCTCCAGTACATCTGCCGCGCCGGATTTGCTGGAAATGGATCGGTTGCCGTGCTTTGCCACGGGAAGCCCCGCACCGGCTACGACGAATGCAGAGGTCGTAGAAATATTAAAGGAATAGGTGCGGTCTCCGCCGGTTCCCACCAGATCTACATAGTTTTCACACTTCGGTGAGATCGTGTTTGCCTTGCTGCGAAGCACGGATGCAAAGCCAAGGATCTCATCCACCGTCTCACCCTTCATGCGAAGTGCTGTCAGAAAGCCTGCGATCTCGATCTCACCGGCCTGCCCGGTCAGAATCAGCTCTGCGACACGCTCTGCCTCCTCTCTTGTCAGATTATTTCCGTCTACTACTGCTGCGATTGCCTGTTTCATTGTCTTTGTCCTCCTATATGATTTTAGGGTCTGCGTTTCCTTCGTCCTGACCCACGCTCAATATTTATAATTCGCTCATCTCTCGCTTAAATGTGCTGCAATACTCTGCTGCCGCCTCCGGCGCAAAATTGTTCTCCCTCAGCAGGTTGATAAAATGCGAGCCGACAATCGCTCCGTCGATGGAATCCTTCATCGGTGCGATATCTGCCGCCTGTGTGATGCCAAAGCCCATCATGACCGGAATCGGGCTCTTTTCCTTGACATCCGCCAGATAGTTTAAGATCTCCTTATGGAAGCTGCCGGACTGACCGGTGACACCCATGGATGATACACAGTACACAAAACCTCTGGCATCCTTTAGGATCTCCGGAACACGCTGCTTTGACACGGGGCTTACCAGCTGGATCAGTATCGTCTCATCCTGTCCCCCCAGAAGTGCCTTGATCTCCTCCTGTTCCTCCATCGGAAGATCCGGGATGATCAGTCCGTCCACGCCGGTCTCACGACATTTTTTCACAAAATTTTCCACGCCGTAATGACACACCGTATTGTAGTAAAGCATAAAGATTATCGGCAGGGCGCATCCTGACCCGCGCAGCTCCTCCACAGCAGTAAAACACTTATGGATATTGGTTCCGCCCAGAATGGATTCGTAACTCGCCTGCTGGATGACAGGACCGTCCGCGATCGGATCAGAAAAGGGTACACCGATCTCCACGATGTCCGTTCCTGCTGCCTCCTGCGCCTTCACGATCGCCTTTGTCCTTTCCATGTCGGGAAGTCCGGCGGTCAGATAGGTGATAAATGCCTTCTCATTTTTTTCTTTTAACTGTTCTAATTTTGCTTCGATTCTATTTGCGCTCATTTGCCTTCCTCCTCTAATTCAAATACCCCTTGCCTGCAAGGTAATCCGCAATCGTGTTTACATCCTTGTCACCGCGTCCGGACAGGCAGACGATCATGCTCTGCTCCGGTGTCATTTCCTTTGCCAGCTTGAAGGCATATGCCATGGCATGCGCGCTCTCGATGGCCGGGATGATACCCTCCAGCTTACACAGCTCCATCAGCGCATCCATCGCCTCCACATCAGTGATTGACACATACTCGGCTCTTCTGCTGTCCTTTAAATACGCGTGCTCCGGACCGACACCGGGATAATCCAGTCCTGCGGAGATGGAATGCGCCAGCTGTACATTTCCATCATCATCCTGCAAGAGATAAGATTTCATGCCGTGTAAAACACCGGGATTTCCCAGAGCCATTGCGCTGGCGTGCTTTCCGGTCTCAATACCGAGTCCCGCCGCTTCCACACCGATGAGTCTGACGCTTTTTTCCTCGATAAAATCAGCGAACATTCCGATGGAGTTGGAACCGCCGCCCACACATGCCATGACTACATCCGGAAGGCCTCCGACCTCCTCGGCAAACTGTCTCTTCGCCTCACGGCTGATGCAGCTCTGGAACTCCTTCACCATCTTCGGATAGGGATACGGACCCACAGCGGACCCGATCACATAGAAGGTATCCTCCGCTGTCTTGGCCCAGGTACGGATCGCCTCATTAGTGGCATCCTTTAAGGTATTGCTGCCGGAGTGCACCGGAACAACCGTCGCGCCCAGCATCTCCATACGCATCACATTCAGCTTCTGGCGCTCGATATCCTCCGCGCCCATATACACCGTACATTCCATGTGAAACAGCGCTGCTCCGGTAGCTGTCGCCACACCGTGCTGGCCGGCTCCGGTCTCCGCGATCACCTTTGTCTTTCCCATGCGCTTTGCCAGCAGGATCTGCCCGATCACGTTGTTGATCTTGTGGGCACCGGTGTGGTTTAAATCCTCGCGCTTTAAGTAAATCTTTGTTCCATATTTTTCAGATAAACGCTCAGCAAAATAGAGCGGTGTCTCTCGCCCCACATACTGTTTTAAATAGTAGTGGTACTGCTTTAAAAATTCCGGATCATGAATTGCCTCCTCAAATGCGGCATCCACCTCTGCCAGCGTGTTCATCAGCGATTCTGAAACGTATTGTCCGCCAAACTGTCCATAATAAGCCTTTTCATTACCCATTTTTTCTTACCTCTTTCATAAACTGTTTTATTTTATCTTCGTCCTTGCCACTGCCGGACTCTCTTTCCACACCGGAGCTGACATCCACGATATCCGGTCTGAATATGTTGATTCCCTCTGTCACATTGGATGCGTTCAGTCCTCCGGCAAGCACCAGTTTTTTATCGCCAAATAATGCCCGGATCTGTTTTGCGTTGCCGCTGTTCCAGTCAAAGGTCTTTCCACTGCCATACAGAGCACCGTCCAGAACATATGCCTCAATCAGCTGATTTTCCAGCTGCTCCCGCTCCTTTTGTTCCTCCGTAAACTCGTCTGCGGACAATCTCTGTTCTGCCGCATCAGCGGCATTTTCAACATTAAACGCCCGCCAGACCGGCAGCTTGCATTCCCGAAGCACCTCAAGGGATAATTCTTTATGCACCTGCAGAATCTCAAATCCCCCCGTCTCGATTTCACGGAGCTGATCAACCGTCGGGCTCACCGTGACCGCCACTGTCCGTATGGACGGATCGAGGCATTTTTTGATCTCCACGGCATCCGCGATGAGGATGTTGCGCTTACTCTTTTCATAAAAAACAAATCCGGCATAATCTGCGCCTGCCTCATTCAGCCATCGCGCTTCCTCCATCGCGGTGATCCCGCAGATCTTAATTTTCGGTGTATGTGCAATGTCTTGTTGCTTCCCATTCATATCGCACCTCCAAGATAACTGTTCACTGCCTTTGCGGGACACCTACTACAGCGATTTCCAGTGATCTGCCAACGCCCGCGGATCCTTGGCTTCCATCAGAGCCCGCCCGATCAGAAATGCATCCACCTGCTGCTCCTTTAACACCAGGATATCATCATCCGTAATGATCCCGCTCTCCGCCACAAAGCATTTCTCCTTCGCCACCATCGGTCGGAGTCTGACCGTATTGTCTAAGGAAATCGTAAAATCCTTCAGATTCCGGTTGTTGACGCCGATGATCTTCGCGTCTAACTTCAATGCCCGCTCAACCTCCGTCTCATCGTGTGTTTCCACCAGCGCATCCATGCCAAGCTCGTATGCCAGCGCGTAAAAATCTCTCATCTGCGCATCATCTAAGATTGCAGCGATCAGCAGAATCGCGTCCGCGCCAATCGCCTTTGCCTCGTAAAACTGATACTCGTCAATCATGAAGTCCTTGCGGATCATCGGAAGATCAGTCTGTGTTCTGATATTCTTAAAATCATCCACTTGACCGTGAAAGTGATCCTCCTCCGTCAGACAGGAGATCGCATCCACTGAGGCACTGTAGTCTTCGATGCGCTCAGTCAGTGAAATCCGGCTTGTGATGGTTCCGAGACTGGGCGATGCTTTTTTGAACTCTCCAATGATGGAGATGCCGGGCTTTTTCAGATTTTCATAAAAACTTCTGCCTGTGGACTCCTGTTCCTCTGCCAGACGGCGCATGGTATAAAAGTCAATCCGTTTTTTATGCTCATCCAAACGTATTTTCTTATCTGCTACGATCTCATCTAAAATCATACTTTCCTCCTCATTGTCGGTTCAGAGCGTTGTCTCTGAACCGACAAAATTTTCAATCATCCGCTTTCCGTGCTCCGTGTAGATGGATTCCGGATGAAACTGTAAGCCAATCACCGGATAATCCTTGTGGCGCATCGCCATGATCTCGCCGTCCGCGGTGCGCGCCAGCACGCGCAGGCAATCAGGAAGCGTATCGGACTGCACTGCCAGTGAATGATAGCGTGCCACCTTGATCGGTGTGTCGATGCCGGTAAAGATACTGCTGCCGTCATGATTGATCAGCGACTGCTTACCGTGAAACAGTTGCTTTGCGTAAGAAACCGTGCCGCCCAGCGCCTGACCGATGCACTGATGGCCGAGACAAATACCGAGAATCGGGATCTTGTCATAAAATTCTTTCACCACATCCATACAGATGCCCGCCTCAGCAGGGCTTTTCGGCCCGGGCGAAAGGACGATGCGCTCCGGCTGCAGCTTTTGGATTTCCTCAATCGTAATCTTATCGTTTCGTACAACCTTGATATCATCCGCGAATATTCCAATATACTGATACAGATTAAAAGTAAATGAATCGTAATTATCAATCAGTAAAATCATAGGTTCTCCTCCTCCACCAGCGTCTTTGCCAGTGCCATAACCTTGTTGCAGCATTCTTTGTACTCGTTTTCCGGCACGGAATCCGCAACAATTCCGGCGCCTGCCTGCAGGTACACTTTATTTCCTTTTTTCACCATCGTTCGGATCGTGATACAGAAATCCATGTTGCCGCCAAAGTCAATATAGCCGGTCGCTCCGCCGTATAAGCCCCTGCGCTGCGTTTCCAGCTCATCTATGATCTCCATTGCCCGGATCTTTGGTGCACCGCTAAGCGTTCCCGCCGGCAGAAAGCTTGATACGAGATCCAGCGGATGAAACTCCCCTTTTTTTCTGCCCTCCACCATGGAAACGATATGCATAACATGCGAGTAATTCTGCACCTCCATGAACTTTGTCACCTTAACTGTTCCAAACTCTGAGATCCGTCCCATATCGTTTCTGGCAAGATCCACCAGCATCACATGCTCAGCGCGCTCTTTTTCATCCTGCAGCAGATCATCCTTCAGCAGCGCATCCTCCTGCGCATCGACACCTCTCCGACGTGTTCCTGCGATCGGGCAGGTGAATACGTGATCTCCCTGCTGCTTCACGATCATCTCCGGTGAGCTTCCGATCACCTCAAAGTCACCGTAATTAAAGTAATACAGATACGGGGAAGGGTTCAGTTCACGCAGCTCCTTGTACAGTTCAAAGCCCTCCTGTCCGGTCTCAATCGTCCAGCGCTGGGACAACACTGTCTGGAACACATGACCCTCACGGATATAATGTTTGATCCTTTCCACCTTTTCACTGTACTGTTCCAGTGTGTCGGACTGCGCGATGATCTTTCCGTCATGGTGGAAGTTTTTGCGGATCGGGCCGTTTCCTGCGGCGCGGCACGCTGTGATCATCTCATTTGCAAGCCCAAGCGCACGCTCCTTTCCAAGCTCACTATCCTCATCCAGAACGATTGCGGTCAGCGTCTCCGCCACATGGTCGACCAGTACAAAGTGCGTCATGAGCATCATCTGAACGGTCTCGATACCGATCGTATCCGGGTTGTCATCCGGCAGCGTCTCGGTATATCGCACGAAATCGTATCCCAGGTTTCCCACCAGTCCGCCGGTAAATGCCAGCTCTTGATTATCCTTTCGGATCTCGAAGCTGCTGTAGTATTCCTTCAGCAGTTCGCAGGGATTTCCCTCCAGAACTGTCTCCGTTCCGTCTGCCTTTGTAATCACAAGAGAATTGCCCCGGGAGGTGATGATCTCCTCAGGCTCCGGTCCGAAAAATGTATAGCGGTCATAGTTTTTATCGTAGGACTCCAGAAGAAATCCCTTTTTCTTCCCGACCAGCTGCTCATACATATTAATCGGTGTCTCATTGACGATGCTGACTGTTTTCTTGTAAAGCCGTAACACTCGTTTTTGCATTTTTTAATCTCCCTTCCCATCTCAAATGAAAAAATCCCTGACGCGAAAATCCTTCGCGTCAGGGACGATAGTTACCGTGGTGCCACCCTTTTTCAAAAGTATCCTATTGGTTTTAAAAAACAAAAAGCTGATATTCCAATCGGAATATCAGCCACCAATTCTACTTTTCTCAATCCGATACGGAGAGCCTTGCTCTCGATATCTTTCCTCTGTAACGTGAGGACACGGCATCCGCTACTAAACTTCGCTTTGCATCTCGCAAATCCATTCCCGAAAAACTATCTCGCCGTTTCCCACCATCCCGGCTCTCTGTGCAGAATCGAATTACGGTACTCCTTTTGGTCATCGATTTT
>JALELN010000077.1 GCA_022771765.1 Lachnospiraceae bacterium | reverse complement strand
TTATATTTTTTTCAGTGGTCTCGGAATCTTCATCTGCCATGTGTGAAAGTAACAACTTAAAATAGAGCGGAGGAACTCCGCCCTATTTTGAAAGTCTTATTTTCTTAAGCCTAAACGCTCAATCAGAGAACGATAACGCTCGATATCCTTCTCCTTTAAGTAAGCCAGTAAACGACGCCTCTGACCTACCATCTTTAACAGACCTCTGCGTGAGTGATGATCCTTTGCGTGTACCTTTAAGTGCTCGTTCAGCTCATTGATACGAGTGGTCAGTAACGCGATCTGAACCTCAGGTGAACCGGTATCGGTAGGGGTCTTGCCATACTCAGCAATGATTGCTGCTTTCTGGTCTTTTGCTAACATATTTGTTTCCTCCTTAAAATTTAATCGCCGGATATTCAGTAAGTGGTCGGAGCGTCCAACAAACCGAATATGTGGCTGTTTGCTCATACTTAGACACTATAACATAATGCATATGTAAATGCAATGTTTTTTTTATGATTCTCCATATTCATTGTGCAGAAGCTTATGCTCCTTTCCTTTCAAAATACCATCGTAGAGTGTTCTGATAAAAGGATTTTCATTGGAAAGCTTAATCTGTGCCGCTTTATCGATATTATACATTCCCTCAAAACGTGCCTTCTTTGTTCGGGGTCCGATGGGCGTCGGCTGGCCTCCGCCGGTAATACAGCCGCGCTTGCAGGCCATCACTTCTACAAAATCATAGTACACTTCTCCGGCCTTCATCTTGTTCAACACTTCATCCGCACATTTCAGACCGTTTACAACAGCAATCTTCACTTCCCGGTCTCCCAATGTTACAGTAGCTTCTTTGACACCTTCGATTCCGCGTACACCGGTAAAACTGATCTCCTCCAGATCCTCCATCCGGTTGCTGCCAACCAGTCGGCGAAGTACCGCCTCGGTTACACCGCCCGTAACACCGAAAATGGCTGCCGCGCCCGAAGCAAGGCCAAAGGGCATATCCATCGACTCTGAGGGCATCTGCGCAAGATCAATCCCCGCTTCCCGGATCATTCGTGTCACTTCAACGGTCGTCAGCACAAAATCTACGTTCTGAACACCGTCCGTGAAATGTTCCGGCCGCACGATCTCATTCTTTTTGGCGGTACAGGGCATGATGGATACCACGATCGTCTCTCTTTCATCCGCCGGCTCATTGTTTGCGATCGCCTGCTCCCGTCTAACCTTTGCATCTTCCTTAATCAATGCGCCAAACATCTGCTGCGGCGAACGACAGGTGGAAATATGTTTGCGGTATTCCGGATGTTTTTTCTCACAGAAGGATACCCAGCCGGGACAGCAGGATGTAAACAACGGAAGATTTTCTCCGGACTCCAGACGCTCTGCCAGCTCTTTGGACTCCTCCATAACCGTCAGATCCGCACCGAAATTCGTATCATAAATCTCATCAAAGCCCATGCGCCGCAACGCCGCTACCAGCTTTCCGATCGCGTTTTCTCCCCTCGGAAGCCCAAAACTGTCACCGATCGCCACACGTACTGCCGGTGCAATCTGTACAACGACACGTTTACTCTTGTCGGATACAACCTCCCAGACCGCATGTACATTAGATTTGATCGTGATTGCTCCGGTCGGGCATACAACACGACACTGCCCGCAGCCCACGCAGTCTGTATCAGCCATCTTTCTATGGAAGGCGGATGTCACACGCATCTTAGAACCGCGGTGCGCGAAATTCAGTATGCCAAGCCCCTGAATCTCCTCACAGGTACGCACACAGTCACCGCATAAAATACATTTATTCGGATCAATAAAAATGCAGTTAGAGGAATCGTCTACCGGCAGCTGCTCTTTTGTATTTTCAAAACGAACTTTATCCACGCCCAGCTGCTGAGCCAGCTTTTGCAGCGTACATACACCGTTTTCACGGCAGGTGGTACAATCCCTGCAATGGGATGCCAGCAATAACTCCAGAATCATTTTTCTGTGATGCTGTAATTTAGGCGTATTCGTGTAGATCACCATACCGTCTCTTGGCACTTCGGAGCAGGACGCAAATACCCGTCCCCGATCATCCTCTACCACACACATACGGCAGGCACCGTAAGTGGACAGTTCGGAATGGTAACAAAAAGTAGGAAGATCTATACCTGTCTTTCGAATGATCGACAACACATTTTTTTCATCCGTAAAAGGAATCTTCCGGTTGTTGATCGTAATATATTTTGTTGCCTGTTTATTTTCTGCGCTCACGTTTTCCCCTCCTTATGCTTCTACATGGATGGCACCGAACGCGCAATTGCTTTCGCAGGCACCACACTTAATACAAACGGAATCATCAATCGTAAAGGGCTCCTTGATCTTTCCGGAAATAGCTCCCACCGGACAGTTTCTCGCACACCTTGAACATCCTTTGCAAAGCTCCGGACTGATCACAAAGCGACGAAGCGCGCTGCAGGTATGAGATGCGCACTTTTTCTCGACCACATGCTCAATGTATTCGTCACGGAATAATTTTAGTGTACTCATAACCGGAAGCGCTGCACTCTTTCCGAGACCGCAAAGTGCCGTTTCCGTGATCATTGTTGCCAGTTCTTCCAAAAGATCCAGATCCTCCATCGTACCGTTTCCGGCCACAATGCGCTCCAAAATTTCCAACATCCGCTTGGTTCCCTCACGACACGGTACACATTTTCCACAGCTCTCATTCTGCGTGAAATTCATGAAAAACCGCGCAACCTCTACCATACAGGTATTGCTATCCATGACAACGAGGCCGCCGGAACCAATCATTGCACCCATCTTTTTCAAAGAATCAAAATCAAGGCTCACATCCAGATGCGGTGTAATCAGGCAGCCGCCCGAAGGACCTCCGATCTGTACTGCCTTAAATTCACCGTCGCCCTTAATGCCGCCACCGATATCAAAAATGACTTCGCGCAGCGTTGTTCCCATGGGAACCTCGATGAGTCCTGTATTTTTCACGCTTCCTGTCAGCGCAAATGCTTTCGTACCGGGACTGTTTTCCGGTCCGATCGTCTTATACCAGGCAGCTCCCTTCAAAATGATCATCGGAACGTTTGCATAAGTCTCTACATTGTTCAGTACGGTCGGCTTTTCAAACAATCCCTGTTCTACCGTACGTGGCGGTTTTACACGGGGCATACCACGATTACCCTCGATGGAAGCCGTCAGCGCACTTCCCTCACCGCAGACAAAGGCGCCGGCACCACGATTGATATGTAACCGGAAAGAAAAATCCGTTCCCATGATATGGTCGCCCAGCAAACCATGCTCCTCAGCATCCTGCATTGCCTTTTTCAGACGGCTGATTGCCAGCGGATACTCCGCGCGCACATAAATATAACCCTCCTGCGCGCCCACTGCATAGGCTGCGATCATCATACCCTCGATCATCTTATGCGGATCGCCCTCCATAATGCTTCGGTCCATGAAGGCACCCGGATCACCCTCATCTCCGTTACAAACAACATAACGGATCTTTTCGGGCTGTCTGGCAACCTGCTTCCACTTGTATCCGGTCTGGAAGCCTCCGCCTCCGCGTCCGCGCAGATTGGACTCCAGAATTTCATCGACCACCTGCTCCGGCGTCATCTCAAAAAGCACCTTGGCCAGTGCCTGATATCCGCCGTGCGCGATGGACTCCTCAATATGCTCTGCATCGATATGTCCACAGTTTTCCAGAACCAGACGGGTCTGTTTTTTATAAAATGGGATCTCCTCCTGCTTCTGATATTCGATTCCGTTCTGCTTGTACAACAGATGACGGATCACGTCTCCCTTTTTGATCGTGCGCTCAAAGATCGCCTCGCAATCCTCCAGCTTTACCTTTGTGTATAAAATGCCAAGCGGCTCGATACGCATCAGCGGTCCCATTTCACAAAAGCCGTGACAGCCACTCTTTTTTACCTCCATCGGTCCGTCACCGTGTGCGATCTCCGGTCCGAACTGCACCTCAATATCCGGATCACCCGCCACCAGCTCACACATTCTCTCATAGACCGCGCCGGAACCGCCCGCAAGGCATCCGGTTCCCGCACAGATTAAAATGCGGCATTTGCTTTGTTCCATCCGCTGACGCGACGCGTCACGCAAATCATTCAAAATTTCTCTGTTTTCTACCTTCTGCATATATTCCTCCCCAATATCCTATTTTTCGTCCCGCAGCCGCTGAATCAGCTCCGCTGCCGCATCCGGTGTCATGGACGGATAGACCTTGTCGTTGACCGTGAGTACCGGTGCCAGACCGCAGGCTCCCAGACAGGATACCGTCTCCAGCGTAAACATCATATCATCCGTTGTCACCTTATCCTTGGAAAGACCGAGTTCCGTATACAGCCGTTCCAGTATCGGAATAGATTTTCTCACGTGACAGGCAGTACCATTGCACACCTTGATCACATACTTTCCTTTCGGCTCAAAGGAAAAATTCTCATAAAATGTGGCTACCCCATAAGCCTTTGCCTCCGTAATACCGATTTTATCGGCAACATAAGACAAAAGTTCCGGCGGCAGATAGCGATATTCACTCTGAATATCCTGAATGATTGGGATCAAAGCAGACGGCTTTGCGCCATGTTCCGCAATAATGGCGTCTGCTTTCTCATAATAGCTTTGCTCTACCATAGACCTGTTCTCCTTCTTTTTTATGGCCGTGCTGTGCGTCCCCATGTTGACATAGCGTGATATGACCACTTTTATACCATCTCAACAAATATACTGACAAAAATCTACCTTTTTTGTCAGATTTCACTAATTTTTGCACAAAAAAACAAGCAGCCTTTGGAAAGACTGCCTGTCGGTATTCATTACAAATGATTACAAATAGCTTACAACACAGATCGGTGTCCGGTAATATGCGTTGGAAATCTTGATGCCGTCACGATGATTGCTGGCGTGTACGACCTGACCGCCACCAATATAGATGGCAACGTGGTTGATGCTGCCGCCGCTTCCGTAGAAGAACAGATCACCCGGCTGAGCCTCGCTGGCACTGATGCGTCTGCCACAGCCCGGCTGTGCACGTGAAGAATGCGGCAAATATACACCATACTTTGCATAAACCTGCATGGTGAAACCGGAACAATCCACACCGTTTGTAAGGCTCGTCCCGCCCCACACATACGGATTTCCGACGAACTGGAGTGCATACTGTACCAGATCCACACGGACATTGGAAACTCCCTGTCCGTATTTGACCTCCGAAATAGTCATGGCCTTCGGCAGCTTCTGTGAAATCTCCACATAATCACCGCTGACATAGCCTTTCTCGTCATCGATCTCGACCTTATACCACGCGCCGTCATCCACTGTCTTTAATACAGCCAGTTCCTCATCGATGGGAACCATTGTGAGTACCGCGCAGTCAGTATTCGGCTTCTCCCGCACAAACAAAGTCGTTGTCGTAACAGTCGCTACTTCCTTGATATATTTTTCGGCTTTTTTCTTTGCATCATCGCCGGTTAGCAGGTAATCGGCAGAGACATAGCCCTCTACCTTGCCGGATTTGATGTGATACCAGCCGTTTTCCTTGTCATAGACCTCGCAGCCTGCTCCGGCAGGCATCTTTCCCACCAGATCAGATGACTCATCCGGTTTTTCCCTGACATTCAGGTAATTATCAACATTGGCTAATCCAAGATTTGTATAGCCACAAAACTTTTCATCTTTTTCTTTTGTTTCTTTTTTCTCTGTCTTCTCTTCTGCTTTTGCTTCCTCGACATCAGCCTGCCGCGCAGCTGCCTTAGTCACCGTAATATCGCTATTCGCGATCACCAGTCCCTCAGACCGGCTTAAACAATCTGAGATAATTGCTGACATACCTGCATGCGTTGAAGCAGATACATCCTGCGGTACTGCAAGTACTGTCGCAACACCGGCCGCAACCGCCAGAGCTAATTTCATATTTCGTAGTTTCATATTCCGAAATTTCATGGATACCTCCTGATTGGTAAAGAAACAATGACATGATTCTAACATCTGTGCAAGAAATAACAGTAGATGTTAGCATCTACTGTTATTTCTGAAAAACATTATAGCAACATTTTTTTAACATGTCAATTAGATCGTAATAAATTCGTAACATTTTATCGTACAGAGACAAGGTAATTTGCACTAAATATAAGCATCTTGCTACATTGCATCCGAATTGGTCAGCGCAAAGGCTATATTGGTTGCATGGTCAGCCACACGCTCCAGACCGGTGACAAGATCGGTGAAGATCAGACCGGATTCCGGTGAGCATTTGCCTTTCGCCATACGACGGATATGTGAATTCTGCAGATCGATCTCCATCTGATCGACCTCCTCTTCGATAGTCAGAATCTCCTCCATGTGAGAGCGATCCTCATTCTCAAACATTTCCAGCGCACAAGTCAGTAGACGCATGTCCTTTTCAAACATGTCCTGAATCTCTTTCGTTGCCTTCTTGGAAAATGTTATATTCTCCTCCTTCATCCGCACTGCGGCATCCGCAATGTTTTCCGCATGATCTCCGATGCGCTCAATATCATTGACCACATGGAACAATGCACCGATCTTTAAGCTGTCGGAAACAGGTAACTGCCGCTGATTGACATCCACCAGATAATCAGTAATCTCATGACTGAGGTAATCAATATATTTTTCTGTTCCATAGACCTGATCGATCTTAGCCTGTTCTCCATCAAAAAACGCTTCCATAGACAGTTTCAGATTCTGCTCTGCCTTTCTGCCCATACGGGAGATCTCCTGCATAGCCTCTACGATTGCAGCTGTCGGCGAGAACACCGTGTTCATACTGATATACTGCAGTGTAAATCCCTCGTGCTTGACATCATCACCGGGCACAAGCTTGTTTACCAGCTTGATAAACTGCGTAGAAACCGGCAGGAAAATCAACGTCTGGAATACCTTGTAGATCGTGTCCGTGTTCGCCACGCTTCGCTTGATATCTGAACCGGAAATCGCCTGAATAAATGCGGTGAAGGGCTCCATGGCAAAAATCAATATCACGGAAATAATAATCATTCCGAATACATTAAACAGTACATGAATAAGCGCAGCCCGCTTGGCATCCTTTTTTGCATCCATCGCAGCCATGACTGCCGGTGTACACGAACCGATATTACATCCGAGAATAAAGTAAAAGCAGACCGGCAACGTTACAAGCCCCTGACCTGCCATCAGCAGTAAAATGCTGACCGTTACGGATGAACTCTGCACAATCACGGTAATAATCAAGCCCACCAGAATCGCCAGCACAGGATTGGTCAGCTGCGCAAGTGTGTTGATAACAGCAGGATAATCATTCAGCTGACTCATTGCGCCGGACATCATACTAATGCCCATAAACAACGCTCCAAAACCGATGACTACCTCACCAATCTTTTTGAAAATCGGCTTTTTCATAAACAAAAACATAACCACGCCCACAAACAAAATCACCGGCGCAACCGCAGTCAGGTTAAACGAAACGAGCTGTGCAGTGATCGTTGTACCGATATTGGCACCGAAAATGATACCGACTGCCTGCGCCAATTCCATCAAGCCGGCATTTACGAAAGTGACTACCATAACGGTCGTTGCACCGGAAGACTGAATGATCGCAGTAAACAATGCACCAAACAGCACCGCAATATACTTATTTTTTGAGATAGCGGTCAAAACCGAGCGAAGCTTTGCTCCTGCTGCTTTCTGTAATCCCTGGCTCATAAAGTTCATGCCAAACAGGAACAGTCCAAGACCTCCCATCAGCGTTAAAATCAAACTCATATGTACTCCTTTTTCCTCTGTAGTTTTTACACATTGGTAACGATTCCATTATTTTCCAAAATAATGCTCACTGAATACTATATCCTTTTTGATCTGTGCTTGCAAGTCTGAAATTGAATCAAACTTGATCTCCGGTCTTTCATAAACATAAAAAGAAATGCGCACCGGCTCCCGGTAAATATCTTCATCGAAATGCAGAATATGCATTTCTACTCCCACAGGATTGCGGTCACCCTCTTTGGGCTTGATCGTGGGTTTTCTTCCAATGTTTGCAATCCCATAATACCGCTCCCCGCGAATATCAATGGCGGACGCATACACACCGAAAGGCGGAAGCAGTTTCACCGGCTCTGCCTCAATATTGGCCGTCGGAATTCCGATCGTGCGCCCAATCTGATTGCCGGTCTCCACAATACCATCAATTGAGTAGGGATGTCCCAGCAGTTGTGCGGCGATCTCCATATTTCCCTTTGTGATCTCCTCACGGATGTAGGTGCTGCTGATATCCCGCCCCTCAAACTGAAGCTTCCTGATGACCTTCAACTCGTAACCATAGCGGTCCGCAAGCTGCGCAAGCAGTCTGTGATCACCGCGTCTGTTGTGTCCGAAACAGCAGTCCTCCCCGACAACAATGCGCTTCACATTCAGGTTCGTCACGATCCAGTCCACAAAATCCTCCGGTTCCATACACATCACTTCGGGCGTGAACGGACAGAGCACCAGATAATCGATGCCACGCTCCGCAAAAAGCGCCTGTTTTTCTTTGTTGGTGGATAATACACGCTGTCCTTCTCCTTCCGTCAACCTCTTTGGCGGAATATCAAAGGTAAAAACGACTGACTTTAAATCTTTTTCTCTTTTTTTCAGAAGATGGGAAATGAGTTCCTCATGTCCTCTGTGCAGTCCGTCAAATTTACCGATTGTGAGCGCTGTCGGCTCATCAATATGCAATTGTTCGATTGTTTCCAGACAAATCATGATCTATTCCTTAGTTATAAAAACATTTTTATACTTTTCATATCCCGGCGCGTCTCATCCCAGCTGTAAATGCCATAAAATCTTTCCGTGTTGTCATACACGCGAAATTGCGCATTCGCATGCAGCAAAGATTTATCCGGCATATCGGAAATATCATCAAGAGACAGGCGGTTGCCGTTTTGCAGGCGTTTTTTTGCCTCCGATGTCACATGAAGCGCGGGATATTGGCAAAACACACCATCGACCGGCAGCAAAATCTCATCCAGTTTGCCCAGATCCCGGTGTTTCTCGATCTGTGCCAGCGTCACTGCCTGCTCAATGGAAAAGCAGCTCACCCGGGTGCGTACAAGGCTTTTCATCAGCCCGCCAACACCGAGACTTTCTCCGATATCATCACACAATGTACGGATGTAAGTGCCTTTTGAACAATGTACACGCATCGTGACAAGCGGAATCTGCACCTGCAGGATCTGAATATCGTAGATGTGTACAAGGCGTGCTTTCCGCTCTACCTCTATACCCTCGCGGGCCAGATCACACAATTTTTTTCCGCCGACCTTCAGCGCCGAATACATCGGTGGAACCTGCTCGTAATCACCGACAAATCCCATGATCACCTCTCGCACGCGCTCCTCGGTAAGCGTGTGTAGCAGCTCGCTGCGATCCCGCAAAATCTGTCCGGTGGCATCCTGTGTGTCAGAGGATAGTCCAAGCTGTAAAACCGCCTCGTATTCCTTATCTTTGTCGGTCAGAAGTCCGCACACCTTTGTCGCGTTACCGACACAGACCGGGAGTACACCCGTTGCATCCGGATCCAGCGTTCCTGTATGACCAATCTTCTTTTCCCGCAGAATACCACGCAGTTTTGCCACCACATCAAAGGAGGTAAAACCCGCCTCTTTATAAATATTTATAATTCCATTCATGTCTGTTGGTTTCCTTACAGTACTTCTCTGATATCTTCCAGCAGTGTCCGTAAAATTGCCTCCGGTTCACCGGTCATTGTCACACCTGCCGCGCGGACATGTCCGCCACCACCATGTTTCACACAGATCGCCGCCACATCCACCGCGCCGTTTGTACGCATAGACACCTTGTAGGTTCCGTCCGCATTCTCATAGATGAGCACTGCCACATCTACGCCTTTCGTACTGCGCAATTGTGCCACGATACCCTCTAAATGTTTGGGCAGCGCATGGCAGTCCTTCATATCCTGCGCCGTAATGATACAGGCGATACAGCGGTCATCAAAATACCGTTTTGCCTTTAAAAGTGCCGTACCCAGAATCTGATTCTGCTCAAAAGTCTTCTCAAAAAAAGTCTTATCCACAATATCCGGGTAGTTGATTCCTTTGTCCATCAACTTTCCTGCGATGTTCATTGTCTTTGACGACGTGCAGGAATACTGAAAGACACCGGTATCATGAATAATGCCCACATACAGGCACTCCGCAATCTCTTTGGTGATCTTTGTCTCATCCAAAAGTTCAAATACCAGCTCTGACGTGGAACTTGCCTCCGGCCGGATGTGGTTCAGGTCCGCAAAGCTTTGGTTGCTGATATGATGATCAATGCAGACGGTCTTTTTCGCCGCGTCAAAATACCGTGACGCGCCGCCCAGCCGACCGGTGTCACCGCAATCCAGCGCAAAAAACAAATCATACTGTGCGTCCTCTGAATAATCGCTGACAATCTCCTCTGAACGCTGTAAAAATTTAAACAGATTCGGAATCGGATCCAGATACAGTGTCACCTGTATTTCCGGATAATTATTTTTAATATAGTTGTAAAGCGCCAGCGTAGAGCCGGTACAATCGCCGTCCGGCTTGATGTGTCCCGCAATCGCTACCGTGGACACACCTGCCAGCAAGGCATCAATTTTCTCGATTTTCTCCATGGTTTACCTCATCAATGAGCTTTGACATCCTGACACCATAAGCGATCGACTGATCCATGATGAATTTGACTTCCGGCGTATTGCGCAGATTAATATTTTTCGCCAGGGTACGTCTTATATATCCCTCCGCACTGCGCAGTCCTGCCAGTGTATTTTTCTGTGCTTCCTCATCGCCCAGCACACTGATATATGCCTTGCAGGTCTTCAGATCCGGTGCCACCTCCACCGCCACGACACTCGTCATGGGATGAATACGTGGATCTTTGATCTCTCCGCGTATAATGTTCGAGAGTTCACGATGTACTTCCTCGTTGATTCTCGTATTTTTAATGCTGTTTTTTCTCATATTAGCGTGGTACCTCCACCATCTTGTATGCTTCGATAATATCCAGCTCCTGAATATCGTTAAAGCCATCCAGTACAAGACCGCATTCGTAGCCTGTCTTTACTTCCTTGACATCATCCTTGAAACGCTTTAAAGAAGCGAGGTCGCCTTCGAAAATCTGCTCTCCCTCACGCTTTACACGTACCTTGCAGCCGCGCTCAAATACACCGTCAAGCACATAAGAACCGGCGATATTTCCGACACCGGAAGCCTTGAAGATCTGGCGCACCTCCGCATGACCGATGATCTTTTCCTCGAAAATCGGGTCTAACATACCCTTCATTGCAGCCTCCACATCCTCGATGGCATTGTAGATGACCTTGTACAGGCGCACATCGACACCTTCCCGCTCTGCGGTTGATTTTGCCATCGGATCGGGTCTGACATTAAATCCGATAATGATCGCGTTGGAGGCGGAAGCCAGGATGACATCAGACTCGTTGATCGCGCCGACACCGCCGTGGATCACCTTCACCACAACCTCTTCGTTGGACAGCTTGACAAGCGACTGCTTGACAGCCTCCACAGAGCCCTGTACATCTGCTTTTACAATAATATTCAGTTCTTTGACGTTTCCGGACTGAATCTGTGAAAACAGATCGTCCAGAGACATCTTTGTTTTTGTCTCCTCGATGAGCTTATTCTTGCTTTCGGAAATATAAGTGTCCGCGAATGCCTTTGCCTCTTTTTCAGACTCCATTGCCACAAACGTCTCACCTGCATCCGGCACATTATTGAGTCCCAGAATCTCAACCGGTGTGGAAGGACCTGCCTCTTTTACACGTCTGCCGGTATCATCAATCATCGCACGCACTTTACCGTAACTGCTTCCACAGGCGATCGGCTGACCGACCTTCAACGTACCCTTCTGAACCAGAACCGTTGCCACAGCACCGCGTCCCTTATCAAGCTGTGCCTCGATGACAAGTCCTCTTGCGTTTCGCTTCGGATTTGCTTTCAGCTCCAGTACCTCAGCCGTGAGCAGAATCATGTCTAACAAATTGTCGATACCCTCTTTGGTGTGAGCTGATACAGGACAGAAAATTGTACTTCCGCCCCAATCCTCCGGGATCAGGTCATACTCGGATAACTCCTGCTTTACCTTGTCAATATTGGCCGCAGGCTTATCAATCTTGTTGACTGCCACGATGATCTCGACTCCGGCTGCTTTCGCATGGTTGATTGCCTCAACGGTCTGGGGCATCACGCCATCGTCTGCCGCAACGACCAGAATCGCAATATCAGTGGAATTCGCACCACGCATACGCATAGCGGTAAACGCCTCATGTCCCGGTGTGTCGAGGAAAGTGATTTTTTGACCATTTGCGGTAACAATATAGGCACCGATGGCCTGAGTGATACCGCCGGCCTCCTTATCAGTTACCTTTGTGTGGCGGATCGCATCCAGAAGAGATGTTTTACCATGGTCAACATGACCCATGACACAGACAACAGGCGGACGGGGAACCATCTTTTCGGTATCCTCCTCATCCTCCTTTAAAAGCTCGGCGATTACATCCACCTTTTCCTCCGGCTCTGCGATAAAGTTGAACTCCAGCGCAATCTCCTCTGCCTCTTCATAAGAAATATCGTTATTTACCGTCACCATCTGTCCCTTCAAGAACAGCTTTTTAATGAGCACGGATGCCTGCACCTTCATGCGATCCGCAAGTTCTTTGATCGTCATATGCTCAGGCAGTGTGATTTGTTTGATCGTATCATCATCTTTCGCGGCAGACTGCTGGGGAACAGCATTACGCTTCTTGTGTCCGGTCTGCTTTTCCAGATTGACAAAGCGCTCCTGCTTCTTGCTGCCAAGCTTGTCGTAATCCTTCTTTGCATTGTTATTATTATTGTTCTTCTTGCGGTTATTATCACGGCTCTCCTTGGCGCGAACCTCATCGGGAACAGCCTTGGCGGAGTCCTTATTAAATTTGTTTAATTCGCGGTCGAATCGCTGTCCGCCAGATTCTTTCTGGCGATTGCCACCGAATCGATTATTACTTCTATCACCTTGATTATAACCGGAACCACCGCGATTATTCTGGTTATCCTTGCGATCCCTGCGATCATTTCTTTCAGATCTCTCGTTAATTTTTTCAATACCATCACCTCTGTTGGAACGATTTTCAACCGGTCTTACCGGGCGGCTCTCTGTGGAGCGTACCGGACGATTCTCTGTGGGGCGTGCCGGACGGTTTTCGATCGTGTGTTCCCCTGTCGGACGGTTCTCTGCCAGACGCGCCGGACGACTCTCTGCCGGATGCACCGGACGTTCTCCTGCCGGACGCACCGGACGTTCTCCTGCCGGGCGCATCGGACGCTCTCCTGCCGGACGCATCGGACGCTCTCCCGCCGGACGCATCGGACGCTCTCCTGCCGGACGTACCGGACGCTCTCCTGCCGGACGTACCGGGCGCTCTCCTGCCGGGCGCATCGGACGCTTCTGAGGTGGCTTGCGATCCTTCATATTTTTACTGTTCTGCGGATTAAAAACAGCAGTAATGCTCGCCTTCTTTTTCGGACGTTCCGGCACCTTTTCACTTTCTGTGGCAGACTTTTGCTCTGCCTTTACCGGTGCCGGCTTTACCGCCGGCTTCTTAAAATCACTTTTTACTTTTGCAATCGCGCTGTCGTCCAAAGTGCTCATGTGACTCTTGACCTCAATATTGTTTTCGGTCAGAAATTTCATCAATGAAGCATTGTCGACACCTATCTCCTTTGCAAGCTCATATACTCGTTTTGACATAAACTAACTACCTCCGTGTTAAACTGTTCGTTTTACTCCCAGTATCATTTTCTCACAGCCTCAGCAGTCAATGCTTCGGTCTGTTTTATCTTATTTGTTACTGCTTCTGCCAGCTTCTCATCGGTCACGGCGAGAGATGACCGGTAATCCTTTCCGATACATCCGCCCAGCGTTTCCTTTGTGCCATAAACAACCATCGGCACCTTATAAAACCCGGTCATATCACGAAACTTTTTTGAAGTATTATCCGATGCATCCGCCGCAGTAACTACCAAAAATGCCTTTCCGGCCTTGACCGCATTTTCCGTGGCAAATTCACCACTGACGACTTTTCCGGCCTTGGCTGCAATCCCAAGCATAGACAGCACTCTGTCCGGCTTTACTTTGATATTTTCACTCTGCATGACTGTTTTTCATCTCCTCCTCCAGAGTCATATATACCTCTTTCGGTATCTGCATCTTGAAAGAGCGTTCCAGTCCTTTCGAGCAGATCGCCTTCTGCAGACATCCCATATTCGGACAGATATACGCTCCACGACCGTTTTTGCGACCGGTCTTATCTAAAAGCAGTTCGCCCTCCTGGGTCCGGATCACACGATACATCAACCTTTTTTCATTCATCTGTCCACAGCCCACACACTGTCTCATCGGAATTTTTTTATTTTTCGTCGGCGTACTCATCGGCATACTCACCTTCTGCATACTCATCATCGGCGTACTCACTATCAGCATACTCGCCGTCAACATACTCGCCCTCAGCGTACTCACCGTCGGCATACTCACCGTCCTCGTAGTATTCGCCGTCCTCGTAATATTCCTCGTCCTCGTAGTACTCCTCATCTTCATAGTCATTCTCATAATCCATGAAGTCACCGGCCTCACGTGCCTGCGTCTCGGACTTAATGTCGATCTTAAATCCGGTAAGACGCGCTGCAAGGCGCGCATTCTGTCCCTCTTTGCCGATTGCAAGCGACAACTGATAATCAGGAACAACGACCTTTGCGCTCTTTTCTTCGGCATCCGCGATGACGGAGATGACCTTTGCGGGGCTTAACGCATTCTCGATCAACATCGCCGGATTCTCGTTCCAGTTAATGATATCGATCTTCTCTCCACGCAACTCGTTGACAATCGCATTGACTCTGGCACCATTCATGCCGACACACGCGCCGACTGCATCCACATCCGGATCATTTGAATAAACAGCAATCTTTGTTCTGCTTCCGGCCTCCCGGGCAATGGCTTTGATCTCCACAATACCATCCTTCACCTCTGTGACCTCGGACTCGAACAGGCGCTTCACCAGCTCGGGATGTGTTCTGGACACAAGGATCTTCGGTCCTTTCGGTGTAGACTTTACTTCCAGAATATAGAGTTTGATACGCTCGGTCGGCTTGAACACCTCACCGCGCACCTGCTCGTTCTCAGTCAGAATGGCATCCACCTTACCGAGATTGATGCTGACGTTCCTGCCGATATAACGCTGTACGATACCGGTCACAATATCCTTTTCCTTACTGTAATACTCGCTAAATAAGACCTTGCGCTCCTCCTCACGAATCTTCTGCAGAATCACATTCTTGGCATTCTGCGTCGCGATACGTCCGAACTCCTGAGACTTAATCTCAAAATTAACGGTATCGCCAAGCTCATATTTAGAATCAATCATCTTTGCCTTGGCAAGACTGACCTCCAATACCGGATCAGTAACTTCCTCTACAACAGTCTTTTCCTGATAAACATGATATTCGCACGTCTCAGGATTCATATCTACCTTCACATTGTCAGACTTTCCGAAATGGTTCTTGCAGGCTGTCACGAGAGAATTCTCAATTGCCTCAATCAGCGTATCCTTACTGATGTTCTTCTCCTGCTCCAAAATAGTAAGTGCCTCTAATAATTCATTCTTCATTTTTCCTTTTTCCTCCTAAAAATCAAATGCCAGTCGAATCAAGGCAATATCTGCTCTGGCAAAAGTAAGTTCTGTTTCTTCCTCATCCTCAATGACGATGTTGTCCGCATCGAAGCGTTTCAGAATACCTGTAAACTGCTTCTCATGATTGATGGGACGGAAGGTGCGAATCTCCACCTCCTCGCCGATGCTCTTTTCCAAATGCTTATCTTTTTTCAAGGGGCGTCCCAGTCCCGGAGAGCTGACCTCGAATACATAGGAATCCGGAATATAGTCTTTCTCATCCAGAATCGGATTCATTTCTCTGGCGACTGTCTCACAATCGTTCACAGCGATTCCACCCGGCTTATCGATATATGCCCGCAGATAATTGGTACTGCCCTCCTTGACATACTCTACATCATACAGCTCAAAGCCGTATTTTTCCAGAATCGGTAGAATCAGAGCTTCTGTCTGTGCTTCATAGTCCTGTCGTTTTGACATTGTTTCACCTTCCTTCTTTGTTATCGATATCAACAAATAAGAGTGGGCTTTCGACCCACTCTCATATCTAGTACAATATTCAACTAATGCTAGTGTAGCACTTATGAATCACAAATGCAAGGGATTTTCAAAATTCTTTTAACATATCATGAATCAAAAAGGGACTTCCCTTTCAAGAAGTCCCTTAGCAGTCCGTACGGGAATCGAACCCGTGTTTCCGCCGTGAGAGGGCGGCGTCTTAACCGCTTGACCAACGAACCGTTTATTATATTATCATATTTTTTTTTTAATTGCAAGCACTTTTTCATAATTCGTTCTATGAAAACATTGCTGATTAACTTTCCGGGACTTGCTGATATGACAAGAATGGCTGCTATTTTACCCTGCTCATTAATATAGAAAAATTACAGTATTTGCGGGAGTTAATTCAACAAATCAAAT
>JALELN010000076.1 GCA_022771765.1 Lachnospiraceae bacterium | reverse complement strand
CCCTCGCTGATACTGGTCAGAATCGTCATGTCCATACGTCCCAGATACTCTCTGATATCCACCCTTCCGGTAAACTCCACATCTTTCAGTCCCAGCACCTCAACGAGATCAAAACACTCCTGTGCGTATTCCTGATCTTCCTCCCAGGGTCCCATGATCCACAGCTTCAGACGCGGCTGCTTCTTCTTGGCAAAATCAAAGGCCTGAATCATCGTCTTGACATCCTTGATCGGTGTCACGCGCAGCACAGCGCCCACCGATATGAATTTCTCGTCCTCCGGGCGCTTGCCGGGAATGTCCGCCAGTCTCGCGGCATTGATTCCGTTCGGTGTGACACGGGTCTTCTCCGGCGGACAGCCAAGCTCCAGCTGCAGTTCTCTCGCATGCTCATACAGGCTCGTGACAACGTCTGCCTCGTCATAAGCAAGTCTTGACATCTTCCGGAACTGCTCGATCCAGAGATTCTTATAAATGTTATCCACCCATTTTGCCTTGATGATCTCCTCCTCACGTTCCCGCGTATAGATACCATGCTCGGAAATCATCAGTTTTCCACCGTTTTTGATCTTTCCCATGCTCCCGAGGATACCGGAATATCCCGTCGCCACACAGTGATACAGATCCGCCTTCGGCACATCGGTCTTCATCGTCAGAAACAGCGGCAGATAAATGGAACGCAGCGTCCACAAAAAATCTGAAAATACGAGCTGATTATATTTTTTTTCATAGCAATCCTGTGCTGCCCGCAAAAATTCCGCACCCATGAGAAATTTATCCACGGAAAAGCGCTTCTGAAACAGCCCAAACAGCGTCGGCCAGTAATCACCGTCCTCGTCGAGAATCAGCGCACGCAGTGCTTCGTTTTCTCTTTTATTCAAAGAAATGCTCTTTCCCGCACCTTTACTGCCCATCCACTCCTTATCATCCAGATAGACCTCATATACCTGCGTCACATTTTCCGGCAGTTCATAGGCAAACTTTCCCCTCTGATCACGGTTCGCCACCACCGTCAAAAGGATTACTTCCATATTGGAAAAAGACTGAATCAAACTGTTTACCCAACTGGAAACGCCGCCTACAACATACGGATAACATCCCTCTGCTATAATACAAACCTTCATCCCCTATTACCTCATCTATAATAATAGTACTCCTTATCGTCCTCTTTTTCCAGTGTTATCACGATATTTTCTGCGTCTGCACCAATCAGATACGCATCGTTTTCCATTTTCAGGAAAGTACCGTTCTCTACATCCTTCACCTGCTCCCCATGTGTCCGGAGAATAAAAAACGCCTGATGTTCAAAATTTGTAATCTCCACTGAAAGCTGCTCTCCCCTGCGGCTCTCGGAGTAATCCATATTTAAAAAGCGTCGGATGCGCACATCACTCTCAGACAGTGTCGTCTTATCAAAATAGTCGTATGGTTTCCAGTACGTCATCAGATTGGCAGACATCTTCTCGTACAGCTTTTCCCAGCTGTCCTCCTTCGTCTGCGGATAGGCAACACGCTCCATATTCATAATGACAGCCGTATAACCGAGGGCACTCTCAATGGAGCGCATCCGAAGGTTTTCCGTGTAGGTATGGCTAAAAGCATCATTCGTTCCCCGCTGTATGAGCAGGTCATCCTCATAGGACAAGAGCGGCTGATCACTGTCATAATCCGCCGTCACTGTGGTCACTGTGGACAGACCCGGCTGTGATGCCAGCAGCTTTCGACTCGTCTCATCAAACTGTGAAACATAGACCGCACGGTATTCATAACCTGCCAGATTCTCATTTAAAAAAGAAAGATCCCTAGCGATCTTCTCCTCCAGCGGCAGCTCTGACACCTGTTCAAAAGACAGCCCGATCTCCATTCCTTTCTCGCGAAACAGACGCGCATAATAGGTGAATGTATCTGCCAGCGGCTCATTTCCATCGGTATAGTCATACTGCGGTGCCAATAGCGCAGTCGTCTTGCTGCGGTTGCGCTCCGTCACGGAGGACATACTCTGCCAGATGACATCCCGGTACAGTGACGGCAGTTCTCTGCTGTAGCGTTTCTGTATCTCCTGTGAGTTTTCATTGGCAAAAGACGGATAGTTGGCAACCGACAGATTCTGCGCATTGACAATGGGATAGAGTTCGTAATCGTGCAGCTCATACATCATTGCCTCCAGAATGCCGATACCCGTCACATCCTCCAGAAAATCTCCGTTGACGACAAACACGCTGCCGTTTCTGCCACTATAACGCCAGATGAGCCCCGGCGCATATTCATTCTCGACCTCTCCGTCCTGTGACTTTAAATCGTCCACCAGACCGACCATATAGGCCGTATTTCCGTTGACGGTCAGATACCAGGGCACAGTCAGATCCATGTCCTGCAGTTCCTGTTCCTCCGGCTTTTCCGCTTTATAGATCTGCATTCCTCCAAGTAAAAAACCGTCAAACAACTGGATTCCGGTCAGTTTCACCTGCGGATTGTAAATGCCCCGGATGCCCAAAAGTTCCTCCAATTCCACATGGTTTCCCACCACTGTTACATCCGGCAGATTGCAGAAAATCACACTCACGCCCTGATCAACATAACCCTGTAAAACCACCACGTCACGGTCAAAATCAAGGGCAGTTGAATCCACCAGAAGCACCTCTGCACTGTTCAGATAAGGCGCACAGTCCTCCACATTCTCCACCATGACCAGTCCGCGCTTGCTGTAGGTACACCACTCACGGACAGTCGCAGCCACACTGCTTGTCTTTTCGTCAGCCACAAACAGCACCCGCCGGTCTGTCTCTGCGTCCGGGGAAAAAGCGTTCTCTGACTGCATATCTGTGCGGTTTTCCAGTGCATATTCATTTGTCTGTGCGTGATTCAGACGGTTTTTGGCAATACCCGTCGCCTGAAACATAAACAAAACCACCAGCATGATCGCTGTCAGCATCGCAAAGTTTCTGCGTGAAATCATCATACGCCTTTTCCACCTCCTCTCAGCCGGACTGACGGTTAACGCATATTATAGCCGTAATCAATCGACAGATTAAACAAATGATAATCGTTCTGCTTCAGCTTGTAGCAGATAAAATTGTCGTCCTCATAGTAGACCGTCATGTCGTGAGGATACATCTTCTGAAACGCCTGCGCCCACTCATAAACGCGCGACATCAGAATCCAGCGGTTCTCGCCCATATAATCGCTGAAACCGCCTGATGTGGGAAGCATCCGGTCTGCCCCCCGCTCAGAGATCATCTGACCGCTGCCCTCATAGGACACCGTGTAGTCAATGGGCCGTTTTTCAATAAAAAAGTATACGGTTTTCGACGGGATCGTAACCATACTGATACCGCCAACATACTCCATATTCTTTAAAAATGTAATCAGCTCCTCGTGATAGCCGTGATCCTCGCCCATGCGCATCTCATCATAGGCAGATACGATGGTCCATGAAAAATCCGGTTCTTCCCGGATAATATTTGTCAGACAAGTGACCGCTTCGTTCGACTGCAGCGCTTCAATCGGTACCGGCTCCTTGGCAAGCCCCAGCTGCACAACGAGGATACACCCCGCTACCGCCACGCCCAGAGAGGATACGTGCAAAAGCCCCTGCATCCACTTTGAACGCCAGACACCCAGCACCGCGTACAGCGCGCGATCCGCCGTCAGCACCCACAACACGGGCAGCAAATAGTCCAGATAGATGACGGTACGCGACTGCTGCATGACAGTCGGCATGTCCAGATTCGGCATCGTCAGTATCATCATCAAAAGCAGGATATTTATGCCCACGGAAATGAGTGAAAATGCCTCGTCAAACCTGCGCAGCATGAGGAGCAGCAGTGCAATCACCGGTACGCACATCAGACTGAAGTAGATCCATTTACTCAAATCCTTGGCATGGGGCTGGAACAGGCACTCCGTCACTGCAAAATCCATGACTCCAAACAGATTTTCCAGCTTTTTGCCTGCTTCTTTCAGCTTTTCGATCACAATCTGTCTGTAGGTCTTTTCCGGTACTCCTTCCTCAGTACGCATACTGCCATTCTCGATGAGATCTTCTCTTTCCTCAGGAGAAAAATCCTGATTTGCAAGGGGATAATAGATGGTGGAACCGTCCTCCAGAACATCCTCGTAGGCGAGAATACCGTCCTCCAGCTCCACAATCTTTGCGCCGATGGGAACACCATTTTCATCATATTCCCGATCGTCCTGCTCTTCCTCCTCCTGATCCTGTTCCTGCTCCTCGCCCGGCGCCATGACACCCATCGCCCAGCGCAGAGAGCCCTCCAGCATGGTTCCCGACAAATACGCAATGACCATCGGCAGCAGCGCAATGAACAGCCCGATCACGCAGGTGCTGACGACCTTCGTAAAATACTTCCGCTGCAGGAAACGCCATACATAGCCGCAGGCGATTGCCACACAGAACACTCCAAGTATAATTGTCCCGTAAAAATGAGCGGAAAAACTCATGGCAAAATTCAGGGCAAAACCCACCAGATACCATTTGGACACTGCCTTTTCCCGCGTTCCCTTCAGCTCCTCTTTTTTGATCCGGAAAAATTCGAAGGCAAAATACACCGCCGGAAGGATGAAGAGCATGCCATACTCCTGAGGCAGGGAAGCAAAATAACGCGTGAAGCTCTCATCAATAAATCCGCAGAGGATATAAATCACAGGTCCTGCATAAGGCAGAAAACGGCTCCTGCAAACGCCCTTCAGAAACACCATGAGTACAAGATGAATCCAGAGCACCTGCACCAGCCAGAACACACGCATCAGCACATAGGTATCAATCCGAAATACCGCATGCATATAGTAAATCATGTTGTGAAAGCCAAAAGGATACACACCGGCAACAAAAATCTCATTTTTCCCGAGAGAATTGATCCAGTAATTATGCACAGTGACATCCGATGTACAATAGCCAAAGTTTTCTATGAGGTTCGGTCCGTAAAAGCCGAGCACCACAGCCATCACGATAAGCGCCATCAGGCAGTCGATTGCATGCGTCCGCACTGCGTGCGCAACAAATCGCATCCCACCTGCTGCAGCCTTCGCCAGACCTCTCGCGCTGCGCCGCAGCCAGTTTTTCACGCCAAAGCTGCCGCGCATCACACGATCCATCTTGATATTAGAAGATCTCAGACGCTTTCTGAGCGGTATTTTGTGCACCTTGACATAGACCGCAGCCGTCGGTATAACGGTTCCAAGCACCAGCGTCAGCCAGCACGAAATATGCATCAGCTCCAGCACATACACCAGATTCATAAAAAAAAAGTTTCCAATGGAAAAATACACAAAGAAGCGGGTCACTGCCCGGCAATGTGCCACCTTCGGATAAAACACAAATGCCGGTAAAGCCACCGTCAGACCGGTATAAATAAAAAATGTCAGCAGACACTGTATCATTGTCAGCTGCACCATCGACATTGGTTCCACCTCCTTGTTTACTCTCTGCGTTTGCAAAATGCAACCATCCGTTTTTATGAAAAGACACGAATCAGTTCCAACGTTTCCTGATCAATGACGATCTCGGATGCTTTCAGCTCATTCAAAACCTCAAAGAATTTTTCCCGATCCTGGGTCGTGAAATACAACTTCATTCTGCTAGTATAAGAACTGAGCAGCTTCGGATATTCCTGTGCGCTGCGGAGCGCCCATTTCTCACACAGCTCAAATTTGCGGATCTCCAGCAGTCTCGAGCATATCCATTCGTAATGCACACCCGCCATGAGTGCCTTATCCTTCTGATAGAGCAGCTCACAGACTTCCTCCATCTGGAGGACAAACTTCTCCTGCTCCAGATCCAGAAACACCCGCTGTTCCAGCACATCATTCATATACGGAAGCAGCGTGTCCACACAGGAAAAGAACTTTTCGTTGTCCTTCTTGATCTCCACATAAAGACGCTGTACCGTCGTTCGGAAATTATTCAGCTCATCTGCAAGCACCGATGCCGCATAATGTGCCGTTTCCGAATCATCTCCATTCAGCGCCAGCGAAATCGAACGAAGTGATTTGCCAATGTCACCGCGCACAACATTCAGCATTAATGTACGCAGAGAATCGTTATCACTGACCGCGATGGACTCCTCCAGCGGTGCCATATTCATCTCACGTTCCTCATCCGCATAGGCAAAGGTGCGCACACGTTCCTTGCTGAAAATAACGTCTGCCAGATCAACATCCTTGTGAAAAAACAACAGATGAAACAACTTTCCAAGCGCTAAAAACAGCGGCATGACGACCGGACAGACAAGCATCGCAAATGTCTTAATCAGCACACTTTCCGGCGTGCCGACCTCCATCTCATGCTCGCCGCCCTTATTTACGCGATAGCGTAACAAACCGTAGATCAGGTAACAGACTGCAAATATGGTGTTGCCTATCATCAGTATGATAAAATCTCTGACACTCAGCATCGGTCTCATAAATCGATCTCCTCAACGACGCAGCTGTCATAGCCCGCATCCTTAAAACGATTTAGTACAAAACTTGCATCGGTATTACTCGTGTTGGACAGCAATGCATACAAACCACCATCTGCCAGCTGTCCGATAAAATCACTCTGACGCATCATCTTGCTCAGCTCGTCGCCTGCCTTCTGCACCTCTTCCTCTGCCACATTGATCTTAATAAACGCACACTCGGTAAGGCCCTTTCTGTATGCAACCAGATAAGCACTGGCAAGAGAAGTAAACGCCTCCGCTCCGAGAATATGCGTACCCTCCAGATATCGTTGCTGCTCCAGCGCCGCCAGATAGCGATTGGCACGGACAACGGCGTTCTGAATCAGATAGCCGATGATCACGAGCATGTTAGCCTGACCCAGCGTCATGCGCTCCCACGGAATACCCCATACCATGAGGATCAGCTGCATCTCGTCCTCCGAGTAAATGGCATTTGCCATGAGCGGATACTGCTCATCCATCTCGCGGTTGATAAACACCTTGCGTTCTTTCAGGCAGTCATTCATCTTCTCATACTTCACATACTCAATCGAGTTGCCCAGACACCGCGCCTTCTTGCTCGTCGCAGAAAACAGACGCGCATAGGAGCGGTTTGCCACCGTATAGATTGCCACATCCTCACTATCCACCAGCTTAGACACAACCTCCGCAGCATAGAACAATACTTCTTCCGGCGCATAACGTTCCAGAGAAGAGGTGATCTCATAGATCTTTCCGAAACTGTCATTCTGGTTAACAATCTGTGTCTCCAGCACATTTTTCATGCGCACATTACTCTGGTTGATATCCTGAATATCCACCAGCTGATCCGACAGGAAATCGATCTCGTGGCGGCTGTCCTGTTCCAGCGTATGGATGTGATCGCGCATATATCCGACCACAAGTCCGATAATAAACAACTGTGCCACCCACACATAGGTATTATAATCCAGGAGCACTTCAAATCCACTCCGGTCATACATCTGTCGGAAGAAATAACCCGCCACTGCAAGAATCGCGGAAAATGTTGCCTGTTGCTGACCATACACAACAGCAAACAGCAGCACATACAGCAGAAAAAAATCCAGCTTTTCAAAATATTCACTGCCCACTGCGCGATTGTTGAGCATAAAGAACGGAATAAAGCAGAGAATATTCTCAATAAAAGGCAACAGAACCTGAATAATCCGCGCAAACCGCGCAGTCAGCCGTGACCAGAATGTCTCACGTCTGGTCTGTTTCAGACTGAAATCCGTCTTATGCTGCCTCATGTACCTGACAATACGCGGCAGAACAGAATCGATCGGATGGAAAATCCGAAGCCCGAATTCCTCTGTGAACGGCCGGCTGTTGAGCACAATGCTGATATCCGCGTCCTCCTCTTCCGGAATGACCCGGATATGTCCCTGCGGTTCCAGCTTCTGCAGTTTCTCCGCCAGCGCCATGCTGCTGATCACCTCTCCGGAGGAAACATTATACAGCGGCCACTGATGTTCTCTCTTATGAACAACCTCATAGATAAACTGCGCGGCGTCATCCACAAACAGCATGGAAAAGCGTGTCCGCTCACTGCCATGAATCTCCCCGGACCGGAGCGCTTCCAGACACATTGCTCCGCAGATCTCATGTATATCCGACAGCTGTTTGGGTATCTCATACACATGATCCATGCGCATAATTACCACATCCAGCCCTTTATTGTAGTAATAATTCAGGCACAGTTCCTCGCCCTGCGCCACGGCCAGCGACCAGTCATCTGAGGCCGTGACAGGATCAAGCTCCCGAATATCCGAAGACTTCGACACCTGATAGACCTGCTCGCTGGACAGATAGATAAACCGCGCCCTGCCAATGGATGCCACCGCACTGAGCACATTCAAAAGTCCTGCCGAATAGGAGACTGCATTCTGCTTGTTCGGTCCGTAAGAATAGTTCGTGTCATAGGCTCCCATGAATACAACTACATCAGGATTGACACTCTCGCAAATTTCCTTAATGCACTCACTGTCATAAGGGAAGCAGTACTTCTCAAACACACGCGGATAGTCTGCCGTCTGATCCTTAGAACCGGTCAGCACATAGATCCGGTGACCCTCTTTTTTAATTTTTCCCACCAGCGCATCCATAAAACTGCCCGCGCCGCCAACCAATAATATTTCCATAGTTCCGGTTCTCTCTGTGACTACCTGCTACCCTCACCGTATTCTGAACATCTCATCTACCTGAAGGCAATGCCATTTTTTTCTAATTGCGCCAGGAACGCGTCCACGTCCCCTCTCATCTCCGTTATCGGAAGCCCATAGCACTTCGCCAGCTCCTCCGCCAGTTCCTCCGGTGTCTGCCCCTCATAAACTCCCTGAAGGAGAAGTGCGCCGGTTTCATTTAACCGAAGCGGCTGCCTCCACTTTTTCCCGTCCTGTTTCATATCAATCAGCCAGTAGAAACCTGCCGCCTCCCTCAGCTGATAATCCCCAAACATTTGATTCATGATTTCCTCATCAAGGAAGCAAAAAAGCATGGCGGAAACCATGCTTTTTCTCTTCTCTGCCGTACAATATCTAGTATATGCACAATTATCCATATACAATTGTACCAGACCTGTTTTTGTTTTTCTACCCCTTGTTTAGACATTTTTCTGCAAAATTCATGAAAAAAACACAATATCTGGTGTTTTCATCACTTTTTACTATATTTACCACTGATCAACCGGAATCCGGCATCCGTTTTTGTCACAAATGGACAATTCCATCTGAAGCTTTTCCCCATTACAGCTCAGTACCGCGCCATTCGTCTGCATGACTTTCCGATACCAGTAGGCAGAATCCTTCGGAATCCGCTCCTGTGTCTCATAATCCACGTAGACGATACCAAAGCGCTCCCTATAGCCCTTGTCCCACTCAAAGTTATCCATAAAGGACCATAAGAAATAGCCGCGCACAGTCACCTCTGCCGTCCTGCGGGTCCGTACCCTCGATCTGATATGCGCTGGTGGCTACGCCCCAGACAAAATCATCCTGAAACATCCCTGACTCCTCCATTGATCACCCATAAATCAAAGCTTTTTTATTGTTATATGTGGAAACACTTCTGTACATCCACGAATTTGCCAAGTACCATAATTGTATCATCCGGCTTCAGATGTGTGTCCGGAGCAACATTCATGGATATTTTTTCATCCCGCTTAATGCCGAGAATATTCACATTATATTTGTTTCGGATATCCAGATCACGGATTGATTTTTCGAACCAGTTCATCGGTACCTCCACCTCAAAAATGCCGTAATCCTTGTCTATTTCAACATAATCGCTGATATGATCCGATGTATAGCGGATTGCCGCCCAGCTTGCCAGCTGCCGCTCCGGATAGAGCACCTCATCCGCACCGTTGCGAAGCAAAAACTTTGCATGAATATCACGGGACGCGCGACTCACAACGAGCTTTGCGCCAAGCTCCTTTAACAGTGATGTCGTCTCCAGCGAACTCTGAAAATCACTGCCGATCGTCACGATACATAAATCAAAATTGCGCACACCCAGCGATTTCAAAAATTCTTCATTTGTGCTGTCGCCAATCTGTGCGTTCGTGACATAGGGAAGTAATGCCTCTACGCGCTCCTCTGTCTTATCCACTGCCATCACCTGATGGTGCAGCTCGTTCATTTTCAATGCGATATGTCTTCCGAAACGGCCGAGGCCGATGAGTAGTACATTCTTCATTGTTATCCTCCACATTTTTGGATACCCGGACGGCTGTCGGAGATGTTTCCATGTAAGACACGCTTCCGCTCCGTGAAAAACGTAGCGGATACTATGAAATTTTCTGCGTGGGCGCCACTTGAAAATTACAAGTACCGACGTTTTTCAAGGGTCTTCCATTGGAAATCATTCTCCTCCAGCCTGGGTATCATAATACCAAATATTATTTTTCATAACTATTCAGACCCCATCTGAATTCCTCAAAAGCAAAACCCGATTTTCTCTGCTACATGAATGGTTATGAGACCTTACCCTACTGTGATTTTCTCTTTCGGCGCTTTCGACACGTTTGGTTTCGTGCCTGAGACGGCTGCAAATACAACCGTCAGTCCGCCTACGCGTCCGAAGTACATCAGCACGATCAGTATAATACGACTCGCCAGTGAGAGATCCGGCGTGAGCCCCAGCGTCAGTCCCACGGTTCCGATGGCGGATCCGGCCTCAAAAATGCATTCCAGCATCGGAAACTGCTCGATACTGCTGATCAGAATACCTCCGCCCAGGCAGAATACCAGATACATAATCAGCACAGCCGCCGCGTATTTGATCGTCTCCCCGGCAATCCGCCGGTCAAAGACCTCCACGTGCTCCCTGCGCCCGAATACCGACAGCATCGACAAGAGCAGCACCGCAATCGTCGTTGTCTTCATACCTCCTGCCGTGGAACCGGGCGAACCTCCGATGAGCATGAGAATCGTCATGATCGCCTGCCCCGGCTCACTCATCTTTGTGAGATCCAGCGTATTAAAGCCGGCCGTTCTCGGCGTGACTGCCTGAAACAGAGCCCCCCAGAAACGCTCCGCTCCGGAAAGACCTGCCCACTGCGGGTAACTGAATTCGATAAAATAGAAATACAAGGCAGGCAGTACCAGAAGCACCGCTGTCACTACAAACACAATCTTTGACTGCATCCGGTATTTCCGGAAATGCCATTTATTTGTACGAATATCATGCCA
>JALELN010000038.1 GCA_022771765.1 Lachnospiraceae bacterium | reverse complement strand
GATATCAAAATCGAAGCCGATCTCATGTGCGATGGCCGGCAGATGCAGCATACTGTTTGTGGAACATCCCAGCGCCATATCTACGGTCAGTGCATTGATGATAGACTCTTTTGTCATAATGTCACGAGGACGGATATTTTTGCGGACAAGCTCCATAACAGCCATTCCTGCATGCTTTGCAAGCTTGATACGCTCAGAGTAAACAGCGGGGATCGTTCCGTTTCCGGAAAGACCCATGCCCAAAGCCTCGGTCAGACAATTCATGGAGTTTGCGGTATACATACCGGAGCAGGAACCGCAGGTGGGACATACCTTGTTCTCAAACTCGGTCACATCATCCTCGGTCATTGTGCCTGCCGCGTAGCTACCGACAGCCTCAAACATAGAAGAAAGGCTGCGCTTCTGTCCCTTGACATGTCCTGCCAGCATCGGACCGCCGGATACGAATACGGTCGGAATGTTGAGACGTGCTGCCGCCATCAAAAGTCCGGGCACGTTTTTATCACAGTTGGGCACCATAACCAGTGCGTCAAACTGATGGGCAATCGCCATACACTCGGTGGAATCCGCGATCAGATCACGGGTGACAAGCGAATATTTCATACCGATATGTCCCATCGCAATACCGTCACAGACTGCAATTGCAGGAAATACAACCGGCACACCGCCTGCCTCTGCAACACCGAGCTTTACGGCATCCACGATCTTGTCGATGTTCATGTGACCCGGAACGATCTCGTTATAAGAGCTAACGATACCAACCATGGGCTTTTTTAACTCTTCCTTGGTAAATCCCAAAGCATTGAAAAGGCTTCTTGCCGGTGCCTGCTGCATACCGGTGCGCGCGTTATCACTAATCATCGTTTTTCTCCTTTATCTCTGTATTTTTTAGATCCGCTCACAGATCAGATCACCCATCTTGGCAGTTCCTACCTGTGTCACGGTCGCTTTCTTGTCATCTTCCTGCGGCATAATGTCAATCGTGCGGTAACCGTCTTTTAATACCTGCTTCACTGCAGCCTCTACAGCATCCGCTTCCGCATCCAGATCAAAGCTGTAACGCAGCATCATGGCTGCACTTAAGATCGTCGCAATCGGATTGGCAATTCCCTTTCCTGCAATATCCGGTGCAGAACCGCCGCTGGGCTCATACAGACCAAATTTCGTGTCATTCAGACTCGCAGATGATAACATTCCGATAGAACCGGTCACCATGCTCGCCTCATCTGACAAAATGTCTCCAAACATATTCTCTGTCAGAATGACATCAAACTGCTTCGGATCTTTCACTAACTGCATCGCGCAGTTGTCCACCAGCATGTGCTCGTAAGTCACATCCGGATAATCCTTTGCGACCTCCTCCACAATTTTTCTCCACAAGCGTGAGGAGTCAAGCACATTTGCCTTATCCACGCTTGTCACCTTCTTGCGGCGCTTCATGGCAATATCAAAACCGCGAATCGCAATGCGGCGGATCTCATTCTCGTTGTAGGTCAGTGTGTCCACTGCCGTCATCACACCATCGCGCTCCTCTGTCACGCGATCGCCAAAGTACAGACCACCGGTCAGCTCCCGCATGATCATCATATCAAATCCGTCGCCGATGATATCATCACGCAGAGGACATGCTTCCTTCAACTCCTCATACAGATATGCAGGGCGCAGATTTGCAAACAGATTCAACGATTTGCGCAGCTTTAACAGTCCTGCCTCCGGGCGGAGATTCGGCGGCAATTTGTACCAGGGTGAAGTTGCTGTGTTTCCACCAATCGAACCCATCAGCACAGCATCGCTGCCCTTTGCCTGCGCGATTGCCTCATCGGTCAGCGGCACTCCGGTCGCATCAATCGAGCAACCACCCATCAAAATCTCCTCGTATGTAAAGTTGTGGTCATATTTTTTCCCGATGGTATCTAATACTTTTTTTGCTTCTGCAACGACCTCCGGTCCGATACCGTCACCGGCGATCACTCCCACATGAAAATTCATCTTTTTCCCTTTCCGCTTATATGCAGAGAAAGGCGTATACTATATTTCTTGTATACGCCCCGCCCTATTTACTTATTTCTTTGCGTCTTTCTTGTCCTTTTTATCCTTCTCCTCTACAGCCTTTGCTGCATCCTCCGGCTTCTCTACCGCAGAAATGGCTGCACGCTGCATCGGAATACGACAGTTCTTATTGTTACCGAACTCAATGATTACCGTGTCCTCTGACATATCAATGATCGTTCCGTAAAATCCGCTGGTGGTAAGTACCGTATCTCCAATCTCCAATGCCTGAAGCATTGCATTTTTCTGCTGCTGCTCTTTCTTCTGGGGGCGTATCATGAAAAAGTACATAAAAGCGATCAAAATAACGATCCAAAGAACCATTCCGGCCACACCACCGGCTGTCTGACTTGCTAAAATCATAGTTATTCCTCCTAATTGCTAATTCTGTTTCAAAAAACACTAGTACAATAATACATGAAAGTGTCAATAACATCAAGTAAAAATTTTACAGATGCCTATGATGAATTTCGTTCTGGCTCATGGCGTAGAGTTTTTCCGCCTTGTAAGACGCAAATCTGCCCTCGTCCAGCGCGTCACGGATCTCCTCCATCATATTGTTATAGAAGTAAAGGTTGTGCATGACAAGAAGCCGCATGCCAAGCATCTCCTTTGCCTTGAGCAGATGTCTGATGTAAGCCCTGGAGTACTTCTGACAGGCCGGACACCCGCACCCCTCCTCGATGGGGCGCATATCCTTCTCGAACTTTTGATTGAGCAGATTGATCTTTCCCTCGTTCGTGTAGGCATGTCCATGCCTTCCGTTTCTGGTCGGATAGACACAGTCAAAAAAGTCTACCCCCCGCTCCACACCCTCTAAAATGTTCGCCGGCGTTCCGACACCCATGAGATAGGTCGGCTTATTTCTCGGCAGATGCGGAACTGTCACATCCAGAATGTGATACATCTGTTCATGGCTCTCACCCACAGCAAGACCGCCGATCGCGTAACCGTCCAGTTCCAATTCCGAGATGCGCTTCGCATGGTCGATTCGAACATCATCCAGAATTGCTCCCTGATTGATGCCGAAAAGCATCTGGTGTTTGTTGATGGTGTCCTCTCTACTGTTCAGCTCTGCCATCTTATCCTTACACCGCACCAGCCAGCGCGTCGTGCGCGCCACAGAAGCTTCTACATAGCTTCGCTCGGCTAATGCCGGTGGGCACTCATCAAACGCCATCGCAATCGTGGATCCGAGATTCGACTGGATCTGCATGCTCTCCTCCGGTCCCATAAAGATCTTTCGCCCGTCAATGTGAGAGTTAAAATGCACGCCCTCCTCCTTGATCTTGCGAAGCCCCGCCAGGGAAAACACCTGAAATCCGCCGCTGTCCGTAAGAATCGGCCGATCCCACACCATAAACTTATGCAGTCCACCCAGTTCCTTAATTGTCTCGTCACCGGTGCGCACATGCAGATGATAGGTATTTGAGAGCTGTACCTGAGTTTTCAATTGTTTCAGATCCTCGGTCGAGACAGCACCTTTGATCGCCGCCACCGTACCGACATTCATAAATACAGGAGTCTGGATGTCACCATGCACGGTATGCAACACACCGCGCTTGGCACGCCCCTCCTCTTTCAGTAATTGATACATTGTGCAAAATCCTTATTATTTTCAATTAGTGATGGAACAAACGAAGTCCCGTAAAGCTCATGACCATACCGTATTTGTTACATGTTGCGATCACATGATCGTCACGAATGGATCCTCCCGGCTCTGCCACATATTTTACGCCACTCTTGTGCGCGCGCTCAATGTTATCACCAAAGGGGAAGAATGCGTCGGAACCCAAAGCCACATCTGTATTCTGATCCAGCCATGCACGCTTTTCCTCTGCGGTAAATACCTCAGGCTTCTCGGTAAAGGTATTCTCCCATGTGCCGTCTGCCAGCAGATCCATATATTCCTCACCAATATACAGGTCGATGGCATTGTCACGGTCCGCGCGTCCGATGGAATCCTTGAAGGGCAGATTCAATACCTTCGGATTCTGACGCAACCACCAGTTATCAGCTTTCTGTCCGGCCAGTCTTGTACAGTGAATCCGAGACTGCTGACCTGCGCCGATACCGATCGCCTGTCCGCCTTTCACGTAGCAGACAGAGTTGGACTGTGTATATTTCAGTGTGATCATAGAAATGGCAAGGTCGATCTTTGCCTGCTCCGGCAGTTCCTTGTTCTCTGTCACGATATTTGCGAAAAAGTCATCGTCAATCACCAGCTCATTTCTTCCCTGCTCAAATGTAATGCCGTATACCTCCTTGCGCTCCAGGGCTTTCGGCTTATAATTCTCGTCAATCTGGATGACATTGTAATTGCCTTTTTTCTTCGCCTTTAAGATCTCCAGCGCCTCCGGCTCATACCCCGGCGCGATGACACCATCGGACACCTCACGCTTAATAATGCTGGCAGTTGCCACATCACACACGTCAGACAGTGCGATAAAGTCTCCGAAAGAAGACATGCGGTCTGCACCTCTCGCTCTTGCATATGCGTTTGCAAGGGGAGTAAATTCGATATCCATATCATCTACCCAGTAGATCTTGCGTTCCACATCGCTGAGCGGCTGACCGACTGCAGCACCAGCGGGTGACACATGCTTAAAAGAAGTCGCTGCCGGAAGTCCGGTTGCCTTCTTTAACTCGCTGACAAGCTGCCAGCCATTAAAAGCATCCAGAAAATTGATATAGCCGGGCTTTCCGTTCAGCACGGTAATCGGCAGATCTGAGCCATCCTCCATATAGATGCGAGAAGGCTTCTGATTCGGGTTACAGCCATATTTTAATTCCAGTTCATTCATGATTTTTTCTCCTTATTGGTTTTTATTTACAATTCTGGTCTCATACTTACCGGTTGCGATATCAATATATCTCACAAACAGGGATACTTTGTTATCCGCGTTTAAGTTTTCCCAGATCATATTCGTAAAGCTGTCGATGTCTCCCTCGATCTTTACCCATTCCGGCTCACCCTCAAAGCTGGGCAGCGGATCACCGTCACTCATATAGGTATGAATGAAATGTCCCTCACCTGCTTTCGGATTCTCATATGCAAATGTGTAGCGGTTGCAGGAGTCCGGATCACCATTGTTACTCTTTAAGATAGACATTGCGTAGTTATAGTTCCCGTTTTCCACATGCATAATACCGGAAATACGAGGTGTATAGTTCGGACCATCCGGCTCAAACTCTCTCGTGCGCAGCGACTGTTCAAAGGTCTGCTGCTTGTCCATCAGCTCATAAACGGTATCTGTTTGATCTCCGTTGGTCACGATCGTCTTGTTGCCGAGCACACGAACCGGTGCATAGATGATCAGGCTCGGATCTTCGAGCTTGGACGGATCAAATGCCTGTGTGCGGATACCCTCACCATCCTCCACAAACACACGGTTTCTGCTGTTCACGCTACGACCCATAATAAAATATGCGGTCACGGCATACTTTCCGTCAGCGGAACGTCCAATGACGATCCCCCTGCCTGGATAGCTGTTCTCTGATAACTTGCTGCTTAACGCTTCAATCTGCATAATTGCCTCCTTTTATTTATCACCTTTAGTTTTTAAATGAATGAATCGGTGCCGGAATCCGTCCGGTACGATTTACAAACGCATCACAGGAATATGGATTGACCGGCATCACCGGTGCATGTCCGAGCAGTCCGCCAAACTCCACGGTATCGCCCACCTTCTTACCGGGACAGGGAATCAGTCTGGCTGCCGTCGTCTTTTGGTTGACCATACCGATTGCCATCTCATCTGCAATGATACCCGCAATCGTTGTAGACTTTGTATCACCGGGGATTGCAATCATATCCAGTCCGACTGAGCAGACACAGGTCATCGCCTCCAGCTTTTCAAGTGTGAGAGCACCAGCCGTAGCCGCGTTGATCATGCCCTGATCCTCGCTGACAGGAATAAACGCACCGCTCAGTCCTCCCACATAAGAAGATGCCATAACTCCACCCTTTTTCACCTGATCGTTTAACATGGCAAGCGCAGCTGTTGTACCAGGTGCGCCTGCATACTCCAGACCGATCTCCTGTAAAATATCTGCCACGCTGTCTCCAATTGCCGGTGTCGGTGCCAAAGATAAATCAATAATACCAAAAGGTATACCGAGCCGTCTGGAGGCCTCCTGTGCCACAAGTTGTCCCACACGTGTGATCTTAAACGCAGTCTTTTTGATGGTCTCACAGAGCACTTCAAAATTCTCTCCGCGCACCTTTGTAAGTGCCGTGCGCATCACACCCGGCCCGCTGACACCAACATTGATGATCGCATCCGCCTCGGTCACACCGTGGAACGCACCTGCCATAAACGGATTGTCATCCGGCGCGTTACAAAATACAACAAGCTTTGCACAGCCGTTTACATCACCATCCTTCGTTGCCTCCGCAGTGGCTGTAATCATCTCACCCATCAGCCGGACCGCATCCATATTGATACCGGTCTTTGTGGAACCTACGTTTACCGAACTACACACCACATCCGTCTGTGCCAGTGCCTGCGGAATAGATCGGATCAAAAGCTCCTCCCCGCGTGTCATACCTTTGCTTACCAGTGCGGAATATCCGCCGAGAAAATTGACACCAACCTCTTTAGCTGCCCGGTCCAGTGTCTTGGCAATCGTCACAAAATCCTCCGGCGTTTTGCATGCTGCAGAGCCGACCAGTGCGATCGGTGTCACGGAAATACGCTTGTTTACAATCGGAATGCAGTACTCCTTCTCGATCTGCTCACCCACGGATACCAGATTCTTTGCCGTGGTTGTGATTTTTTCGTATATCTTTTTATTTAACTGTTCTAAATCAGAATCGATACAGTCCATCAGACTGATACCCAGTGTGATCGTACGGACATCCAGATTTTCCTGCTCGATCATTTTATTGGTCTCCTCGACCTCCCATATATTGATCATGACTCGTCTCCTTCGTTAAATGCGGTGCATTTTTTCAAAAATTTCTTCTTTCTGACACTTGATGGCAACGCCGATCTGTTCGCCCAGCTGCTCCAGAGCAGCTGCGCAATCTGAAAAAGGCACCTTGGCCCCGGTCATGTCCACGATCATCATCATGTTGAAATAACCTGAAACAATCGTCTGTGAAATATCAAGGACATTGATGTTATTCTCTGCCAGATACGTACATACCTTTGCTATGATACCTACCGTATCATGTCCCAGCACCGTAATGATCGTTTTGTTGTTTGTGTTTTCCATTTCATCTATCCTCCTAAAAATATATACATTGTGATGGCTCATCACGCTTTGCAACATACATCGGAAAATCCGATCCCTTATAGGGGTTATCACCAAGTGTCACTTCCAGTCTCACAGTCTCATAGGCAAGTTTCTCGTAATTATTTTCCTTTGAAAGATGCCCTAATACAACCGCCTCAAACCGGTCATGCAAGAGTTCACCTAAAAATCTGCCCGATGTCTCATTGGACAGATGACCGCGTTCACTTAAAATCCGTTGCTTTAACGGATAAGGGTATGTTCCCATCTCCAGCATCCGCACATCATGATTCGCTTCTAACAATAATACATGAACACCCTGCAGTTTGTCTATCAAATAATGATCATATTTTCCCAGATCCGTCACAACTGCTGCCGAACGTTTTCCGTGACGCACGATATACATCACCGGATCAGCTGCATCATGAGAAACATGAATCGGTTCCACCGACAGATCTCCTACTGTTAAAGGCTCGTCCGGATGAACCACGTGAAACAATCCTTCATCAATCTCACCGACCGATGCGCATTGTTTAATCGCACGGATCGTTTTTTCCGTCGCATAGATCGGAAGCCCATGACGTCTCGCCATGACTCCCAGTCCCTGAATATGGTCCATATGCTCATGGGTGACGAAAATTCCACTCGTCTCCTCCGGCTTTAAGCCAAGCTGCTCCAGACCTTCTTTGATACGCTTTCCACTGATTCCCGCATCAATCAGGATATGGCTGTTGTCCGAGCCTGCCAGAATACAGTTGCCGCTGCTGCCACTCGCGATACTACATAATCTCATCTTCGCACCGCCTCTAGCTTTCTTCCCAGCGAATCACGATCTCGTCACCCTCTTCAAGCGTCTGTGTATAGAACGCGTTCTTGTCATTGACTTTGGTGATGATCGCGCGACCTCTGGAGTCAGACAAATCAAAATCAATATAATCAAACACATCGATAAACACATATTCCGGTTTACCATGCATGATGATCAGTTCACCGTTCACAAAAACAGCCCGGTCAATCGGCGCCTTTTGTTCCTCAGCCCCATTTTCTTCTTCACTGTCTGCCGGCTCATACACAGGCGCAGACTCTTCATCCCTTACACCGGACTCATCTGCCACTGCTAATGCTTCATCACTTCCAATTGAGGTCTCTTCCGGCACAGTTTCTTCGTGTTCTTCTACGACCTCATTTTCAGGCACAACTTCTTCACCGCTTGCTGTCGTTTCGTTCGCAGGCGTGGTCTCTGCTACTGCGTTCTCCGCCTGATCATTCTGTTCCGCTGCTTTCTCGTCCACCAGTGCACCGTCCGGCATCCGGTTCTGCGGCTCTTCCACATCCTCTTTCGCCGTACGGTAAGCAAGTACAGTCCAGTCCACACTAAAATTCTCATAAATCTGAGCATCCATGGTCTCTACACGATTATTCACAAGGATTTCACGATCTGTATCAATCTCAACATCCATGAACTCTGCCAGCTGCGCTACCGTGTAGTAATTGCACACCTCAATCTGGTCCCCGTCCTGCACACGATACGTCGGTGGTTCCAGCTTACCATTCACCAGCACAAAGCGCGGGCAGGTCACTATCTTATGATTAACCTCAAATGTAATCGTTGAGGAAGTATACTCCTCCAGACGCTCAATTGTATATACCGCATCCTCTCCTACTGTAGACGGAATGATTTCAATCTCACAGTTTGGCTCCAGCGGTGTATTGATATTAACTTCCTTACCATTCAAACGAACCATTGAGGATTCCCCTACCTCACCGCGGATCATTCGCTGTTTTCCATTAACTGTAAAATTAATTGCCTGCCCTCTGCGCGGAAACAGATACTCATTCGGAAAGTCTGCCTGTAATGCCGCGTCCACAATCGTCAGGCGACTGTTATCATACAATTTAATACGCTCGCCGTTGAAACGTACCATAATAAAATTATTTTTCTGATCGTAATAGTTGAGACAAATACCCACAGGCGTTACGATCAGCGGATCTTTCTCGATATCCGGCTGCAAGAAGTTAATCGTCTTTAACACTTCCTCACCACGCAGTGCCACGCGTTCCGGAGCAATATTCAGTTCCTCGGCAAGACGCTCCACAAAGCCATGAACCTTTCCGCCGCCGCCGACCACAAATGTTGCGCTGACAGATTTATCGCCATTGAGATCAATAATCTTTTCCGCAACACCCTTTGCCAGCTTGTCCACAACCGGAGCCACCAGTTCCCATACTTCCTTGGACGGAACGCGGTGCGTGATACTCATAATATCCTCAAATTCCACCTCATTGTCTACAGTCGAGGCCCGCTTGATATGCTCTGCCATATTGAAATCCACCAGATAATGCTGAACAATCACCTCGGTGATTTCATCACCGGCATACGGAATCATGCCGTATGCAATAATACTGCCATCTTTTGTGATGCAGATATCAGATGTACCGGCGCCCACATCGACCAATGCGATATTCAGCATACGAAAATGCTCCGGAATTGCCACATTGATCGCAGCGATCGGCTCCAAGGTAAGATTTGCAACCTCCAGTCCTGCAATCGCCACAGCTGCATACAGACCATCCACAACATCCTCCGGCAAAAACGTCACTATGATATCAATGGAAATCACTTCTGCCTTGTGCCCCTCAAGATTTGAATACATTTCATCATTGATATAATATTTCACAACCGAATAACCAACACAGTAAAATCGGTACTTCGTGTCATTCTGCTCACGCAGGATATTCTGTGCCTGCTCCACACCAAGCAGTTCCAGCGTGTGGATCATCTCTCCGGTCACGATTGTCTCCTCCGGAAACTCATAATCCACATGCGTCGTCACCGTTTTTAACACACGACCTGCCGCCGCGATACAAACCTCTGTTAACGGCTGTTCAATCATCTCCTCCAGCTTCGCCTTTACGACCTGAATCGTCTTTCCCACCTTGCCGATATCATGAATCTGTCCATCCAGCATTGCGCGCGTGCCATGCTCCTTGGAATACTGGGCAATGACATTAAAGGTCTCATTCTCATCCCGATAACCCACGGTGCCGACTACATTTCTGGTTCCGATATCCAGACCAAAAACAAGGCCTCTATTGTCCTCTCTGCGTGTGTCCATCTTACTTCTCCTCACTTTTGTATAGTTGTTTGATCTGTTCTAACACATATTGTTCATCCCGGTCATTGTCAATCACTACCTGACAATATTTCCGGTATATTTTATCCGAAAGCTGTGCCGCAAAAATCTGCTCTACCTTCTGCTCACTGTATCCCCGATCTGCCATCAGGCGTTCTTTGCGTTTCTGGGGTGAAGCATAAACATACCACAATTCATCACATACCGTATCATAATGATCCTCTATAAGCAATGCCGCTTCAAGAATTACATAATCGTAATCCCCCCTCTTTCGTTCTTTTTCCACCTCACTGAGAATATACTCCTTCACTGCCGGATGTACAATCCCATTCAATGTACGACGTCTTTCCTCATCGGAAAAGAGCAGCTGAGCCAGCTTCGGACGGTCAATTTGTCCATCCTCACGCCAGATATCACAGTCACCAAATACCTCTCGCAATCGCTTGTAACAGGTCGTTTGCGGTTCCATCTGCTCATGGGCAATCTCATCCGCAATGAGAATACGCACCCGGTACATCTGTTTCATTGCCTTCAAAACAGTCGTTTTTCCGGCTCCCACACCGCCGGTTAATCCTATGAATTTCATAGTTATTTGATCCTTTCGCAATACGGATGAAAAAAATATCAGTTACTTTGCTTCATACCAGTTGTTTCCGCTGTGCATATCAACTTCCAATGTCACTGCCAGATCAGCGGCATGCTGCATTTCTTCCGAAAGAATCGCTGCAACCTGTTCCTGCTCCGCCTCTGCCGTCTCTACTAACAGCTCGTCGTGCACCTGCAGGATCAGGCGTGAAGTCAGCCCCTCCTGCGCCAGCCGGTCATGCACCCGAATCATAGCGATCTTAATAATATCCGCTGCAGTTCCCTGAATCGGTGAATTCATTGCCACGCGCTCACCGAAGCTGCGCTGCATAAAATTACTGGAAGACAATTCAGGCACCGGTCTGCGCCTGCCGTAAAGTGTCGTTGCATACCCGGTCTTTTTTGCATGCTCCACCATTTGATCAAGAAATTCTTTGATTTTCGGATAAGTTGCAAAATACTGTTTAATATATTCTGACGCTTCCTGTCTGGTAATGCCGAGATCCTCACCCAGTCCAAAGGAACTGATGCCATACACGATTCCAAAATTTACCGCTTTCGCATTCCGCCGCTGCAGATCCGTCACCTCATCAAAAGGGATGTGAAACACCTGAGATGCCGTGATCCGGTGAATGTCCTGTGCCTGGCGATAGGCATCAATCAGTGTCTGGTCTCCTGACATATGCGCCAGTACACGCAATTCTATCTGCGAGTAATCCGCATCCAGAAATACGCAGCCCTCCGCCGGCAAAAACACCTTGCGAATCAGCCGGCCAAGTTCCATACGAATCGGTATATTCTGCAAGTTCGGCTCTGTACTGCTGATACGCCCCGTCGCTGTAATCGTCTGGTTAAATGTGGAACGAATACGCCCATCCGCTTCAATACATCCCGCCAGACCGTCCGCATAAGTGGATTTGAGCTTACTGAGCTGCCGATACTCCAAAATCTGCGCCACCAGAGGATATTCCGGTGCCAGCTTATCCAGTACATCCGCCGCCGTGGAATATCCGGTCTTTGTCTTTTTTCCGTAAGGCATCTGAAGCTTTTCAAAGAGAATAACACCGAGCTGCTTGGGAGAATTGATATTAAACTCCTCGCCTGCACCTGCATAGATTTCCTGCTCCAGCTGCGCAATACGCCCGGACAGTTGTTCGCCATATTCCTTTAAAGCTTTCGCGTCCGCGATGATACCGGCGATCTCCATATCCGCCAGCACAAAGAGTAACGGACGCTCTATCTCCTCATAGAGTGCCTTCATTCCCTGCTCTTCCAAAAGCGCCATCATCGGCTCGTAGGCATCACAGATCGTTGCCATGAGACTGCCAATCCATTTGTACAATCCCTCTTTTGCCTCTTCATCCGCAATTGCCTTTTTGATCGTCTTTTTTCCCAGCAGATCCCCACGGGTCGGATACATCCGGTTCAGATGGTCCTTAGCCAGATCCTCATACACATATTCATGCTTCAGCGGATTTAACAGATATTCCATGAGCTCAAGATCATCAAACTGCGCTCTGCGCGCAGGTGCAAGCCCTTCCGGATAGAGCAGCTTAATCTGACTCTTCAGATCCATCGAGCGGATCTGCCTGCCGGAATCGATCAGTTCACGCACGGATACCAGTAAAAACTCCGGCGTTAATTCTCCCACAGGCATCCAGAATACTTTCTTCGAACAGTCACACACTGCCAGTCCAAGTACCTCTCGCCCCTCGACAAACAGCTTCAGCGCCAGGCTCTGCGCCATCCCGTCAAGGGTACGCTTCACCCGTTCCGGCTCTGTAACTACATGAACCGCAATCTCCTGCGCCTGTGTATCATTCGGACCACTCGAAAAACGACTCAGTATATTCTTAAAGTCCAGCTCGCGACAGAGCGTATACGCCTCCGGTGTAAACAGATCTGTCAGCTTTGCATCGGAAAACTCGTAAGTAATGTCGCAATCCAGTTTGATGGTTGCCAGCGCCTTGCTCATCTGCGCCATATCATAGTGCGCGCGCAGTGCCTCGCGTACCCTCGTCTGTTTGATCTCCTCAATATGAGCATACGCCTCCTCTATGCTGTGATACTCTGCAATAAGCTTCGTTGCCCCCTTCTCTCCGATACCTGCCACACCCGGAATATTATCGGAAGAATCGCCCATCAACGCCTTCACATCAATAAACTCCTTCGGTGTAACCAGATAGCGTTCCTTCACATCTTCAGCATAATAGTCCTCTATCTCCGTTCCGGTCTTTTTTGTTTTCGGAATGCGAATCTTTACATGCTCCGTCGCAAGCTGCAACAGATCACGATCACCGGATACAATCGACACATCAAGTCCCGCCTGCTCTGCACGACGTGAAAGCGTTCCGAGCAGATCGTCTGCCTCAAGCCCCGCCTGCTCTATAATCTTCACACCCATCGCCGTGAGCATCTGCTTCATGAGTGGAACCTGCTCCCTTAGCTCCGGCAGCATCGGTTTGCGCGTGCCCTTATAAGCGGCATACATCTCATGACGAAACGTCGGTGCACTCACGTCAAAGGCAACGGTCAGGTACTGTGGCTGTTCTTCGTCCAGTATTTTAAACAGAATATTTAAAAAACCGTACACGGCATTCGTATGCTGTCCTTTCGCATTTGTGAGATCAGGCACTCCGTAAAAAGCCCGGTTCAATATACTGTGTCCGTCGATTAAGACGATCTTCTTTTCCATTTATTCATCCTCAACCAGCGTGAAAAATTTTGTATCAATCTCAGGATAAGAGCGCTTCAATGACAACGGCTTACCAGACATTGTCAGGAAGCAGTGACTGCTCTCTGCCATTGCACGCAATTCACCGGTTTCTTTATCCGTCATCTCATAAACAACCTTCAGCTTAACACCGTTGTAACTTACAACCTTTGCATTGATCACAACAGTCTCGCCAAAGCGCACCATGCTCTTATACTCGCAGTTCACAGAGATCACCGGGCTGATAATTTCCAGTTCTTCCATCTTATCATAGCCAAAGCCCATCTGCTCCATCATATCCTTCCGTGCTTCTTCCATCCAGCGGATATAGTTGGAATGATGTACAATACGCATCTGATCCGTCTCATAGTACTTTACATGATGCTCGTACGGCTTTACCTTGATCTTTTTTGGCTCATAAACGTCAACTCTTGTGTCCATTCAAAAAACCTTCTTTCTAAACTCAGATTGCCATAAAAAATGGATTCTGTATAACACAACATAGCTATACAGAATCCATTATGACATACTAGATATGGAATTTCAACCGCTGTCTTTTAAAATAATTACATTTCTTCCATATACTCAAAATAATCTTCCTCTCCGGAAAAGAGCATGTATGTTCCATCCACATATCCCATGTAACCGCCGTCTACAAAATATCCCTTCATATCCTCAATGTCCTCCTTCTGCAAAAGTTATTGCAACCGATTTCTCTGTTTACTAACTTTTTTGTTGCGTTAAGTTTTTCAATTAAAGTTTTACCTCGCTTCTATAATTTCATTCTACGCGCACATGTGTCCAATAAAACGGACAAAATTTTTTCTTGCGTTTTTCTAGTAAAAAGGCTTGACATTCACGCCTAAAATATGTTACTTCTTAAATACAGTCACTGACGGATGCGTGAATTGACACGGTGTGGCTGGGTAACATTTTGTGCCGACCGTCTGGGCAACTTTTCAAAGATGAATTCTTGAAAGGTTGCCTTTTTTTGTAATATTTCAGAGTCAAGGCAAAAAAAATCACACCAACAAACGAAAGGAAGGTATTCACTTATGAAGACAGATATTGAGATCGCACAGGAAGCCGAAATGCTCCACATCAGGGAGGTTGCAAAGCCCTACGGCATTTCGGAAGATGATTTGGAATTATACGGAAAATATAAGGCAAAGCTCTCGGACGAGCTGTTAGATGAGATTAAGGACCGCCCGGACGGAAAGCTGGTGCTGGTGACCGCCATCAACCCCACTCCCGCAGGCGAGGGAAAGACAACCACAAGCGTCGGTCTCGGTGAAGCCTTCGGCTATATGGGCAAAAAAGCAATTCTCGCCCTGCGCGAGCCCTCCCTTGGACCGTGCTTCGGTATCAAGGGCGGCGCTGCAGGCGGTGGTTATGCGCAGGTCGTTCCTATGGAGGATCTGAACCTGCATTTTACCGGCGATTTCCACGCCATCACCTCCGCAAACAACCTGCTGGCTGCCCTGCTGGACAACCATATTCATCAGGGAAACGAGTTAAATATTGATACCCGTCAGATCGTATGGAAGCGCTGTCTTGACATGAATGACCGCGCGCTGCGCAACATTGTCATCGGTCTCGGAGCAAAGGCAGACGGCTTTGTGCGGGAGGATCACTTCGTCATCACCGTGGCAACAGAGATCATGGCAATTCTCTGTCTCGCAGAGGATATGGAAGATCTGAAAGCGCGTCTGGCAAAGATCATCGTTGCCTACGACTACGACGGCAATCCGGTTACAGCCGGTCAGTTAAAGGCAGTGGGTGCCATGGCTGCGCTGTTAAAAGATGCCATGAAACCAAACCTGATCCAGACACTGACACACACCGGTGCCATCGTACACGGCGGGCCTTTCGCAAACATCGCACACGGCTGTAACAGCGTGCGTGCCACAAAGACAGCCTTAAAGCTTGCCGACATCGTTGTCACCGAGGCAGGTTTTGGTGCAGACCTCGGTGCTGAGAAGTTCTTCGACATCAAGTGCCGCATGGCTGGTTTAAAGCCCGATGCTGTTGTTCTGGTGGCTACCGTGCGCGCCCTGAAATACAACGGCGGTGTTGCTAAAGCAGACCTTGCAAAAGAAAACTTAGATGCACTGGCAAAGGGTATCTGCAATCTGGAAAAACATATTGAAAATCTCCAAAAATACAACGTACCCATCGTCGTGACATTAAACTCTTTCGTCACCGACACGGAAGCAGAATATGAATTTATCAAGAATTTCTGTGAGGAGCGTGGCTGTGAATTTGCCCTGTCCGAAGTATGGGCAAAGGGTGCCGAGGGCGGTGTTGCTCTGGCAGAGAAGGTATTAAAGACACTGGAAGAAAAAGAATCAAACTTCGCACCGCTCTATCCTGACGAGCTGCCTTTAGAGGACAAAATCGCTACCGTCGCAAAGGAGATCTACGGTGCCGACGGCGTGACGTACTCTCCCGCCGCTGCCCGCACCTTAAAGAAACTGACCGATCTCGGCTTCGGCAATCTGCCGGTCTGCATCGCAAAGACGCAATACTCTCTGTCCGATGACCAGACAAAGCTTGGCCGCCCGACCGGTTTCGATATCAACGTGCGTGATGTCTATGTAAACGCCGGCGCAGGCTTCGTCGTAGCCATCACCGGTGCCATCATGACCATGCCGGGACTCGGCAAGAATCCCGCTGCCTATGGCATCGACGTGACTCCGGAAGGAAAGATCACGGGATTATTCTAAATTGAAACATAAGATATTCTTCTGGTAAAAAACAGCCTGCGGCATAAACGCCACAGGCTGTTTTTTATTTTCCACGAACCGAAAAATTTGTCGTCTTTTTCAGGTTCACACACTTTTCCCTCTTCCATTCGGATCGTTTCCCCGAAGGTCACCACACATTCCGGATGTTCTCCTCCCTGCACGCGTTTATCATAATCCAGCAGCTGCTTTAACATCAAGTGCGGTGATAAGATCACAACCGCCAGTACATTGCTTTTGTCGTACTAAAACGATTCTCAAAACTCATCTCTTTGTCCTTTCCCTTACGCCTTCAGATCATAGATTCCCTTCAGATAGTCATACTGGCTGTAACTGCCGCTGTTGCTGTAAGCAGTGCTGTAGATCTGCAGCGTGTCCACGGTCGTCGCTGTCTTTTGTACGATCGTGTCCATCTGCTCAGTCAGCTTCTGCGAAAAATCAGCCTCCGGTCCAAACACCTCTGCCAACGCATCCATATCTGCCCCCGCCAGCGTATCCGCATCCAGTGCAAGCGTTGCATCCTCGTTCTGCGTAATACCAAAAGCAGACAGTTCCTTATCATAATCCTTCATGATCTGGTTCAGCTCATTCAGGAAATTTTTGTTTGTTCCGCCGCCTGCCTCCATCAGATTGGAGATCATTGTGTTATAGGAATTCAAAAATCCAGCAATATCCTTGACCGCCTCGGTCTGATAATCCTCCCTCGCCTGCTCATCCTCCGTATCCGAAGCCTTCACAAACACGCTCTTTTTTGCATCACTTAATCTGCGCAGCAATTCATCCGACTGTTCTGCCGCGGACAACGCTTTTTTGTAATAATCTTCGCTTTCTGCCTTTCGCGCCAGTTTTGCCATCGCAGGGTTATTCGCCGACATATTTGATGTCAGCAGATTCTCAATGGAATTGCTGTCTTTTTTCTTATTGCTGCCCTGTGTGGTACTATCGTAGAGTGCACTCACCAGATCCGCACTGTTCATTCCGGTTACCTTCATAAAATGCCTCCCTTTTGTATTCTTCGACTATTATACATATCGGCAATTATTACAAAAGATTGATAGGCTATCCATTCGTCTTTTTCGGCTTTGGATTTACGGCCGTCGGATTTTTCTTTTTCAGCTCCTTATAGTCATCCTCACTGATATAGGAATATGCATTGGATATTCGCGCATTTTCTGCGGTCAGATACACCTTTTCCCTGTAATAAGCAATAACCGGAGTGCCGATCTCAAGTACCTCAAAAAGCTTCTCGGCAGTCTCGGGAGGAACATTGATACAGCCATGTGACCCGGCGGTCAGATAGATCTGATCACCAAACTTCCCCCGCCATGAGGCATCATGAATGCCCACATTATACGCAAACGGCATGAAATACTTGACCGGTGACGAATAGCCCTCTCCCACCAGAGTTGCATCCCGCTGTTTATATACGATTTTAAATATACCATCCGGTGACCCGTTCCATCGGCTCAGATTTCCGGACACGATATCCGTGTCAAGCACGAGTTCACCCTTTTTGTAATACCATAAATGCTGATTGGTATAGTCGATCTCTACATAGGTAGAACCGATATCATTGGCTCCATACTTTTTTGCAGTCTGCGAGTAAACAGGCTCACGCTCAATATGTCCACCTTTCGCCAGATCCTCATAGATCTGTGCCTTTTCTTTTTCCTTGTCGATGACCCAGCCATAGTCACCACCGCCAATCCGGACTTTGTCTCCCAAGGATGTCTTGATTTCCCGTACATCGCCGTAGGTATTATATGTAGAGGCCATCTGCTGAACAAAATTCGTCACCTTTTCATCATCTACGCTCACCTGATAATCTTCATCCACATTCAGCCATGTCTGTATCATTTCACTGGTCAGTTCAAACGGATCCTGTTTTCCAAAGGTATACGTGATACTCGTACCGTAATATGTCTCGATCGTATCCATGCAGGCATTGAGCTGCGGATCATCACTTCGGATCACCGGATCTTCATAGTAATCATACAATTCCAGTTCCGTCTCGCCATTTTCCACAGCCTGCGTCACCAGATTTAACACTTTGTCGAAGACCAGCGTCGTTCCCATTACCTCCGGAACAAGCTGATAGCTGTCATCCACCCATGCGATCTTCGCATCCTCCGGAGCGATCATCTGATCTGTCTGCATGCAGCCAAGCCCTGCCAGTTCTGTCTCCAGTCTCTGCGCATCAAAAGTCGTGGAGAGATCGATCTCCTGTTCCTTCGTCTCCTTGACCTCGTGCATCCAGTCATAGGCATTCTGCTGCTCCAGGATCTGCCCGATCTCACCGTTCGGCACATAAGCATAGCCAATGGAAGGACCTTCAATATAATATTTCTGATCATCTCTTGCATAGATCGTCAACAGATAATCTGCCACAAAACGCGCCACCTTATCTGTTGCCTCCTCTGCTGTCAGTTCGGAAACATCAACACCACTCATGACCGTTCCGGGGAAAAAATGAGTTTTATAATGATTCGCCCGTATAAAAAATATCGTGCCAAGAACGATCAGCACTGCAAGCGAAATGCCTAAAATGATTGTTAATACCTTGTGTTTTCTAATAAATGCTGTCACCTTTATCACCTGACTATTTCTTTATTTTCACCATATGCATAGCTGCAACAAATATATTATAGCACTTTCTATAGTGCATGAAAATGAAAAATTATGTAAACTATGCGACAAAAAAAAGAGATGAAACATCTCTTTTTCTTTTCAAAACTCATTTTCATTCACACCAACGCCAGAATTTCCTCTACTTCAGATATAGGAATCAGGATATCATCTGCAATCTGCCGGTTGTTCAGCCCGTTCTGCTTTAAACGGCTGACTTGACGAATGATCAGGCTGCTGAAATGATGTGTGATGTTCATTTTTGTTTCTATTACAGTAGGCATATGCGATGACCTCCCTTCACGTTTATATCATATTTATACGCAAAGATACTTCTGAAAAATGGGGTCACTGCCAATATTTTTTCTTCCTATTTTTTCTTCCGTCAGATCTGTTTTGTGGATTCCCCGACGAGAAGTTCTGCCGTAAAAATCTGCTGATTCTGTCTGACCGGACGGTCCTCGATCAGATCCAGGACCATCTTCACCGCCGCGCGTGCCATCTCTTCCTTGGGCTGACAGATCGTTGTTAAAGACGGATGATAATAATGCGCCATCTCGATCCCGTCAAAGCCAGCCACTGAATAATCGTCAGGAATTCTCTTACCGGCCTCCAAAAGTGCTTTGCATGCCCCGATGGCCGTTGTGTCGGACATCGTAAACAGCGCCGTAAACTCCTGACCGGAGGCCAGGAGATCTCTGGTCACCGCGTAGCCGTTTGCAGGCGTAAAGGCTTCAATATCATCCTTCATGTACAGCACCAACGCCGGATCCACTTCAATCCCATGCTTTTTCAATGCCCTGACATATCCGTTATAACGGGTACGTCCGATACCCCGGTCAGAATAAAGCGGCCGGATGATTGCGATCTTCTTATGTCCAAGCTTACACAGGTAATCAACAACCCGGTAGCTCTCCTCCTCATCATCAATGGAAATATAATTCACCTCAGGTGTCAGCATTGACTTTTCCGGAGCAAACGCGCACAGCACATAGGGGATCCCCAGCTCTCGTAATTCCTTCGGATCACGGTCGACTCGTCCACCGAGAAAAATGATACCCTTTAAGCGCTTCTCTTTCGCCAGTTCTCTCGCTACAGCCAGCTCATCCTCCTCCTGCTGCACACGCTGCAAAAAGAACAGATAATCCTCCTGCCCTAACTCCTGTTCAAAGATCTTAAACATCGCCAGGAAAAACGGGTTGTCAATACCTTTGATCATGATCGCGATCGTATTGGACTCCGTTCGCTTGAGATTTCGCGCGCTGTTATTCGGAATATAGTGGTTTTCCTCGATCACACGCATGATCTTTTCTTTTGTCTCCGGGTTGATATCCGGGTGATTGTTGATCGCACGCGAAACGGTACTCACACCGACACCGCAGATACGCGCTACGTCTTTTATCGTTAATTCTGCCATTTTCCGCTCCAATTAAGTCTAAACCAGCATCTGTTTTCACAACTAAAAAATATACCACATCATGTAAAAAAGGGCAACCATATTCTTCCGGTTGCCCTTTTCGCTACTTTTTTCCTTTAGACGCTTTTCGTTTTGTTCTTCCATACATGACGCTCATCTCATAAATTCCTTTTGCGAGCTTCTTTGTCATCTGACTTGAACTCATGCGCCACTTCCAGTTTTTGCCGAGGGTAGAAGGCTCGTTCATACGAGCCTCGTTCCCCAGACATAGATAATCCTGCATCGGAATCACACAACGGTCTGCCACTGAAGACATCGCCAGTCTGACAAGGGAGTGAACCAAACGCTTCTTGTCAGCTCCATTTTCATCCAGATAAGCTTCCACCAGTTTGCGGTCATCCTTGCTGATATTATCCAACCAGCCAAGCAGGGTTTCATTGTCATGTGTTCCCGTGTAAACGACACAGTTTTTGTCATATACATAAGGAATATAGTCATTCGCACCTGCTTCATCTCTGGAGTCAAAAGCAAACTCCAGCACTTTCATATTGGGCCAGCCGGTCTTTGCAACCAGCTCCCGCACAGAATCTGTAATAAATCCCAGATCCTCAACGATAATATTTAATTTGCCAAGTTTCTTCTCGATCGCCTGAAACAGCTCATAACCCGGACCCTGCTCCCATTCACCGAACTCTGCGGTCTCCTCATAGGCAGGAATTGCATAGTACTCATCAAACCCACGGAAATGGTCTATCCGAATGATGTCATACATCTTGTAGCATGCTTCCATCCGCTTCGTCCACCACTCATATCCGGTCTTTTTGTGATACTCCCACGCGTAGAGCGGGTTGCCCCACAACTGTCCCGTAGCGGAGAATCCATCCGGCGGACATCCCGCCACAGAAATGGGTTTGCAGTCCTCATCGAACTGGAACAGTTTCGGATTTGCCCACGCATCAGAACTGTCAAATGCCACATAGATCGGCAGATCACCTATGATCTGTATGCCCTTGGCATTCGCATAGGCCTTCAGTTTTTCCCACTGCTCTGAAAACTTATACTGCATATAACGGTAAAACTCAATCTCTGTAGCCAGTTTTTCGCGATAGCTGTCCAGTGCCTCAGGCTTGCGCAGGCGGATATCATCCTCCCACTCGCTCCAGCATTTTGCATCATGATCCATCTTGATTGCCATATACAGCGCATAATCGTCCAGCCAATGACTGTTTGCCCGGCAGAATTTCCGATAATCTTCGTTTCTGCTCAGATCTGTGCGCTCAAATGCCAGATGCAGGATCTTATAGCGGCTCTGATACATTTTTCCGTAATCAATATACTTTTTATTTTTTCCGAAATCTGCGCGGTCGCACTCCTCCTCAGTCAGAACGCCCTCCTCAATGAGCGTCTCCAGACTGATAAAATACGGATTGCCTGCGAAGGTGGAAAACGACTGGTATGGTGAATCCCCATAGCTGGTCTGCCCCAGCGGAAGGATCTGCCAGAGTTTCTGACCGGCTGCCTCCAAAAAATCTACAAATGCATACGCTTCTTTCGAAAAACTACCAATTCCATATTTTCCGGGAAGCGCACTCACAGGTAATAAAATACCACTGCTTCTCATAATGATGTAATTCTCCTCTTAGCCCTTTACAGCGCCTGCCACAACGCCCTCAATAATGTACTTCTGGCAGAATAAATAGAAGATAACGATCGGGATAATTGCCAGTACGAGCATCGCCATCATGGCACCCATATCAACGGCACCGTAACCGCCCTTCAGATACTGAATAGCGATCGGGATCGTCTTATATTTGGTAATATCAAGTACCAGATAAGGAAGCAGGTAGTCATTCCAGATCCACATTGTCTGCAGAATCGCTGTAGAAATACAGGTCGGCTTCAATACCGGCAGCACAACCTGGAAAAAGATCTCCAGCGGATTACATCCATCGATCATGGCCGCTTCTTCGATCTCCAGCGGAATTGATTTCACAAATCCGCAGAACATAAATACCGCAAGACCGGCTCCGAATCCAAGGTAAACGATAACGATACCGAGGGGATTTCCCAAGTGCATCATATCAGCCAGCTTGGATAATGTAAACATAACCATCTGGAACGGTACGATCATGGAAAACGCACACAGGTAATACAGTGCAGTCGTTGCCTTGTTCTTTACTCTGGTGATGTACCATGCAAACATGGAGGTACAAAGAATGATAACTACTACAGATGCTACTGTGATCCAGAGTGAATATCCAAAGGACTGGAAGAATCCAATCTTCTTGATACCATTCGTATAGTTCTGTAAAGCAACAAATGATTTTCCGGAAGGAATACTAAAAGGCTTTTTACTGATAAATACTTTCTTCTTGAATGAATTGATCATCACAATAAAGATCGGTGCAAGCCAAACAATACTCAGGATTGAAAAGAAGAATGTACCCATTGTAACTTTATTTTTCTTTTCCATTACTGCTGTACCTCCTTACTTCTGGTCGCACGAAGCTGAATGATGGCAATGGCTGCAACTAAGATAAAGAAGATCACTGCCTTAGCCTGACCAACACCTTCCCAGCCAACTCTGCCGTAGAATGTATCGAAAATATTTAATGCGAGCATCTGAGACTTATCAGACGGAGCACCGTTTGTCAATGCCATATTCTGGTCAAACAGCTTGAAGCCATTTGTTAATGTAAGGAAACTGCAGATGGTGATGGACGGCATCAGCATAGGGATCGTTACATTTTTTAAGATCTGCCATTTGCCTGCTCCATCGATCTTTGCTGCCTCGATGAGTTCTCCGGGAATATTCTGGATACCTGCGATATAGATGATCATCATATATCCGATCTGTTGCCAGTTCATCAGGATGACCAGGCCCCAGAAGCCGTAGGTAGCGCTATATGTTAAGGTACGGTCAAAATATGCTAACACACCGTTTAAGATCAGCTGCCAGATATAACCTAATACGATACCACCGATCAGGTTCGGCATAAAGAAAACGGTTCTGAACAGGTTCGTACCCTTCATTGCCTTGGTTAATAACATCGCGATCGTGAATGCAAATACATTGATCGTGAGTACGGAAACTACGGTAAATAATGCTGTATACCATAATGCATGTACAAAAGTCGGGTCCTGAAAGACCTTCAGATAATTACTGAATCCTACCAGCTTTGCATCTGTAACCGTTGTGAATTTACAGAATGACAGATAAATTCCCATGATAAACGGGATGATAAAGCCGATCGTAAAAGCTGCGAAAGTAGGAAGTACAAAAATCGGCGAATATTTTTTCATAGATTTTGTATTCATAATATTGGTTCACTCCCTTTAATAGAAAATGGGCGGCTTATAAAAAACCGCCCATTATTCATTTACATACGTTCTTTACAAAAATAGATTACTCAGCATGAGCTGCTTCGTACTCAGTTGCCCATCCATCTACAAACGCTGTCTTCACTGCATCCCAATCACCAGTACCCTGCGCGTACTCAGTCAGAGCTGCACCAACCTGATCCTTCCATGTCTCAGAAGGGATAGATGCGAAGTTCCATGAAACAGCAGTCTTGCCGTTTGCGATATACTCATCTGCACACTCGATCAGCTTGTTTGCAGGTGTATATCCATCATCAAAGCTCTTGAAAGGTGTTAAGAATCCCATGGTGTTTGCCAGAGAATCACGTCCGGTATCAGAAGTGATGCACCAGTTCAGGAAATCTAAGGTTGCCTGAATGTCTGCCTCAGAAGCGTTCTTGTTTACACACCAGTAGTTCTCTGAACCTGTACATAATCCCTGATTCTCCTCACCGGCTGCTCCAATGTAGATCGGTAACATACCAAGATCGTCATCCGTCATACCACCGTCGATCAGATTACCATACTCCCATGTACCATTCTGGAAGAATACTGCCTCGCCCATGATAAACTCAGCCTCTGCGTCCTCACCGGTCTTAGAAGAAATCATAGTAGGCTCGCAGGTAGAATCTGTGATGTAGAGATCCCAGATCTTCTTGTAGTTGTCAAGGTAAGTTCCCTCGATCTTATCGGTAGATCCGATTCCTTTATCCTTGTACTCATAATAGATCGGAAGGTTTGCTAAGTGAGTCTTAAATCTCCAGTCAGAAGATGAATCCATACCTGCTGAAGTGAAAGCACCCTCAACACCAAGATCATCCTTATTCTCCTGAATGCTGTCTGCAACTGCCTTTAACTTGTCAAAGCTGTTGATCTCGTCTGCTGACTTAACAACTGCGTAATCCTTTGCGCAATACTCGTCTAATAAAGTCTTATTGTAGATGATACCGTATGTCTCGATAACATATGCGATACCCTGTACTGCATCGCCATCCTTTAATACGAAGTCATCACTCTTTACCTGGCTGTAAAGATCGCTTCCGGATAAATCATAGCAGTAATCCTTCCAGGAAGCAAGACCTACAGGTCCGTTTACCTGGAATAAGGTAGGAGCATCTGTCTTCGCCATCTCTGACTTTAATGTCTGCTCATAAGTTCCTGATGCTGCGGTCTCTACAGTTACCTGTACACCGGTCTCTTCAGTATAAGCATTTGCTAACTCCACCCATGCATCTGCCTGCTCAGGCTTGAAGTTTAAGTAGTAAACCTTTCCTGTCTCTGCTGTATCGTCTGTTGCCTCTGCGTCTGCAGCATCATCAGCTGCGTCATCTGTTGCTGCTGCGTCGTTTGCTGTTCCTTCATCTGTCTTGGATCCGCATCCTACAAGTGAGGTTGCTACCATTGCTACGCACATCATTGCGCACACGATTCTCTTTTTCATTTTTTTCCTCCATTTTTTTGTTTTATGGTTTTTTGGTTTGCATTGGAAGCGTTCTCGGTAATGTTTCCGGTACCGTTTCCGTTGAATTTATAATAGCACTCCGGTACCGTTTCCGCAATATGCTGAATTGCCAAGTTTTACATCTTTTTTTTGTGCATTTCTCACAATATCAAGCCATTTTTCATCCAACACTGCCCTTTTTAAGTATAGACCATTCATCTGCAAACTATGCATCGCACAGCTGCCCTGCAAAAAATCATATTGTAATGGGATCCGCCCAAAGTTATACTATAAGAAAATAACTGTATCCAAAGGAGATGGTTCCATCTATGAAACTGACAACCTTATGCTATATCGAAAATGAACGCGATGAATATCTCATGCTCCATCGCACCAAAAAAGAAAATGATCTGAACCACGACAAATGGATCGGCGTCGGCGGAAAATTTGAAGGCAATGAAACTCCGGAAGAATGTCTGCTGCGCGAAGTATATGAAGAAACCGGACTGACGCTGACCGGTTTTCGCTTCCGTGGGATCGTCACTTTCCTCTCTAACGAGTGGGAAGGAGAATATATGCATCTGTTTACTGCCGACAAATACGAAGGCACCCTGCGCGAGTGCAATGAAGGCGCGCTCGCCTGGGTGCCCAAAAAAGACGTATTGAATTTAAATTTATGGGAAGGTGACCTCATTTTCCTGCGTGAACTGATGGAAAACGAAAGCATTTTCTCCCTGAAGCTGGTCTATGAGGGTGATACGCTCGTGGACTCGGAATTTATCAGATACTGATAAAGAGCACGCCCAGCGTACCGGGACCACAATGACTGCTGATCACACCGCCTGCTCTTGTCTCTAAGATCTCTGTAAAAATGCCCAGACTCTCCAGATACTCCCGCACCGGCTCTACCACTGTGGGCTTACAACCGGAATGCGTAATAAATACACGGTCTGGTTTCGCATTTTTCAGTTCCGGTTCCATATCTTTCACATAGGAAAGAACCACTGATCTGATATTGCCACGGTATTTTTTTGTGCTATGCATCGCGCCGTCTTCCACAACGATCTTCGGATGCAGCTTTAACGCACCGCCAAGCATCGCGGCCAGTCCGCCGCAGCGGCCGCCACGGTGCAGATAGACCAGCGTATCCACCACAAAGCTTGCACGCACGCGCGGGCGCAGAGCCTCGATCTGCGAAACGATCTGATCCGCCGTCTTTCCCTCTTTTGCCATGATCGCTGCCTCGATAACGAGCAGCCCGATGCCGGTGGAAAGATTCTGTGAATCGATCACGCGAACAAGTGATCCTGCCTCCATTTCCTCCGCCGCCATACGGATCACATTACCGCATGTGGACATGGATTCGGAAATACAGAAGCAGACACATTCCTGGCCTGCCTCCACATAAGGACGCAGCAGCTCCATCACTGTCTCCATAGCAGGTGCAGACGTCTTCGGCGTCGTCTCATGCTCGTCCGACCACTGAAAGATGTCCTCCGGTGTAATACTCTTTCCGTCCTCATACTCTTTTTCACCAAGTAGAATATGAAGCGGCAATATACCCACGTCATATTTTGCAATCAATTCCGCTGACAGATCACATGTGCTGTCCGCAATAATTTTTACCATAGGATCCCCTCTCCGTTTCTTATAATTTACCCTGCATTTCAACAATCTATTCCATTTGCTTTCATCAGACATGCTTCCAGCTGCTCATAATCACGATCCGGGTTTTTCTGTTTTGCGAGAGCAGTGATCTTCTTTGTGAGCAGGCGATAAATCTCCCGATCATCACCCACGAGTGTCTTCAGATGTGCTTCTACAGTCTCCACATCCGCTCGCTCCGCAGGTCCGGTCAACGCATCAACAGTATCCTTTTCCATAATAGCATCCAAATTGCCCTGCATCAAGGGGTGAAGTGCCATTCGCGCATGTTCTCTGTCAAACCCACAGTCAGTGAGCAGGCTGATTGCCAGTTCTGTCAGCCCAACCATTAAATTGGAACCGATCGAAGCAGCCGCATGATACTTCATCTTTGACGCAGCATCCATTCGTTGTATGGTCAATCCGCTTGCCTCCAGCAATCCCTGCAGTTCTTCCATTCGTTCCCCGCTCCCCTCCAGCGTAAACAACGCCTCCGGAAGCATTTCATAAGAATGATACCTGTCTGACACCGCATAAAAGGGATGCAGGCTGGCTGCAGTTACGCCCCGCTCTTCTGCATCTGCAAATACAGTCGAGTCAAGCAGTCCGCTGCAATGTACCACCAGCTTGTTCTCCAGCGAGGCTCCACAATCACACAATTCCTGCCAGATTTCTGCAATCGCACCATCCGGTGTCGTAATAAAAATCAGATCTGACATCTGCGCCAAAAGTTCTACCTGATCGATCACTCTGCTGTCAGTGAATATGGCGGCCTCCTTCGCCGACTCTGAGCTGCGGCTGAGATATCCTTCGATCTGCCAGTCTCCCGCTGATCCTATTAAATACTTCCCAAGGGAGCAGCCCACTTTTCCTGCTCCGATAAATCCAATCTTCATAAATTACTCTCTTCCCATCTTTTCTTTTTCAATTTCTTACTCAAAATACACATACAGCGCCGGTATCTTCCGACGCTGTATACCTGAGCACTTTTAAACCGTCTGATCCATACGCGTGCGGATGTAAGACTCCAGCACGTCTGTTGTCACCTCAAGCCCTTTCAGACTGCTGTTGATACAAAGATCATAGGTTCTCGAATCTCCCCATTTGTCCTCGCAGAAGTTGTTGTGATAGCGCTTGCGATACTCATCATGGCGTCTCATCTTCTCCAGAGCCTCCTGTCGGCTCAGGTGATACAACTCCATGACACGCTTGCATTTTGTCTCCTTATTTCCAAGAATAAAGATGGAGATCAGTCCCGGGTGATCTTCGAAGATACCCTCCGCACAACGACCGACCACGATAAAAGACTCTCCCTGTGCAGCCTTCTTTTTCAGATAATCAAACTGCATATAGGCAATGTTCACCTCTGCGGAACTGTGATACCCCTTCACACTTCTGGAAAGAAACAGCTTGTGTGGCTTCTCATCGTACTTGCGCAGGGTTTCCGGATCGACACCCTTTTCCAGCGCGATCTCATCCATAATATTGTGATCGTAGAACTTGAGCCCAAGGCGTCTGGACAATTCCTCCGCGATGGCATGACCGCCGCTTCCGAACTCTCGTCCGATCGTAATGATAACCTGTGAATCACTCATGATATCAACCCCCTTAATTTAAAAGTATCTGATATAAATGCACACCATAGAGATCGCAACTACCATCACGGTTGCAGGTGCGCAGTATTTACAATATTTGCCCCATCCGATGGGGTAACCCTCTCTGGAAGCAACAGAGATTCCTACAACATTGGCAGAGGCACCGATGGGCGTTGCGCTTCCTCCGATATCCGTACCCATGGAAAGCGTCCATGCCAGTGTCGGCAGCGGCACACCCTGCAGCTGTGAAAG